>CALYBP010000009.1 GCA_944415425.1 uncultured Ruminococcus sp. | reverse complement strand
CGGTGGTACTGTTTCTTACTATTATTATACGCTATTTCTCGTCAAAAATCAACCATTTGTTGTGACAGAGCCTTTATAAAATAAAATTTAACTCTAAATTGATAATATATTCAGTCTATAAATTGCAAATTAAATAAATTATACCAAAATGAGCCGCAAGTAACTGCGGCTCATAATATAAAACTATTTTGATATTCAATGTGCTGATTCAGCAATATATCACTTTATGAAATTTTCAGTCTGTACCCTAAGCAGTTAGCATCAAACAGTTTCGCTGTTGTTGCCGTAGTAAGCGTTGAGGTACATCTGCTTGATTTCCTTAAAGAGCGGATACCTCGGGTTAGCACCTGTGCACTGATCATCAAATGCCTGCTCAACCATATCGTCAAGTCTGTTAAGGAAGTCAGTTTCATCAATACCGTATTCCTTAATGGAGTTCTTGATACCGACTCTTGCCTTGAGGTCGTTGATAGCCTTGATGAGGTTTTCAACGCTCTCTGCGTCATTCTTACCTGCAAGTCCGAGGAACTTAGCAATTTCAGCATAACGAGCCTGAGTCTTGGGATGATCGTACTGCGGGAATGTACCCATCTTTGCGGGAGTTTCAGCAGAGTTAAAGCGAATAACCTGCTCGATCATAAGAGCATTAGCTATACCGTGGGGAAGATGATGGAAAGCACCGAGTTTGTGAGCCATTGAGTGACATACACCGAGGAATGCGTTAGCAAATGCCATACCTGCCATTGTAGCAGCGTGTGCAACTTTCTCACGGGCAACAGGTTCGTTCATACCGTTGTCATAGCAAGCGGGAAGATATTTGAAGATAAGTTCAAGTGAACGAAGAGCAAGGCCGTCTGTGAAGTCGGTAGCCATCATTGAAGCATAAGCCTCAAGTGCGTGTGTAACAGCGTCAATACCTGAAGCAGATGTAAGTCCCTTAGGACCGCTCATCATATTGTCAGCGTCAACGATTGCCATATTAGGCATAAGCTCGTAGTCGGCAAGCGGATACTTAACGCCTGTGTTCTGGTCTGTGATAACTGCGAAAGGTGTTACCTCGGAACCTGTACCTGATGATGTAGGTACAGCGATGAAGTATGCCTTTTCACCCATCTTCGGGAATGTATAAACTCTCTTACGAATATCGCTGAAACGCATAGCCATATCCATAAAGTCAGCTTCGGGATGCTCATAGAGTACCCACATAATCTTACCTGCGTCCATTGCTGAACCGCCGCCGAGCGCGATGATTACATCAGGCTCAAATTTTCTCATTGCCTCTGCACCCTTCTGTGCTGAAAGCAGTGACGGATCCGGCTCAACATCAGCAAATGTTGTATAAACAATGCCCATTTCATCAAGTTTATCTGTGATGGGCTTAGTATAGCCATTTTTATAAAGGAAGGAGTCTGTTACGATAAAGGCTCTCTTCTTGCCCATAACATCTTTAAGCTCCTGAAGAGCCACAGGCATACAGCCCTTCTTCATATATACCTTCTCAGGTGCTCTGAACCAAAGCATATTCTCTCTCCTCTCGGCTACTGTCTTAATGTTGATAAGGTGCTTACAGCCTACGTTCTCAGATACTGAGTTGCCGCCCCATGAGCCGCAGCCGAGTGTGAGTGAAGGTGTAAGTTTAAAGTTGTAGAGGTCACCGATACCACCCTGAGATGAAGGAGTATTAACAAGAATACGGCAAGTCTTCATGTGTGAAGCAAACTCGTCAATCTTTTCTCTTTCATTGACAGCGTCAACATAAAGAGAAGATGTGTGACCGTAACCACCGTCTGCAACGAGCTGCTCAGCCTTTGCAATAGCGTCTTCAAAGTTTTCTGCCTTGTACATTGCAAGCACGGGAGAAAGCTTCTCGTGAGCAAATTCCTCGCTGATGTCAACGGACTCAACCTCACCGATCAAAACCTTTGTTTCTTCGGGAACCGTCACACCTGCAAGGCCTGCAATTGTAACGGGCTTCTGGCCAACGATCTTCGCATTGAGCGCACCGTTGATTATCATAGTCTTTCTAACCTTTTCTGTTTCATCAGCATTGAGGAAGTAACAGCCGCGAGCCTTAAACTCTTTTTTAACCTTGTTGTAAATCTTTTTGTCAACGATTACTGACTGCTCCGAAGCACAAATCATACCGTTGTCAAAAGTCTTTGAGTGAATAATTGAGTTAACTGCAAGAAGAACATCTGCTGACTCGTCAATAATAGCAGGAGTGTTACCTGCGCCAACGCCGAGTGCAGGCTTACCTGATGAGTAAGCTGCCTTAACCATTCCGGGACCGCCTGTTGCGAGGATGCAGTCAGCTTCCTGCATGAGCATATTTGTAAGCTCAAGCGACGGAATGTCAATCCATCCGATAATGCCCTCAGGAGCGCCTGCTTCAACAGCAGCCTCCAAAACAACCTTTGCAGCCTCAATTGTGCTCTTCTTTGCACGGGGATGCGGGCTTATAATGATACCGTTACGGGTTTTAAGACATACAAGCGTCTTAAATATTGCGGTTGAAGTCGGGTTTGTTGTAGGAATTACGGCACCGATAACACCGATAGGCTCTGCGATTTTCTTAATGCCATAAGCCTTATCCTCTTCAAGAACGCCGCAAGTCTTTACATTCTTGTAAGCGTTGTAAATGTACTCGGAAGCAAAATGATTCTTGATTACCTTGTCCTCAACTACGCCCATGCCTGTTTCTTCAACAGCCATCTTGGCAAGCGGGATTCTCATCTTATTGGCTGCGGAAGCAGCTGCGAGAAAAATCTTGTCAACCTGCTCTTGTGTGTAGGTAGCAAAAATCTTTTCTGCCTCTTTTACTTTTGCGAGGACAGCTTCAAATGATTCTGCGTTGTCTACAATCGGATACTCTTTTGTACTCATTAAATCTACCTCTTATCTTGCAAATTATATTAGATTCAGCAAAGCTGAAAATGATAACTTATTGGTTTTAAAGAAATTTAAAATTTACTGTTTTATTTACTTTAAACTTATTTGCTCTCTTTAAATTCAATATCGTGTGTTTTTGCATAGTTCTGTGAATATGAACCCGACGGTGCGTACATTACCATATCGTCAGGACACTCGTTAAAAGTATCATCCGCAATATTTGTTATTGTTGACGGCATATGAACTTCTTTGAGGTCGGGGCACTGATAGAACACATAACGGTCAAGCTTTGTAAGCGTTGTGCTCTTAGGAATTTCTACGCTTTTAAGACCCGAGCCGCAAAATGCGTAAACTCCGATTTCTTCAAGAGATTCCGGAAGCTCTATACTCTCAAGTGCCGTACAACTGAAAAATGCGTTAACGCCGATGATTTTAAGACTGCTCGGAAGCTTTACGCTTTTGAGCTCTCTGTTGCTCGCAAACGCATAGTCCTGAATTTCTCTTACCGTATCGGGAATTTCAACACTTGTAATTCCCTTGCGGCTGAAAACGCTGTGGCCGATTACAGTAACCTTGTAATTTTCATAGCTTTCGGGAATTTTTACATCCTTTGCCGTACCGAGATACTCGGTGAGCATTACTTGGTCTTTATTAATTATAAAGAAACCGAATTCATCACTTTTAAGATCCGGCTCTGTTGCCGTTACTACATATCCGGGCTGTTGTTCCTGTGTATTATCCGAACAGCCGCATCCGGATAAACCTACGGATACCGAAGCGCAGAGTGTACACGCCAGCAAGGCACATATGATTTTCTTCATCGTTAAGGATCCTTTCAAAACTTTTTATTATCGATAAGCTTATCTCGATTGATACCATTTTAGCACGATTGTTAAATATTTGTCAATGTGTTTTTAGCGTTTTTTATACTTTTATAGGGTTATATAATAATTACAAAAAGAACAGGTGCTTATTGTGTAAAAAGTTACAAAAATCAATTTAAAGCATTAAAATTCGAGTGTCTCGACACGCAATTCGGGCAGACAGGCGCATATTATCTAATCTTCTCTGCCCGACCGTTTTCGCGTGCTTTCCTATCAAATGAAAAATCGAGTGCCTCGACACGCAATCCGGGCAGACCGGCTGATGTTATCAAGCCTTCCCTGCACACCAAATTCTTAGGGATTACTGTATATAAAAAAAACAGCCCGCACAAATCCGTGCAGGCTGACTGTTTAAAATGATATTATTATTGATATTTAAAGAAATCCTTTATAAAAATTCAGTAACACAAAAGTTACTCTTCCATTTGTTTTCCTAAAAATGCCGCCGCCGACTGCGCAAGTTTTATTTCAGTCCCCGACGGAACCTTCATACTGTCGGAAGAAAGCATAACTACCGCTCCCGTTACATCTCCTGCTGCAATAATAGGATATATTACGGCTGCCGAGTTTTCAACACCCTCAACGGGTTGAATATCGCCCGCATTTTGCTGTGTTGCACAATAGCTTTTTCTGCTCTCCATATAATTTTCCAAAACCGTGCTTACTCTGCGCTCAAGGAATTCTCGTTTTGAAACTCCCGCTGCGGCAATCACATGATCCTTATCGCATATGAGGGTGGGCAATGAGCTGATTCGTGACAGTACATCGGCGTACTGACTTGCAAATTCAGACATCTCGCCTACGGGCGAATATTTTTTAAAAATAACCTCTCCGTCCGTTGCCGTGTATATCTCAAGCGGGTCTCCTTCTCTGATTCTCAGGGTGCGGCGGATTTCCTTCGGTATTACTACCCTTCCCAAATCATCTATTCTTCTTACAATACCTGTTGCCTTCATATCTAAAATCTCCCTTTACATTTTATATTATAAGCAAAACTGATTTTTAAAAGAAAATCAAAAACTTTGCAATGGTTATTACCTGCTTTAATATTGTTTCTTTCCCAAAATAATTTATTCTGAAAAATATAGCGAAATTTCAATTATAAGACAAGGTATTTTATGGAATATTTTTAACATTTTTTAAAATAAACTCTGAAACTTTATACTTCATTATAACCTTTTTTGAAGATAGTATCTGCAATGGTCTCTCGGACAATCATTTAATACTCCGAAAATCTCATAACCGTGTTTTATATAGAAGTTTTTAGCCTGAAAATCAAAAGTATCAAGATGAACAAGGTAACATCCTTTTTCTTTTGCAATTTTTTCAATATAATTTAACAATTTAGACCCTAATCCGTGTCTTCGATAATTCCTGTCTACCCAAAGAATATCAATATACAAAACATGCCAACAGTACATTTTTGCAATGCAACCAGCAATAATATCACCGTTATTGCTCAATATTTTTTTGCTTATGTTTTCAAAATGTTTTTCCTGCGTTGCAGGTACTTGTGACAAATTGTATTTTACAAGACTGTCACAAATGTAATTACCTTCACGGTCAGTACAATCATCAATCAAGAAATCTACTTCCAATTCTATACCTAATACGCCGTGTCTTTCCTCGAGTTCCTTTGTATAATAAGAATACATATCCTCAGGTTTTGCCATACTTAAATTTTCGCAGGTGTAGCCGCATTTCAACAGGGGCAAACTGTTATACAGTTCTTTAAAACTGCCAAATCTATGCAATTTTAAAACTGTTGCCGCAATTTGTTTATTTTCATTCTCTGTATTGGTAAAAATAATTGTATCACCTATGCTTATTACTTTTCTTTTATCATCGTTAAGTCTTAATTCAATTGTTTTTTCACCGGAGTACACCATTTCAAACGGTTCCGGACAAAGCTTCATATAATGAGTCATTACTTCCTCCGTATTTGTATTTTATCTAGATTGTATAATAAGAATTTAAAAAAGTCAAAAAAATTTAAAAATTGAGTAAAAAAGAGAATACACGAGAAAAACAGAGAATAGCAAAGAAAATAATCTTAAATTTGACTTTATTTGACTTTGACTTTAACTGACTTTGACCTTATAATTTAATCAAAGGTCAGAAAAAGACAAACAGAAGTCATACGGACGACCTTAATACAGGGTTTGCTTCCCCGTGATTTTAAGCGGAGTTGCGATAGAACAGAGGCGATAATATGAGAATGAGTGATTTGGTAGCTCAGTACATAATCCAGATGCTTGATGAGCAAAACGGAAGCGCTGAGATACAGCGAAACGAGCTTGCAGGCAATCTCGGATGTGTTCCGAGCCAGATAAACTATGTTATTACATCAAGGTTTACCCCGGAACAGGGATATATGGTAGAAAGCCGCAGGGGCGGCGGAGGATATATCCGAATAAGCCGTGTTAAGACGGATAGAGGCACAGCAATTATGCATATAATAAATTCGGTGGGCTCTTCTCTTGACAAGGCAACGGCAGAAATAATGCTCAGAAATATGCTCGGGCGAAAAATGCTTGAACTGTCGTCGGCAAAAATTATTGCGACGGCTCTTTCAGACAGGACGCTCTCAAAGGTTGAGCAGGATAAAAGAGACGCAGTAAGGGCGGATTTATTTAAAAATATGCTCTTAACTCTTCAATAGAAATTGAACGGAGGTTTTATTTATGAAATGTCAAAAATGCGGAGCTAACAATGCTAATACACATGTAAAAACAGTTATAAACGGAGAATTCAAGGAGTACGACCTTTGCAGCGAATGTGCAAAGAAAATGGGTTATACCAACATTTTCGGAGATATGGAAAGCGAATTTTCAAATTTTCTCGGAAGCTTTTTCGGAAATGTTTTGCCCGCAAGAACACAGGCGACAAGATGCGAGTTTTGCGGAAGTACCTATTCGGATATTGCAAAGTCGGGTCATGTGGGATGCGCAAACTGCTATGATGTTTTCGCAGACGAGTTGTTCCCGTCGATAAGGCGTATTCACGGAAACACAACCCATTGCGGCAAAAACAGCTCTCTTGCTCGAAAGGCTAAGGAGAAAAAGCCCGCAGAGGAAACAAAAGAAGATAAAATCAAGAATCTTAAAGCGGAGCTTGACAAGGCGGTTTCGGAACAAAACTTTGAACTTGCGGCAGAGCTGAGAGATAAAATCAAGGAAATGGAGGCATAATCATGAGTAACGATGTAGTAATTTCCACAAGAATCAGACTTGCAAGAAACCTGAAAGACTTTCCGTTTCCTTGTAAATTAAGCACTCAGGGTAAAGAAAAGGTAATCGAAAAGGTAAAGGACGCAATCCAAAAAAGCAACAGCTCGATAGCATCGGATTTTAACTTTATCAGAATGAGCGAACTTACTTCATCACAAAGCGTTTCGCTTGTGGAAAAAAGGCTTGTCAGCCCTGAATTTATCAGCGATGCCGACGGACGCGGGCTGTTGATAAGCAAAGATGAAGCCGTAAGCATTATGATTAACGAAGAAGATCATATAAGACTTCAGGTGATAAGCAAGGGTCTTTCGCTTGAAGAAGCGTATGATACTGCCGACAAGCTTGATACATTGCTCGACGAAAGCCTCGACTTTGCTTTTGACGAAAAGCTCGGCTACCTTACGCAATGCCCCACAAACCTCGGCACGGGTATGAGAGCGTCGGTTATGCTGCACCTTCCTGCCCTTGAAAAGAGCAGAGCGATCAGCAGAATCGCAAGTAATCTCTCAAAGCTCGGTCTTACTATACGCGGGGCACACGGTGAAGGCACCGAGCCGAAGGGTGCATTGTATCAGCTTTCAAACCAGGTTACGCTGGGAATATCCGAAAAAGCGGCTATTGAAAATCTGAAAAATATTACTCAACAGCTTATTTCGCAGGAAAATCAGGCAAGAGAACGTCTTTGCTCAAGTATTGATGTTCAGGATACAATAAGCAGAAGTCTCGGCGTATTGCGTTCCGCTCTCGTTATATCTCACGACGAAGCATTGAAGCTGCTTTCAAATGTCAGACTCGGCATAGCTTCCGGTCAGATAACCGACTGTACGGCTCACGAAATTGACGAGCTGATGATTGCCGTTGAGCCTGCGACTTTGACGGTAACTCTCAACAAAAATCTGTCGGCGCACGACAGAGATATAGAAAGGGCAAAACTCATAAGAGCGAAACTTTCAAAATAGACAATTAAAAGACAGTGAAAGAGGGTAATGACTATGTATGAATTCAGAGGATTTACACAAAAAGCAAATAAGGCTCTTAACCTCGCCATTGAATCCGCACAGGATATGGGTCACAACTATGTCGGAACCGAACACATACTCCTGGGTCTTATCAGCGAGGGCACCGGAGTTGCCGCAGCGGCTCTTAAGCAATGCGGTATAACCATAGAAGCCCTCAAAGAAAAAATAAGCGCTCAGGAGGCTAACCAGACTACATCTGTATTGACTGCCGATGACTTTACACCGAGAACGAAGCGTGTGCTTAAATCAGCAATGCTCACTTCGGCAAGAATGGGCAGTAACTATGTCGGCACGGAACATTTGCTTTTGGCGGTTATTTCGGAAAGCGACAGCTATGCGGTAGCATATCTGCACGAGCTCGGAGTAAGCGAACACGCGATAGCACAGGCAATAGCCGGCGGACTTCAAAGAGGGGTTCAGGAAAACGGCTTTGACGGAAACGGCGGTTATTCCGATAACGGTGCGAACGAACAGGACGGCTCTGCACTTGAAAAATTCGGCAGAGATTTAACAAAGGCCGCTAAAAACGGAGAGATTGACCCTGTAATAGGCAGAGAAAAAGAAATAGAGCGTGTTATCCAGATTTTGTCGCGCCGCACAAAGAACAATCCCGTTCTTATCGGCGAGCCGGGCGTAGGTAAAACTGCGGTAGCAGAGGGTCTTGCTCTTGAAATTGCAAACGGAAATGTACCTGAAATACTAAAAGATAAAAAGGTTGTAAGCCTTGATCTGACAGGTATGATAGCAGGTGCAAAATACAGGGGCGATTTTGAGGAAAGAATTAAGGCCGCTATTGACGAAGTCAAAAAGTCGAAGAACACAATTTTGTTCATAGATGAGCTTCATACAATTGTAGGTGCGGGCGCCGCTGAGGGAAGTGCAGACGCCGCAAATATTTTGAAACCGTCGCTTGCAAGAGGTGACTTTCAGGTAATAGGCGCAACAACGCTCAACGAATACAGAAAGTATATCGAAAAAGACGCCGCTTTGGAGCGCCGTTTTCAGCCCGTAAAGGTAGGCGAGCCTACGCCTGAACAGGCAATCGAAATTCTTAAAGGCTTGCGTGACAGCTATGAGGCTCACCACAAGGTAAAGATTACAGACGAAGCGATAAACGCTGCGGTTAATCTGTCATCACGCTATATTGCAGACAGATACCTCCCCGATAAGGCGATTGACCTTATTGATGAGGGTGCATCAAAGGTAAGGCTTGCTTCTCTTACATCGCCGCCCGATATAAAATCGCTTGAAGATTCAATAGCTGATTTTGAAAAAGAAAAGGCGAGCGCAGTAAACGAGCAGGACTTCGAGCGTGCCGCAAAGCTGCGTGACGAACAAAAGCAGGTACAGGCAAAGCTTGACGAAGCAAAAAAGCAGTGGCAGGAAAAGCAAAAAACGTGCAGCGGCGAAGTAACCGCGGAGGACATTGCGAAAATAGTTTCCGATTGGACGGGCGTGCCTGTTGTACAGCTTACCAAAGAGGAAAGCGATCGTCTGCTCAATATGGAAAAAGTTCTGCACGAGCGTGTTATCGGACAGGATGAGGCAGTAAGCGCAATATCAAGGGCAATAAGAAGAGGCAGAGTAGGTCTTAAAGACCCGAAACGCCCTGTCGGCTCGTTTATCTTCCTCGGCCCTACGGGCGTAGGTAAAACAGAGCTTTGCAAGGCGCTTGCTCAGGCGATGTTCGGCGACGAAAACGCAATGCTGCGTCTTGATATGAGTGAATACATGGAGAAGCACACGGTTTCCAAGCTCATCGGTTCACCGCCCGGATATGTAGGATTTGAAGAGGGCGGTCAGCTTACCGAAAAAGTAAGGAGAAAACCATATTCGGTAGTGCTATTTGATGAAATTGAAAAAGCTCACCCCGATGTATTCAATATGCTTCTTCAGATACTTGAGGACGGCAGACTGACAGATTCTCAGGGCAGAACGGTTGACTTTAAGAACACCGTTATCATTATGACCTCCAATGTCGGCGCAAGACTTATTACCGAAAAGCAAAAGGCTCTCGGCTTCAGCCAAGATGAAAATTCAAAGGATAACAGCGGCGAAAACATCAAGGAACTTGTAATGGGCGAGCTCAGAAATGTTTTCAGACCTGAATTTCTTAACCGTGTCGATGACATCATAGTATTCAACAAGCTGACAAAGGAAGAAATCATAAAGATTGCTTCAAATATGCTTGATACTCTCGCAAAGAGAGTCAAAGCTCTTAACATTGACATAACATTTACCGATGATGCGGTTTCCGCTATATCGGATAAGGGCTTTGATGAAAATTACGGTGCAAGGCCGCTGCGCAGAGCTATTCAAACAGAAATTGAAGACGCTCTTTCGGAAAAAATGCTTGACGGCACCATAAAAGAAAATTCATCTGTTGTATGCTCTTTTGCGGACGGCAAGTTCACATTTGAAACAAAATAGCTGTGAAAAAAGCAAGCGGTCTTTCGGCCGCTTGCTTTGATTTTTATCTTATTGGGGCTGATATTACATCAACCCGTAGTTTATTAATCTATTTAATATCTTACAGACATATCAATATGTATGATCACAAATCTCGTTTATCTTATCCCGAAGTTTTAAAAAGTCGTCAAACGCCTCGGGCTTTTTCCTGGGGTCACGCAACACAGCCGCGGGGTGAAGCATTGCCATCATCTGTATTCCGCCCTTTTCAAACCACAGACCGTGTTCTTTTGTGATTTTAATGTCCGACTTGATTATTCTTCCCGCCGCTATTCTTCCGAGACATACGATTATTTTTGGGTTAATCATCTTAACCTGTGCCCGAAGCCAGTCAATGCACTGCTCCTGTTCTTCGGGTTTTGGGTCACGGTTTTGCGGGGGACGGCATTTTACTATATTTGCAATGTAAATATTCTTGTTTCTGTCGAGGTCTACCGCAGTCAGCATCTTATCCAATAGCTTTCCTCCCCTGCCGACAAACGGCTCTCCCTGTAAGTCCTCGTTCTCTCCGGGGCCCTCTCCGATAAACATTACCTCGGCGTTTTCGTTTCCGACGCCCACTACAACATTGTGCCTTGTTTTGCAAAGCTCACATTTTCGGCATTGTTTGCAGGCGTTTTTTAATTCTTCCCAGTTGTTAAACATAAAATTTTCCCTTTCCGTTTACAAAGCATTGAATTTTGTAAAAATTAGTAGTAAAATATATGTGTCAAGCCGAACGGCTAAAATTTATGAATGGTGGTTTACATAAGATGAAAATAATGGTTGAAACATCCGCTCATCATGTTCATGTTACAAAGGAGACGCTTGAGGCTCTCTTCGGAAAAGACGCAGCGCTCACAAATAAAAAAGATCTTTCCCAGCCGGGTCAGTTTGCCTGCGTTGAAAAGGTTTCCGTAGTAGGTCCGAGAGGAGAAATGAAGATGTCAATCCTCGGCCCCGAAAGAAGCGCAGATCAGGTTGAAATCTCGCTTACCGACGCAAGAAAGCTCGGCATTGCCGCTCCCGTTAGGGAGTCGGGCGATATTGAGGGTACTCCCGGATGCAAGCTCGTGGGTCCCGCAGGTGAAATTGAGATAAACTGCGGAGTTATCGCTGCTAAAAGGCATATTCATCTCGATCCTAAAACAGCGGAGGAGTTTGGCCTTAAAGATAAACAGATCGTATCTGTAAAGGTCGGCGAAAACACGGGCAGGGCAACAACTTTCGGGGATGTTGTAATCCGTGTAAGTCCAAGCTACGCTCCCGCTATGCACATTGACACCGACGAGTCCAACGCAGCAGGTTTGGGCGGAACTGTTGACGGTGAAATAATCGCTTAACAAAATATTGTTTATCAAAAGGTTGTTCTTGCTTTAGTGCGGGGACAGCCTTTTTTATTTTAGGTTTGCGTTATGTAAAAATGTGTGGAGAAAGTCGGGAAAAATCTCTTTCCACGCTTTTTCGTTGTGCTTGTTTTCAAGCAACACAACCTCGTTGAGCATATCGTAGGGATAACCTTTTTCGGTAAGTAAATCGTACATAGGCTCAACGCTCTGAAAAATCATTTGTTCAAGCTCGTCGCCGTTTCCGGTGTAAATGTAAAGATAGGGCATACCGCCTGTAATCTTATCCGATAGATACATGCGCCACGAATCCTCGGTATAGCACAAAAACGCAGGCGAAAACGCCCCCACAAAGCCAAATAACGTCTTGTGCTCAATACCGCTGAAAAACGACATTAAACCTCCCGACGAGCTGCCGCAGACCGCTCTCCCGTTTTTGTCGCATCTTACGGGAAAATTCGTTTCAACATACGGAAGCACAGTGTTTACAAAAAAACTGTCAAACTCTTCTCCTTTGGGCACAAAGTCGTCGCACAAAAGCTCTTTTAGCTGTACTTCACCGATACAATCAGGTGTTAGCTCGCAGTCGCGCTTTGCGTTTCCGTTATCAATACCCACTATCACGGCTCCCGCAGAGCCGTTTTTTATTTCAGCTTCAACAGCACAAACAACGCCCCAGCTTCCGTAAGCGGTAGAGGCTTCATCAAAAAGATTCTGTCCGTCTGTCATATAGACAACCGGCAGCCTCTCCCCCTCCTTATGCGCAGGCACATATATCCATATTCGCTTTTTTTCGTTCTCGTTATAATCAAGTTCAACCGTATGCAGAGCCGAATTTATCATAAACATCACCTTTAATATTAAAACATAAATTAAACAATCTTTCAACAGGAATAAATCAATTTTTTAGGATAATAATAAAGGCAGAGGTGAAATATATGATAAATGATGTAGAAATGCTTACTTATGTTCTGCAAAACGCCGAGATGGGCTGTCAGGGTATTACAAGCGTTCGAAAAAGACTTAAAGACAGCAAAGTTGACGGCGTGCTTTGCGAACAGCTTATTAAGTACGGAAAAATTTATCACTGTGCTAACAATATGCTGAAAAACCGAGGAGCGGAAATCCGCCATGTAAGCCCTGTCACAAAAGCTATGACACGCTACGCTACCGACCGCGACCTCAAAAGAGATCCGTCTGCTTCTCATGTGGCGGAAATGATGATCAAGGGCAACACAATGGGGGTAAACAAAATGTCGCGCCATATCAGAAACTATGACGGAAACGACCCCCATGTGAGCACGCTTGCTAAAAAAATGTTGGATACGGAAGAGGAAAATTTAAGAGAAATGAAAGCGTTTTTGTGAGTATTAAGCCTTACACCAAATGTCTGCCTATCTGATATATCGCATTGTCGGCACAAATAACTCTGCCGTTTTCTTTTACCCTTGCAGATTCGATTTTATCAACACTTTTTTCCGCATACTCCGACAAAAGCACTTTGAGTTTTTTCGGTATATTGGGATAATCAAACACAATATAATAATTGTCATTATAAAGGTACGCCGAATTTTTGTTGCAGCATATATTTTGTCTGTATATGCGCTCCAGCGTATCAAGAAAATTTCCGCTGCCGCCGAGGGAATAACAAACACACTCTCCCGTGCTTTTTTTCCTGAAGCTGCGGCGGATTTTTTCATGCACGGTAATAAGCAAATAGCATTCATTTTCAAACGGCAAAGCCTCTATATCAACCTTCCGGTTACAAATATCAACGCCCGCTTTTGCACATGCATATTTCATAATTTTTGTTATTGTTTTGCGAAACGCCTCATCTCCGCTGTTATCATCGTTAATGTCAAGCGAGAGATTATGCATATCCTTTGTATATAAAACAATAAGCACCGTATTTTCCGATAATCGGTTAACTGTCAATCTCCTACCCCCTAAAACAAAGTTATTATCATATTATGATTTATACCGTCTTTTTGCAAGTATATTTTTGTGGAAAAATGACAGGAAAATGTTAATAAATTATATTGCCAAATTATTATTTAGATGATAAAATTGTTCTATAATTTACTGTGAAAGGATGTTTTATATGCCAAAGTGGCTAAACGACGCTGTGTTTTATGAAATTTATCCGCAAAGCTTTTATGACTCAAACGGAGACGGAATCGGTGACATAAACGGAATTACGGAAAAACTTGATTATGTAAAGGGACTCGGCTGTAACGCAATATGGCTTAACCCGGTTTATGACTCTCCTTTTATGGACGCCGGATACGATGTTCGCAACTACAAGCAGGTTGCCGCCCGCTACGGAACAAACGAAGACCTTGTGAATCTTTTTAACGAAGCTCACAAAAAGGGAATAAAAATTTTGCTTGACCTCGTTCCGGGTCACACCTCGGACACTCATCCGTGGTTTATCGAGGCCAAAAAAGCGGCAAAAAGCGAGTATTCAAACCGATATATATTTACAAAATCTGTTTGGGACGCTCCGCCCGAATACAGAATGATGTGCGGTATCTGCGAGCGTAACGGCAACTATATGGTAAACTACTTCAGCTCACAGCCTGCTTTAAACTACGGCTTTTACAATATAACACATCCCGAATGGCAGCTTCCCTGCGATCACCCCGACTGTCTTGCAACTGTGGAAGCAATTAAGGATATTATGCGTTTTTGGCTTGACAAGGGAGCCGACGGCTTTAGAGTTGATATGGCGGACTCGCTGGTTAAAAACGATGACGAAAAAATCGCTACCGCAAAAATCTGGCGCGGTGTGCGTGATATGCTTGACGCCGAATATCCCGAAGCCGCAATGGTTTCCGAGTGGTGTTCTCCCGACAGAGCAATCGTAAACGCAGGCTTTCATATGGACTTCTACCTTGACCACCAGGGTAACGGCTACAACACACTTTTCCGCAGCGGCGAATGGGGCGACAAGGCTGTGTTTAACCCGAACGGCAAGGGAAATGTAAAGGCTTTTGCCGATGAATACCTCCCCGCATATGAGCGTTCAAAGGGCTGCGGTTACATCAGCTTTATGACAAACAATCACGATATGCCCCGTGTAACGGCATATCTGGACAAGCAGGCAATTAAACTCGTTAACGCATTTATATTCACAATGCCGGGCGTGCCTTTCCTCTATTACGGTGATGAAATCGGTATGAGATACCAAAGCGACCTTGTGAGCAAGGAAGGCGGATTCAGCAGAACCGGTTCCCGTACCCCGATGCAGTGGAACAGCGGCAAAAATCTTGGATTTTCAACGGGTGATGAACCATATCTGCCCGTTGACAAAAACAGCGACGCGCCGACGGTTGAAAACCAGCAAAACGACGAGGACAGCATCTACAAGGTTGTTACCGATATGATCTCCCTGCGTCACAAGTATGATGACTTAAAGGGCAACGGCGAGCTTGAGTTTGTTTATGAGGACGGTAAAATCCCGTTCTTCTACAAGAGAGGAAATCTCGTTATGTTCTTTAACCCGCTCGGAAAAGAGAGTGTAATTAACACAAATTACAACGGCGAAAAAATTTATGAACTCGGCTGCACCGAGTTTTCGGACGGCAAGGTGAAAATGGCGCCGCAAAGCTTTGTAATGATTAAAGTATAAAAACAATACAGACAAATAAAACCGCAGGCATAAAAACCTGCGGTTTTTCGTATTCAGTTTATCCATACAAGGTCGGTATCGGTTGCAAGATTGTCTATGCCGTAAAGGAAAAGTATCCGCTCCGGATTTTCTTCTTTTACTATCTGAGCCACTCCCGACTTGTAGTATCGCATATCTACAAGAATTATTTTGCTGTAATTTTCCGCCAGGAAAGGCACAAGGCTGTGAGAAAAACTGTCCTTTACAAGCAAAATAGTGCCTCCGTCTGCTTTTGAATTTGTAATTTCGGTAAGCGCGTGATTCCCGTCGATAAACACGGGGTATTTGTCATCTTCCTTTAGATGATTATAAAAATACATTGAGCCGTATTCTTCGGTGTTTTTACCCTCCGTAATTTTTACTTTCACATTTTTGTCGGTATTTTCGGGATTGTTCCAGACTTCAATGTTATCAGGCTGTGTAAACCAAAACCCGCTCGTAGAGTAGGTTGTACCGTAAAAGCCGCCGTAGATTTCAACTTGAAATTTATTCTTCGGCGCAGGCGCAATATCAAGCTGTCTGCAAAGCTCACTATACGCCGTGTACGCTCCGAGGGTGGTCCAATGATGATCGGTTTTGTAATATAGCTGACTTCCGCCTTTATACGCATCCTTAAATGTCTGACGCAAATCAACAAAGTCTATTCCGTTTTCGGAAAAAATCTTTGACGCGTTTTCAAAATATTCGTCATCGTCATATTTATTATGAACCGTCGGCAAAACATCTTGTGCAATATATCCTGTGGACGGCACAAACATAGCTGTTACAGGGGTATTTACGGAATTTTTAAAATCTACTATCGCTTTAACATTTTTATTTATCTGGTTGTCCGTGGAAACAGGCTTGTTTATTAAATATCCGTTTTTACAGTTATACACTCCGTTTGCGCCGTTGTTTCCGATTTCAAGGTTATAATAGGCGTTGACGCCCACCCAAAAGGTTCTTGACGGGAACTGATCGGCAAAATAACTTTCAAATTCCGTGCCGAATTTTCCGTTGAGTACGTTTTCCGCCGAAACCTTGGGAAACCCACTTAAATAACGCTTCTCTGCCGAGCTGTATTCAGACTTGGGATTAAGCAAAAACCAGACGGCCATTCCGAATATAAATATCAAAAAGACAAACGCAGGCATATATTTTGTATGCTTGCCGTTGTTATCCTTAAAACGCATATTTTTGCTCCTTTAAAAAACAAAATCTGTAATTTAAAACCTGAAATACAAAAACGGGTTATAGCTTTGGTCAACAAGACTTGCCGTGCTGATTAACAGCACAACAGCGCAAAACAATGTTTCCGGAATCCAAATATATTTTGACGAAGATACTTTACCGTAAAGTTTTGCGGCTATCGGCGTGCTTGCAACAGCGGCCACTATAAGAAGCGGCAGATAATTTAAAATCAGATTAAACGCCTGTTCACCGCATATTCCGTTTCCGAAATTAAATAAATCAACTAAAAATTCTCCGAGCTGCGTCATATCGGTAAAGTAGAAGAGTCCCCAGCCTATCATAACTATAAACAATGTATACAGGTGCTGAACAAACGACGGCAGTTTTTCAAGAAAACGCTTTAGCACAAATTTTTCAAGAATCAGCAGCAGTCCGTAATAAAGTCCCCATAAAATAAAATTATACGCCGCGCCGTGCCAAAGTCCCGTAAGGCCCCACACCAAAAGCAAATTTATTATCTGTCGTTTTACACCCTTGCGGTTGCCTCCGAGAGGAATATAAACATACTCCTTAAACCATGTGGAAAGCGATATGTGCCATCTTCTCCAAAAATCCGTAATCGACTTTGCGATGTAAGGATAATTAAAGTTCTTTAAAAACTCAAAACCGAGCATATTGCCGAGTCCGCACGCCATATCGGAGTAACCCGAGAAATCAAAATAGATCTGAAATGTATAGGCGATAATTCCTGCCCATGTTCCGACTACGCCGTTTTCATCGGTTGTTGCAAAAATCGCACTCGTCAGCGTTCCCATCTGATTTGCAATAAGCACCTTTTTTCCCAGTCCCACCATAAACAGCAAAACGCCCCTTGTAAACTGCTCAAGCGTTTCACGGCGATGGGTAAGCTGATAAGCCACGTCTCGGTAACGGACGATAGGACCTGCTATCAACTGAGGAAACAAGGCAACATATGTGCCGAAGTTTACAAAGCTCTTTGAAACGGGCGCGTCATCACGGTAAACATCAATAACATAGCTCATAGTCTGGAAAGTGTAAAAACTTATTCCTATGGGCAGGCTGATTTGGAGCTCGGGAATATTCAAAAACGGGAGCATATTCAGCGTTTCCGTAATCATTCCCGTATACTTAAACACAGCAAGTATTCCTATGTCAAGCACGCAGGTAAGTATAAGAAAAAGCTTTTTCCTTTTTTCATCTCTTCGGTATTTGTCGACCAAATAACCTCCGATGTAGTTAAAAAATATATTAAAAACCATGAGCAGGACAAGCTTTGGCTCGCCCCAGCCGTAGAAAATCAAATTTACTATAAAAAGAAATATGTTTCTGCCCTGCCTCGGCACAAGGTAATATGCCAAAAGAGTTATCGGCAGATAAGCAAACAAAAACACGAGGCTTGAAAATACCAAAAACAGTCCTCCCAAAAGTAATATACAATAAGTATTCTATCTTATTAATATTGCTTAGTCAATAATAAAAAGCTATAAAACAAAAATAAATTTCAATCATTTTTAAGTATATTTTACGCTCGACACAAAGCCCTAAAAACGGCAAAATTGAGCATGTAAAACGAACCGCAAATTTGTATTTTTATTTTAAGCTGATTCTGCTTAAACAAAATCCGAATAAGATACGCAAATAATAAGAGCACGAATTCACCGTGCTCTTAATAAAAAATAAAATTATGTTTTTTTCCATGCCGACGGTGAGAACAAAAGAAGCAGCGGGAACAGTTCAAGTCGTCCTGCAAGCATATCAAAAATCAGTACGCTCTTTGACAATATGCTAAAATCAGAGTAGTTTCCCACGGGACCTACTTCACCGAGACCGGGACCCGTATTATTAAGGTTAGCCGCAACACTTGTAAAGCAAGTTAAGAAATCTTTGTTTTCAAGCGAAACAACCATAAAGCTCAATACAAAAATTCCGATATATACTACAAGGAACATCGAGGTGTTTCGCATTACTGTATGCTCAATCGCCTTGCCGTCCATTTTAACGGTTTTAACATTTCTGGGATGAACAAGCAGAGAAAATTCTTTTTTGGCTTCCTTTAAGAGCAAAATAATTCTCGAAACCTTAAATCCGCCGCCCGTACTTCCCGCCATCGCTCCGATAAATGTGATGACGATTATTACGGCCTTTGAGAATTCCGGCCAGTGATTAACATCGCCTATTCCGAAACCAGTCGTCGAAATAATTGATGAAACATAGAAGAAGCTTTGATGGAACGAATCATACAATGTCGGGTAAATAGAGCTGATGTTTACGGTAATCAAAATCACTGAAGCCGCAACAATGCAAATATAAACCCAAAGCTCCTCCATTTTGAACGCCTGCTTAAATTTTCTTGCAAGCAAAAGGATATAAAAAGTAAAGTTAAAGCTGAAGAGAAGCATAAAAACAGCGATTACAGTTTGCAGATAATAGCTGTCGTAAGCCGCAATATTGCTGTTGTGGATTCCGAATCCGCCCGTTCCCGCCGTTGCAAAGCTTGTGTTCAGTGCGTCGAAAAGTCCCATTCCCCCGCACAGCAAAAGTATGATCTGCAGAGCGGTAAGACCGATGTAAATGCCGTACAAAAGTGCAGCATAGCTTCTCATATGAGGAACAGCCTTGCCGACAATAGGTCCGGGGCTTTCTGCCTTCATAAGAAAAATGTTTTGCTGTCCGCCAAGCTTTGGTATTATTGCAAGCAAAAACACAATAACGCCCATTCCGCCCAACCAGTTGAGAAAGCTTCTCCAAATAAGCATACAATTGCTCAATCCCTCAACATCGGTAAGAATTGACGAACCTGTGGTTGTAAAGCCCGAAACAGTCTCAAAAAAAGCGTCTATAAACGAGGGAATTTCTCCGCTTATAAAAAACGGAAGGCTGCCGACAACCGACATCAGTATCCAGCTAAGTGCCGTAGCCGCAAAGCCTGCTTTTTGGTAGAGTATCATTTTGGCGGGCTTTTTTATTTTTATAGCCATTAAACCCAAAGCGGCACTAACGCAGCCGATAATGACAAAGTACATTCCCTCATGTTCCTTGTAAATCAGCGAAGTGACCGTAGCAATTTGCATGGCTGCTCCCTCAATTATCAGCACCCAGCCAAGTATATATAAAATAATGCGTTTATTCATTTATAAACTACCCTCAATGCTTTTTTAAAATATCGTCAAGATCGCTAAGTCCCTTGTGCTTTGTCAGTATAATGACCGTATCGTTTGGCATTATCACATCACTGCCCTGAGGAATGATTATTTTTCCTTTTCGATTTATACATATTATCTGGAGATTATCGAGTAAATCAAGCTGCTGAATCGGAAAAGCACAAACCTTTGCGGTTTTACTTACCCTGAATTCAAGAGCCTCAGTTTTGCCGTCGTTTAATCTGTACAGGGTTTCAACATTACTGCCGAGTGAATTTTGCATTGCCCTTATATACCTTGCGATATATTCGCCAGTTATGCTTTTAGGGTGAATAATATGCTCAAAATCCAGATTTGACAGTATGGAATCAAACGAAACATTGTTTACCTTTGTAATAACCCTTGCCCTTGACGCGCCCTTTAAATACATTGAAATAAGTATATTTTCCTCATCGTAATCCATAAGCGCCGCAACGCCGTCAACGTGCTCTATACCCTCGCTCAAGAGCAGATCCTGATCCATACAGTCGCCCTGAATTATTACCGCTTCGGGCAAAAGCTCCGAGAGCACCTCGCATCTTGCGGGATTTTTCTCGATTATTTTAACATTGATTCCCGATTTAATAAGCTTTAACGCAAGGTAATATGATATTTTTCCTCCGCCGAGAAGTATAACATCACGGCATCTGCCGATTGATACATTAATTTTTTTAAAGAATTTGGCGGCTATTTCGGGCTTTGCCGCAACGGATATCTTGTCCCCGCTGTGTATCACAAAATCACCGTTAGGTATATAAACCTCGCCCTCACGCTCAACCGAGCAAATTCGCACCTTGCCCTTTAATATATCTATATCGCTTATTTTTCGGTTGCTTATAAGAGAATCAGCCGGAACCTCCACCTTAATAAGTTCAACAATTCCCTTTGCAAAAGCGTCGATTTCAAGCGCTCCCGAAAATCTCAGCAATCTGCTGATTTCAACGGCCGCGGTAAGTTCGGGGTTAATTGCCATTGACAAACCCAGCTGCTCCTTAACCCTGTATAAATCGCTTGTATATTCAGGATTTCTTACTCTTGCGATGGTGTGCTTTACACCTGCTGCCTTAGCCATAAGACAGGTATAAAGATTGATTTCATCTCTTGCCGCCGCCGCAATCACGAGATCGGCACTTTCAGCTCCCGCCTCAGACAATATCTCATATGTGGCGCCGTTGCCCTCAATACCCATTACATCTATGGATTCAGAAAGTCTTGTTACGGCGGCATGGTCTATGTCGACAACAACAATTTCATGTCCCTCTGAATTAAGCTCATTTGCTATTGATGTTCCGACTTTTCCGCAACCAACTATTATAATCTTCATATAATTCCTCTCTCATTAAACGAAGAATTACGGGAAATAATCTATTTTATTTCCCGTAAAATCATTTAAGGACATAATACACCAACTTATACCGAAAATCAATACATATGCTAAAATTTTTTTATATTTTCACTTTACCGTGAGATATTATCCCATTTTGTTATTCGTTTATAGGTCGAGTGCCCCGACACGCAATTCGGGCAGACAGATTGATATTGTCAAATCTTCTTTGCCCGACAGTTTTAAGCAGTTTCCTGTAAAGTAAAAATCTAGTGCCCTAACACGCAATTCGGGCAGTTGCCTATAAAGTAAAAACAGGAAGTGCCGTAAAGACAATTCCTGTTTACCGATAAAAGCTTTAAATTATGTGTTCGCTCATAAGTCTGTGAAATTTCACGCTGCCGTTTTCCAAAGAGCTTTTTACATCAATGATTCTCTGATTTGACGAACCACGGAACGACAGGCTTATATCATATAAATCCTGAACAAACTCTCCGTCAACGAGCACATCAATCAAGGAAAGCATCTCGTCCGTATACTCGCACCTCGCACGGCTGTCGTTTAAAAGCTCTTTATCAAAGATATAACCCGTATAGCACCAAATGTTTTTATTCGGCAGCTCTGCCCTCACTCTGCGTAAAAGCGGAAGCAAAACGGCTTGATTCTGAGGTTCAAACGGCTCACCTCCGAGCAGCGATAATCCGTCAATATAATCGGGTTTTAAACATTCGATTATATAATCTTCTGTTTCCTTTGTAAACTCCGTGCCGTAATCAAAGCTCCATGTTTCGGGATTAAAGCAGTTTTTACAGTGATGAGTACAGCCCGAAACAAAAAGTGAAACTCTTACGCCCTCGCCGTTTGCGATGTCGTAGTTTTTTATCTCACCGTAATTCATCAGAGATGAAGCACCCTTTCCTTGATTTCCTGTGTTCTTCCCTGATTCCAGAACTGTGTTCCGATATAGCCGCAGGTTCTTCTCGCTACATTCATCTTATCCTGGTCACGGTTATGACACTTCGGGCACTCCCAAATAAGCTTTCCGTCCTCTTCAACTATGCCTATTTCACCGTCATAGCCGCACTCCTGACAATAATCACTCTTTGTATTGAGCTCAGCGTACATAATATTGTCGTAGATGAATTTTATTACCTGCAAAACAGCGGGAATATTGTCCTGCATATTCGGCACCTCGACATAGCTTATTGCGCCGCCGGGCGACAATGCCTGGAACTCCGATTCAAGCTTCAGCTTGTCAAAAGCATTGATTTTCTCGGAAACATGAACATGATAGCTGTTTGTGATATAATTCTTGTCGGTAACGCCTTTGATGATTCCGAAACGCTTTTGCAGACACTTTGCAAACTTATATGTCGTACTTTCAAGCGGCGTGCCGTAAATGCTGTAATCTATGTTTTCCTCTTTTTTCCACTTTGCGCAATAATCGTTGAGTTTCTGCATAATCTCCAAACCGAGTTCCTTGCCCTCAGTCTCAGTGAGCTTTTTGCCGATAAGGCTGTATACGCATTCCCAAAGGCCCGCATAGCCGAGAGAAATAGTAGAATATCCGCCGTGCAAGAGCTTATCTATGGTTTCTCCCTTTTTAAGTCTTGCAAGAGCTCCGTACTGCCAAAGAATAGGCGCTGCGTCCGAAAGCGTTCCGGTCAGTCTTTCATGGCGGCACTGAAGCGCGCGGTGGCAAAGCTCCATTCGCTCGTCAAATATCTTCCAGAACTTCTCCATATCCCTGTTTGCGCTCAAGCCGATATCAACAAGATTTACCGTAACAACGCCTTGATTAAATCTTCCGTAATACTTAGGCTTGCCGTTTTCATCAACATAAGGTGTAAGGAAGCTGCGGCATCCCATGCAGGTGTAGCAGTTGCCGTTGCCGTTTTTATCAATCTTGTTTTGAAGCATAACCTTTTCGGAAATGTAGTCGGGAACCATTCTCTTTGCCGTACATTTCGCTGCAAGCTCTGTTAAGTACCAGTACTTGCTGTCTTCCGTGATATTGTCCTCTTCAAGAACATAAATAAGCTTCGGGAAAGCGGGCGTAATCCAAACGCCGTCCTCGTTCTTGACGCCGCGGTAACGCTGTTTGAGGGTTTCCTCGATAATAAGCGCCAAATCCTTCTTTTCCTGCTCATTCTTTGCCTCGTTAAGGTACATAAAAACAGTTACAAAAGGAGCCTGACCGTTTGTTGTGAGTAATGTAACAACCTGATACTGAATAGTCTGGACGCCCTTGTTAACCTCTTTGCGAAGTCTGTTTTCAACAATTTCGTTGATTTTTTCTTCGCTTACCTCACAACCGAGAGCTTCAATCTCTGCAAGAGTTTCCTTGCGGATTTTCTCTCTTGAAATCTGGACAAACGGGGCGAGGTGAGTAAGGCTTATGCTCTGACCGCCGTACTGATTGCTTGCAACCTGTGCTATAATTTGAGTAGCGATGTTACAGGCGGTTGAAAAGCTGTGCGGCTTTTCAATGAGTGTGTCGCTGATAACCGTTCCGTTCTGAAGCATATCCTCAAGGTCAACGAGGTCGCAGTTGTGCATATGCTGAGCAAAATAATCAGAATCGTGGAAGTGAATAAGTCCCTGCTTGTCAGCCTCTACAATATCGGGAGGCAAAAGCATTCTCCTTGTGAGGTCACGGCTTACCTCGCCTGCCATATAGTCACGCTGGACGCTGTTGACCGTCGGATTTTTATTTGAGTTTTCCTGTTTAACCTCTTCGTTGTTGCACTCGATAAGAGAAAGAATTCTGTTATCGGTAGTATTCGCCTTGCGCACAAGCGAGCGGTTATAGCGGTATCTTACATAACGGCGGGCAAGTTCAAAAGCGCCCTTGGCCATAAGCTGGTCTTCAACCATATCCTGTATTTCCTCGACGGAAACCGCTCTTTTTATTTTGTTGCATCTGTATTCTATATAATCTGCTATGTCAATAATCTGTTCTTCTGTCAGAAAAGGATTTTCCGATGAATTGTTAGCCTTTTTTATCGCGTTAATGATTTTTTCAATTTTAAAATCCTCTTCCGAGCCGTTTCGCTTAATAATTTTCATAATTTCCCTTCCTTTTTTGTAAAATATGTTTTAAATATCGTGCAAGACTAATTATACATTATAATTTTTAAAAATACTGTTGCGCAGGCAACAATCATATGTTATAATAACTATATATTGTGGCAGAATAAATTTTGACACACATTATGGAGTGGTTGTAATGAATCTTATACCAATTGAAAAAAAGCTCTCAAACGCAGAATTAATGGGGCTTAAAGAGTGCTTGAACCCATCGGAGAGAGAGTACAAAAGGGGTGAAATTATTACAATATGTTCACCCGAAGATGACACAATTGGAATAATTACAAGCGGAACCGCATATCTTTTGACAATAAATACCGAGGAGCAGAGAAGAATTATTGATTATTACGGGCGAGGATGTGCGTTCGGGAAGCACTTTTTGCCGGACACCGATGATAAACTTTTTTATGTTTACGCAAAAACCAAGTGCACGGTTGATTTTGTAAAATACAAAAAACTTATTTCCTGCTGCCGTAATAACTGTGAAAAACATATTATACTTATTGACCATTTCATGATGCAAACCGCAAGAAAATCGCTCACACATATTGATATATTGTCACAGAGAACGCTCAGAAGTAAGCTTTTGTCGTTTTTTGAATATGCAGGCCTTGAACAGGAAAGCAAAAGTTTTGTAATTCCGCTCCCGTTTTCGGATCTCGCAGACTACCTCGGAGTAGACCGAAGCGCTATGATGCGTGAAATTAAAAAGCTAAATGAGGAAGGCGTAATAAAAAACGATAAGCGCAGGGTAACGCTGCTCCTGTAAAAGAAAACAATAGTCAAATTCGTTCATATTAGATTATTATAATAAAAAATCTGCCGAACGTAAAAACTTAAAATCGCCAAAAATATACCTCCCGCAGAATTTGATTTCCGCAGGAGGTTATTTCATTTTTTATAGCTGTTGCAATTAAAAAGTTTATTCTTCGGCTTCAGCCTTTGCCTTTTCGATTATTTTCTGAGCAACATTTGCCGGCGCATCCTCATAGCGTACAAAACTAAACTCAAATGAACCTCTTCCCTGAGTAATCTGCCTTATAAACGTGGAGAAGTCGGACATTTCAGCCATCGGAACCTCGGCTTCGACAACCTGCATACCCTTTTGGGCGGGGAACATTCCCAGAACTCTTCCTCTGCGCTTGTTGACTTCGCCCATTACATCTCCCATATTTGCATCGGGAACACAGGCTTTGAGACTTCCGATAGGTTCCAAAAGCGTAGGTGACGCATTCGGTATACCGTTTTTATATGCAAGGCTCGCAGCTGTTTTAAACGACATTTCCGATGAATCTACCGGATGATACGAACCGTCATAAAGCGTTGCCTTTATTCCGACAGTCGGATAACCCGCAAGCACGCCTTTTTTGATAGACTCGCGAAGGCCCTTTTCGACTGCGGGGAAAAAGTTTTTTGGAACGGCGCCGCCGACAACGCGCTCGGCAAACTCAAGTCCGTCTGTTTCCCACGGCTCAAACTCAATCCAAACATCGCCGAACTGACCGTGTCCGCCCGACTGCTTTTTGTATCTGCCCTGAGCCGACACCTTTTTGCGGATTGTTTCCCTGTACGCAATTTTCGGCTTCTGCAATGACGCGTCAACATTATATTTTGATTTTAATCTTGAAATAACTACATCGAGGTGCTGTTCACCGAGTCCCGAAACGAGCATTTCGTGCGTTTCGTGATTAGTTGTAAATTTAATTGTCGGATCCTCATCACACAGCTTTGCCATTGCCTGAGCGACCTTATCTTCGTCACCTTTTTTAGCAGGATATACAGCCATAGTATAGGAGGAAACGGGATAGTCTATTCCGTCAAGCACAACTTTGCGCAGCGGTGAACAGAGTGTATCGCCTGTTTTTGTTGATGCAAGCTTTGGTATTGCTCCGATGTCGCCCGCACCGATATAATCGGTTTCAACCTGCTTTTTTCCGCACACGGTAAGCACCTTTGTTATTCTCTCCTGAGTGCCCGTGCGCATATTTATAAGAGGCGTATCGGAAGAAATCTTGCCTGATACAACCTTTACATATGAAAGTCTGCCGATAAACGGATCGGCTATTGTTTTAAACACAATGGCAGCCGCTGCTCCGCTTTCGTTTACGGACACCTCTACGGGTTCTCCGTCAATATCAACTCCGATTTCTGCGCTCTTGTCGGCAGCCGACGGAGCAAGCCATATAAGGCTGTTCAAGAGCTGATCTATTGCAAAGGTGTTGTGAGCATCGCCGCAGAACACGGGACATATCGTACCGTCCTTTACGCCCTGGCTTACGCCGAGGATTATTTCTTCGGGAGTAAACTCCTCGCCCATAATAAATTTATCAAGAAGCTCCTCGCTTGTTTCGGCAACGGCCTCCTTGATAGCTTCTCTCAAGCCCTCAAGACGATTTCCCATATCGGGAAGCGCCGTCGGCTTTACCGAACCGTCAGATGAATATTCATATGCTTTGTAATCAAACAGATTTACATATGTATTAGCCTGCCCGTCAACAATATACGGAACAACAACAGGACATACGGAAGGTCCGAATGTTGCTTTGAGATTCTCAAAAACTCTGTAAAAGCGCGCGTCCTCGTCGCAAAGTCCGTTTACAAAAAACACCTTTGTAAGGCCTGCCTTGTTTGCGGCTTCTACCGCCTTTTCGGTGCCGACATTTACCCCGTCCTTGCCGGATACGACAATCAGCGCCGTGTCGGCGGCACGCATACCCTCTGCGACTCCTCCGGCAAAATCAAAAAGACCAGGAGTGTCAATAAGATTTATTTTTGTATTTTTCCACTCAACGGGGGCAACTGCGGTCATTACGGAAACCTGTCTTTTGATTTCCTCCGAGTCAAAATCAAGCACCGTGTTGCCATCGGCAATCTTTCCTAATCGGTCGCTGACCTTTGAAAGGTAAAGGATAGATTCGGCAACAGAGGTTTTTCCGCATCCGCTGTGTCCCGCAAGCGCAATATTTAATATTTTTTTAGCATCGTATTGTTTCAAAAATAAAACTCCTTTCGTTTTCCAATATGTAAATTCGACATAAATATATCAATTTCACTAATTGTATAAACTAATTCCAAATTATTATATCATATTTGTATAAAATAAACAACCGAAAATGAACAAAATAAAAAAATTCACCCTTTGCCCAATTAAGCAAAGGGTGAATTGTGCATATTGCTTTATTTTAAAAAATCATTAATTTAAAAAGCATAAAAATACACATCATATTTTGTGCATTATTACGGCTAAGTTCATTTGCCGAATTACTCAAGTACTGCTCCCTGAGCGCCTGATGAAACAAGCTTTGCGTAGCGTGAGAGGTAGCCTGATGTAATTCTCGGCTGACGGGGAGTCCAAGCCGCCTTTCTCTTTGCAAGCTCTTCGTCCGATACAAGAACATTTATTGTGTTTGCGGGAATGTCGATCTCAATTGTGTCTCCCTCTTCAACAAGAGCTATGGGACCGCCTACGGCAGCCTCAGGGGATACATGGCCGATTGCGGCTCCTCTCGTAGCGCCCGAAAAACGACCGTCGGTTATCAGCGCAACGCAGTTTCCGAGTCCGCTTCCCATAATTGCAGATGTAGGATTGAGCATTTCTCTCATTCCCGGTCCGCCCTTAGGACCTTCATATCTTATAACGACAACATCGCCGGGGTTGATTTTTCCGCCGTAAATTGCGTTGAGCGCATCTTCTTCACAGTCAAACACCCTTGCAAAGCCCTTGTGATGCATCATTTCTTCAGCAACGGCGCTTCGCTTAACAACACAGCCGTCGGGAGCAAGGTTGCCCTTTAATACTGCGATGCCGCCCGTTTTGCTGTACGGATTCTCAACAGTTCTGATGACTTCCGTGTTTTTAATTTCACAGCCCTCAATGTTTTCTCCTACCGTCTTACCTGTACAGGTGAGAATTGAAGTATTGAGCAAACCAAGCTTTGAAAGCTCATGCATAACGGCGTAAACTCCGCCCGCCTCGTTAAGGTCCTCGATAAAATGGTCGCCCGCAGGAGCGAGGTGACAAAGGTTAGGAGTTTTTGCGGATATTCCGTTTGCAATGTCAAGGTCAATATTAATTCCGCACTCGTGAGCAATGGCAGGAAGATGAAGCATTGTATTTGTTGAGCAACCAAGAGCCATATCAACAGTAAGAGCGTTCTTGAACGCTTCCTCCGTCATAATATCACGGGGACGGATGTTATTCTTAACAAGCTCCATAATCTGCATACCTGCGTGCTTTGCAAGCTGAAGACGCTGCGAATAAACAGCAGGAATTGTTCCGTTGCCTTTAAGTCCCATACCGATAACCTCGGTAAGGCAGTTCATTGAATTTGCGGTAAACATACCGGAACATGAACCGCAGGTAGGACAAGCGTTGTTTTCGTACTCACCGAGCTTTTCATCGTCAATTTCTCCGACCTTATAGCGAGAAACTGCTTCGGAAACAGTTGAATAGCTTATTTTCTTTCCGTCAACTCTTCCTGCGAGCATAGCACCGCCGCTGACAAATATAGACGGTATATTGAGTCTTGCAGCCGCCATAAGAAGTCCGGGAACATTTTTGTCGCAGTTAGGAACCATTACAAGTCCGTCAAAAGCATGTGCTTTAGCCATAGCTTCCGTTGAATCAGCAATAAGCTCACGGGTTACAAGAGAATATTTCATGCCCTCGTGTCCCATAGCTATACCGTCGCATACTGCGATTGCGGGAAATACTATCGGTACGCCGCCTGCAAGGGCAACGCCCATTTTTACTGCCTCGACAATTTTGTCAAGGTTTGTATGTCCGGGAACTATATCGTTTTTTGAGCTTACGATACCGATAAGCGGCTTTTTGATTTCTTCGTCCGTAAGTCCCAAAGCGTGCAGAAGGGTACGCTGAGGAGCGGCATTGATTCCGTCCTTTAATACTGAACTTTTCATTATAATCAATCCTTTCGGTTTATTAACTTAATTTTTGCATCTATGCCTAATAATTTTATCATACGAAAATAATAAAATCAAGAATTATTATTTATTATCTCATTTTGCCGCAAAATCAGTTGACTTTTTATTGTGTTTAATTTATAGTTGAGCTTAAGGCAGAAAATAAATTATATAATACGGATACGCAAACTCATTTGATGTATTTGTGCAGAAGCAAAAGGAGATATTATGGGCAAAAAAGCTTTATCGCTTATTATTTGCGTCTTGCTTGCAGTCGGCGCAACCGCTACGGCGTTTGCTGATAGTGCAAACAAAGATGGTAATACCGGTTACATACAAATTGTACAGCAAAACAATTTAAAGACTTATTATGATGATTCGGGAAACGAAATTGACATCACGAATCTCAATAACGACATAAAAGTTGACGAAAGCACTTTTCCCGAAAGCTACGACCTGCGCAGCTTTGACAGAGTAACTTCCGTCAAAAATCAAGGCACACAGGGCTTGTGCTGGGATTTTGCCGCAACGGCGTCTATGGAATCAAACATACTTTCACAGCCCGATCTTGCTAAAAAAGCAGGTGAAAATCCCAACCTGAATCTTGACCTGTCCGAAGCGGGAAACGCATGGTATTTTCACACAAACATTGATGATGAAAAGTCTGTTCTGTATGACGATTACAAAAAAGACCCCTCAAAGGGCGCAAACGGCGGATTTACGCAGTATGTTGCCGACAGTCTTGCATCCGGCTACGGAGCTTATCCTGAAAGTCTTTTGCCGTATGATGAGTGGGATAAAGGCTGCAGCGAAGCTCTGCGTTATTATTCGGATTACAGGCTGAAAGATTATAACGAGCTCACTTATGATGAAGATATAATCAAAAAGTCGATAATCGAAAACGGAGCAGTAACGGTTACATATAACTGTTTTAGCTCTAACACCTATACCGTTGACGGAATGGAAGCCTACTACGACAACGGCACTCCCATTTACGGTGAATTTGAGCAAAGTCATGTTGTTGCCATTGTCGGCTGGGACGACAGCTTCAGCAAAAATAATTTCAATCCCGATATGCAGCCTCAAAATGACGGCGCGTGGCTGTGCAAAAACAGTTGGGGCGAAAACAGCGGAAGCACAAGCGAAGGATATGAGGGATATTTTTGGATGTCGTATGAAACCGATACGCTGGGAGTTTCAAATTTCCGTATGCAGAGCGTTGATGAATTTGATAATATTTACCAGCACCAAATTACATATGATTACTCTCTTGACGTAAGCTCTGCCGCCAATGTGTTTACTGCAAAGTCAAACGAAACGCTGAAACAGATTTGCTTTGCCTCACTCGGAGCATCGGACGCAAAAGTTGAAATATACAGGTTAAACGACGATTTTTCCACTCCGACCGACGGCGCGCTTCTCTCTTCGTTTGATATACTAACAGACTTTACAGGCGTTCACTGCATTGACTGTCCCGAAGAAATAAATCTGTTTAAAGGGGATAAGTTTTCTGTTGTCATAAATCAAAAATCACAGCTTCAGCTCAACTTTAAAAGCGACGGCGGCAGAGATTTTTTAAATCTTAGCTTTTATATGACCGATAACGGCGAGTGGAAAGATGTTGCGGATGATTCCGATTACAGTTACGCCGCGATTAAAGCCTACACCTCAAACTCAGACGGAACCGATAAATCAAGCCTTGAAAAGGCAATCAAAAAAGCCGAGGCTGTAAACCCCGATGAATGCATAGATGACGAGTTTATAACGGAGCTTGCAAATCAGCTTCAATGCTCACGCTCCGTTTTCAGCGACGACAGCGTTTCTCAAAACCGTGTTGACAATGCGGTTTGTCTGCTCAATAGAATTGTATCAAAAATTACAGACTACACATTTACAATCAATTCAGCCGACGATTACAACGCACTTTACGACAAAATCGAAAACAAAAAGGACGGGAATATAAAAAGGATTATACTCGGCTCAGACATAGACTTCGGCGGTAATACGATAAACACAATTTACACATATACGGACTTTTCGGGTATATTTGACGGAAACGGTCATACTATGAGTAATTTTATCATTAACGGCAATTTGTACGGTCAGTGCGGAATATTCGGACGAATGAACAATGCAGTTGTAAAAAATGTTACTTTTTCCGACTGCACAATAAACTCCGAAAGCTCGGCGTCGATTATTTCAAACATAAGCACGGACTCAAATATAGAGAACTGCCGTGTAATAAATTCTAAGATAAAGTCTGATATTCAGTCAGCCGCTTTGTTCGCAAGCCCATATAACACCGCCATAAAAAACTGTGTTGTAAGCGGCTGTGAAATATACGGTAACTTCGGCGCCGGGGCTTTTGTGATAGGAGATTATGAAAGCAACCCTCTTAACTGCGATTTGTCAGATTCAAAACTTTGCTCATCAAACATCGTTACAAACGGTGATTGTACCGTTTCGGTGTACTCTCAAAACTACGGCTATGAGTTTGCACCGATAATTACGCTTGATGAAAACAGTTGTGTAATCGAAAGCTTCATCGGTACAATTACAGACGCAAAGTCAGAAGAAGCGACTTTAAATAAAGACGAAAACACATACAGGGTAAACGCTGAAAGCGGAGATGTTTATGTTGAGCTGACGTACGAAAACGCTTCTGATATTGATTATAGCGTTAAAGGTGATATTGAAACCCGTGAGCTTTTGCTGACAGGGTACAGCGGAACAGACGGTGATATGGTGATACCCGCAGAGCTTTTCGGTAATCCGATAGTAGGATTTTCGCAATATTTTTCAGACGGCTTCCAAAACCGTGAAAATATAACTTCGATTTCATTCCCGGGAACAATAAATACCGTACCTTACGGAATTTTTTCAGATATGCCCTCACTTAAATCCTTAAATATAAATGAGGGTGTAAATACAATAGAAAATTCGGCATTTGAAAGCTGCCCTGCGCTTTCAAAAGTATCGCTCCCCGATTCTCTGACATCAATTATGCCATATGCTTTTTTCGGCTGCATTAATTTAAGCGAAATAGAATTCGGAAACTGCCTGGAATACATAGGCGACAACTGTTTTGCCGGCTGCCAATCTCTTGCTTCCCCTGCTCTTCCCGACAGTCTTAGAGAAATCGGTGATAATGCGTTTTCGCAATGCTCATTTAAAAGCGTCACCCTCGGCAAAAACATTGAAACTATCGGCGAAAACGCATTTGCCTGTACGGGGCAAAGCGAGCTTGACTACAAGACGGTTTATATCCCCGGTTTTGTAATAAACGGATACGGTAAAACCGCCGCCGAAGCATATGCAAGCGGCAGCGGCCTTAAATTTGTTGATATATCAATAAGTGAACCTTTAAACACAAGCGAGCTGTTTGATTACGGTGTGTTTATTAAGGGCGATGTAAATCTCGACGGCGTTGTAAATATTTTAGACGCAACCGAAATTAACAAATGGCTCACAAATCAAGCAGAGCTTGACGCGGTTGCCCGCTGCAACGCCATTGTGTGCGACGCATATTCTGTCATCACCGTAAATAACGCAACGGACATTCAAAAATACTTGGCGGGATTGATTGATTCGCTTGACGGCTCGGCGGCAGGCTGATATACGTACTTTTGCAACACAATAATAGTTAATTTATTACATCATTTTATTGTTATAATGCTGGGTATATCAAAGTTGTCAGAAAACACATTAAAGTAATGCTTTACATATTTGAACCCTACATACCGCTTTCAAATATGTAAAGATACAAGTCCTCAAGCGTCGGCTTTACAGCTTCCGCCTTACAGTTTTCGGGCTTGTTGTCCGTCACTATCCTTACAATGATTTTATCATCACTATGATACAGATTTGACACTCTGTAATTTTCCTGATAATATTTTAATTTTTCTCGGTCAGCTTCAATTTCATACACCTTGTTCTCCACCTCTTTTATCAGGTTTTCGCAGGTGTTATGCAACACAAGTTTGCCGCTTTTCAGCAGTATTATCTCCTTTGCTATAAACTCAATATCGGATACGACATGGGTTGAAATTAATACTATTTTATTTTCCGCAATTTCGCTTATGAAGTTGCGGATTCTTATTCTCTCTTTCGGGTCAAGCCCCGCCGTCGGCTCATCAAGGATAAGTATTTCTGGGTCGTTTAAAAGAGCCTGAGCAATAAGTGCCCTCTGCTTCATACCTCCCGAAAACGAACCGAGCTTTTTGTGCGCCGCTGATGTTAAATTGACCGTTTCAAGAAGAAAAGTTATTTTCTCTTTTGCTTCTTTCTTTTTCAGACCCTTTAACGCCGCCATATACCACAAAAAGCGGTTGAGTGTAAAATCGTCATAAAGACCCTGCTGCTGGGGCATATATCCCAAAACGGAACGGTAGCTTTTGCCGAGCTTTTTGATGTTCACGCCGTCATACAGCACTTCTCCGCAGTCGGGATTTAGGTTATCGGTGACGATGTTCATAAGCGTACTTTTGCCCGCTCCGTTCGGTCCGAGCAAGCCGTACACTCCCGAGGTCAGGGTTACGGAAAAATTATCAAGCGCCTTTACCGTTCCCTTTTTATATGTTTTGCTGATATTTTTTATTTCAAGAGTCGGCATTTTCAGTCCTCCGCAAATGTGTAATTTTCATTTTTGTAAAAGATTTAAAAATTGCTGTATAACATAACACAATTACTATAATGCATACCATTGTCAATGCCGGGATAAGCCAAACCCACGCTCCGTTTTGAAATACCGTAAAAAGCCGTATATTCGGCAAATTCATACACATAAGGCAAGGGCAAAGTATTGAGACAGATGACACTATTACTGCAAGTATGTTATTTTTCAGCGTCTGTGAAAACATCAGCACAAGCATAACTGCCGTTGCCGCAAAAATTATATGCATCAATGCAACAACCGTAATCATTGAATTAATTGTAATTGTGCTGTTTACTCCGCTGAAATCCTGCATAAATATTATAGGTGAGTCAAATGAGCTTTTCCCGAAAGTATTAATAAAATTAATATAATACGGAACATAAATAAGCACATATGAAATGGCACAAGTAAGCATAGCTACTGAAATTTTTAGTATAACAAGTCTTGTTTTACCGCCTCGGGTGCAGGAAATAAGGTTTGACATTTTCTTTTTGTGTTCAAACGCAAATACATTTGACGCAGCGAAAATTATAACTGCCATCAGCAGGGTAAAATACTGCCATTCCCTTGTCGGATCTTCTACCAATTTTTTATATACAATATTATTGATATACTCCGGTGTTATACCGTAAACCGAACCGACTTCTTTGATATATGCGGTTTGCTGCATAACCTGATTAAACGCCTCTCCTTTTGTGTTTAATACGGAGCTTATTGCCTCGGTTTTTATCAATTTTTCCTCTTCAGATAACGAGGTATCTGCCGCAATACTGTGCAGTTCCTCGCTCAAGCTGTCAAAATACGCCTGCTGTTCGCTCAAAAAACTCTCCTTCTCCTCAGTAAGTTCTCCTTCGAGCCTGTCTAAATATGCGCTGTATGCACTTTCGGTTCCCGAAACATATACGATGCTTATGTCATCTTTTAAATTTGAATATGCCGAGAAAGCAAGCAGTATCAATGCAAAAATCGCCATAGAACATTTATAATGCTTAAAACATTCACATCTAAACACCGATGTACTGCCGTTTATTCTGCTGAATTTATTTCCTGCCTTTTCAATTAGTTTTGTCAAAACACCTTTTCCTGCCGTTTGTTTCTGCTTAACAAAAGAAACGCACACAACAGTTGACAAAATGACAAAAAGCAAGGGCATTAACACAAGGTAGATTTTAGTTATATTAATCGGATGAGAAAAGAAATTAATATTAAGATAGTTACCAAAAACATTATTACCGCTTAAAAAATAATAAAAACTAATGTATTTAAAAAAGCTCACCGGTGATTTGCCGCCTATTCCCGCAAACATCAAACCTTGAGCAATAACAACAGCCGCCGAAACGATATATACGACCGATGTGTTTTTTATAAGCACAAATACAAGGGCAAATACTGTTGCCGCTACGCACATAGTGACCGCTTTTGACAAGCACCACAGAATAATATACTGCCAAATATTTAAGCGGAAGTTACAGTTCATAAACATTTCTATTGACTGTATATTCCTTGTCATATCGCCGAATCCGCTGTAAAGTCCGCAAACTAAAACATTTGACAAATAATAAACAACACATACAAGTGCGGTACATACAATAAGGACAAATATTTTTGATGCTATAAGCGAGAACCTGCCTTTTTGAGTTGCTTTAATAAGTGCGTAAAGGCCTTTGTCACGCTCGAAAGAAAATAAATATATACACATCAAAAACACAAGCGCTACAACAAGCAGATCGGTAAGAACAAAAGCAGTTGAGTTTTCAATCGAAAGGTTATTGCCTATTTCAGGGCTTACACCGTTCATGTTTTCAAAATCTTTGACTGTTTGCTGTATGTTATTGTAAGAAAACGAACCTTTCTCCGCAAAAATAGAGAATTTTAACTGATGCTGCGCACGCTGTTTCATCTCACCGATAAAACTTTCATATGAAACTATGTACTCACTCTGTTGTACGAGTTCAGAAAGAAATGTTTGCCTGTCTAAAAGCACCTGCCTCGATAAATCAACTTCCAAAGCTTTTGCATACTCCTTTGGATTTTGTTCTTTGTACTGATTTAAAAAGCCCTCAAGACTTGCAACCGTATTCTCATCAGTTTTATCAGCAAGCATATCTAACTCAAGTGCAATTTCAGTTACCTTGAGCATACTTTTAAGTTCCGTGTTCGCCTGTTCTGGCGGCAAATCGCTTATGTCATCAATTACACTTTCGTATTCCGCAAGGTTTTTTCTTATTACCTGTGTTTCAAAAGCTTCTGATTGAGTATAAAACAAAACAACGGCATTTGCTGCAAGGAACAGAAAAAAGCATATTATAAACAGCCTTTTGCAAAACAATTTATTAAATTCATATTTTATCAGCTTCATAATCTGCACCAAATCAAGAGAATGTATATATGTCTCCTGAAAAATCACTGCTGTTTATGGGATCTATCGGTTCGTTTTTAATGATAGATTCCAGCATATCCTTTATTTCAACGGGGACGCTTGATACAGACGCAAACGCAACATACTGCCCGTTCACAAATGAATACGGGTTATCTTTAACAAAATCTTTCGCGTCTTTGTCAGAATTAAATTTCAAAATCTGAAAATCCGCTGTATACTCCCCTTCATCTCCGGCCCACTTTAACTTAACGGAAAACCCGCCTGTTTCTTTATCCGAAAGAGTATCGTCATATGATACGGACACTTTGTAACACTTGTTTTTGGCGTTTTCAAAAACATTTTGCAAATCTTTATCTTCCGTGTCTAAGATTAGTGTGTCATCAGGTTCTGCTGTTTTATTGTCAATGGTACTTCTACTACTTGAGTACACTGTTTTATATTCAATTGTTTCTGTATCACTGTTTTTAAGCTGAGACTTGTCTATACATCGAATTTCAAAATCACCTGATAGGTTTTCTTGTTGTAGATAATTAATAAATATAAAATAATCAGGATCCTGAGGAATATTACTTATTGAAAATTTTGTTATCGGAAGAGTTGCCGAACCTGACTTTGATAAATCAGAATCTAAAAGATAAATTTTTTCGTTTTTCATTTTTTCATCAAAAAGCTCATCAATATTTTGCATATACAAATTAATGCCGTCGCTGAAAACATTATCGGAATACTGCATTTCTTTTACAAGTTCAGCATTATCACCGTCCAGTTCGGAAGTGTAGTAAACAAATTTATTGTTTTTTATAATATGGTATAAAAGCTTGCCGTTATAAAATATCGGTGCATTTACTTCGCCGTCATTATTTATTATCTCAGTTACGGATAAGTTCTCGGTATTTATTGTAAAATATCTGCGGCTATCTGCTCCTACATACTCTTCCCCATTGTTAATATCATTTATTTTATATTTTGAAATAGGGCTTACCGTTGTCATTATGTAATTTTCATAAGCTAATAATGGGTGGACACCTCCTGTCACATAATCGCAGTATTTGCCGCTGTCGAATACAAGTTGCGGTTCACTCTTTAAGTTATCAATGGGTAATCGGTAAATTTTAAATGGTTTTTCTACCGAATAAGATTCTATATCATCACTGTAATCTATCTTAACATAGTAAAAATATCCCCTATGTATTATCCAGTTTGCAAACCCATCTTTAAAAGAAACAAGCTCTTTTTGCTTTGAGCCGTCAGCTGAAACGCTGTATAATGACACTCCCTCAAAATTACCGTATCTGTCCTCATTTCTTACGAGAATATATATTTGACCGTTATTATACTGCAAAGTATTTCCACTGCTCCAAGGCACACTGTATGTATTAAAATATGCATCGCAGGTATTTTTATCCTCGTGAGTACAATTAACATTGTTGCACAAAGGCGTGGCTTCCATAGACTCCTTGTCAATATAACACAACAATCCGTTTTGCAAAAATATATAGTATCCAAAATCCGACTTTGTAATGGATAAGTTTAACCCGTTGATGTTACTGTAATAATATTGATAATCATTGTTAAAGTCTAATAAGTCATTTGAATTTATATCGGATTTTTCATTTTTGTCACATGCTGACGGTATAAAAATCATTACACATAATAATATGATACTTATAATTTTTTTCATAATTAAGTACCTCCTAAACAGAACAGCATATTGCCACAAAGCAACATGCTGCTCTTTCCAACACTTAATAATCTAATATGATATATGGAATATCATATCCATTCGTATTACCTACACATCCGGCACTATTCCATGTTATATAAGAATTAATTTTAACTTTATGGTAACTTTTCGCCCATATGTATCTATCAACATCGTCTAACCCTCGTACTGCTGATACAGTTGTAGAGTTAGAAGTATCATTAAATGTGTTTCTATCATAATTTCCGCCAGCCTGCGAAACAGCATAATCGATCATTCCGTTATAGTAGTATTCATAATCTGTTTTTGCTATCTTGCCTGCGCGCGCAAGCTCGCAATAAGTAGACGCATTGATATATGATTGGGTCAAAGTCAAAGTACCATATGATTTTTCCTGATACACATAATATGTATTCGTTCTTGCTGTTACAGCGCTCGCACTTATTGCCGCAACTGATGAAAGTGCACATACTGCCGCTAACGATGTCACTGCTACCCTTTTAATTTTGCTGACTTTTTGTTTCATAGATTGAAACCTCCTTTTTTAATAAATTAAAAATATATATGTTAATTTACTGCAGCAAAAATAACCCTACATTTTCATTATTAATTAATATATTAATTATAATTTGTTAATATTATTTGTCATTATTTTCCTTTATGCTCAAATTATAGCATTTTTAGCAACAAATGTCAACAACTTTATAACGATTTTTCACTTTTATTTGACAGGTTTTATTTCTGTTGTTTTCTTAACAATAAATTTAAAATTATACTACATAATAAAAACTGCCGCTGCCTTTTGCATAAGCTTCGGCAGCGGTTTAATCTTTATTTCACTTATTAAATTGTTTCATTTTAGTAATAAAAAAGCAGATTTACTCTCAGCTTTTTTAACAGTTCAAGTGTCTCTCCTACATACCGCTTTCAAATATGTATAGATACAAGTCCTCAAGCGTCGGCTCATCAAAAATAAGTATTTTGGGGTCGTTTAAAAGAGCCTGAGCAATGAGCGCCCTATGCTTCATACCTCCCGAAAACGAACCGAGCTTTTTATGTGCCGATGATGTTAAATTGACCGTTTCAAGAAGCGAAGTCAACAATGTTAATACAGCGATAAACTGAAATTTTGAAAATAGTACAGCGAAAAATTATTAAGAATATTGACATTATTTATCGGCAACAGCACAGGCAGGATAAACATAAGAACTGAAATTGCTATGGCAACGATGATATTTTTCGTAAACACAGATACAGCCGCAATAATAGCTGTTATCAGCAGCGATACAAGCACCCTCACGGCAAATACAAAAATAATTACTTGAAGAACTGTCGTATCACCTGGAAGACATTCAAAGCTTGGCATACTGCATGCGGTATTATTTATACCGTTCATTCCGTAAGCTTCAATTATTCTTTGAAAATACGGAAGATATACAGCTATATTTAAGGCAAGAACGATTAAGAAAGAGCAAATGAGCTTTTTGACAATAAGTTTTTTTATTCCTGTTTTAGATGATTTCACAAGATTTATCATTCCACCCTCGTACTCGCAGGTAAACAGCGGAACCGTGCACATTATAATAATAGCATATAAAACAAGGCAATATATATTGCTTAGATCGCCGCTAACTCCAAGCAGAATATCATTCCCCCTGTAAAACATCACCGAAACTTTGTTTCCTGCCTCTTGCTGATTGCATAGGTACTCATAGTACGGGACAACATACTTATTAAACTTTTGATATTCCTCTGTCATATCGGAATATTTCGCTGACAGCCGTAAATATGCACTTTCAGAAATCAAGCCGTTTTCATAATCGGCTGTCAATGCGGGTAATTCCGATTCGCTTTTTGCAAACAGGTCAAGCTCTGTCTTTATTTCTTCTTTTTTTTCATTATTAAAATCTCCTGCAAAATACGAAAAGTAAAATTTTTCATATTTTTCCTCCTCGTTTAGAGAAATAGGAAATGTAAGGTTAACTGCTGCCTGCACAATAATGAGAGCTAAAATAAACAAGCCTGCCTTATTGGTGATCAATGCTTTGTATATTTCATGAGTGATAACGCTTGTGTGCTCGGCGGCTCGCTTAAACTTAATCGGCAAAAGCTGTGTATATTTGCTGTAAGGTAAAATATTTTTATTACTATATACAACTACGCTTAGTATGGCTAAGGCAAAAAGAATCACGCAAACAAAAGCAAAGGATACAGCAAGGCAGTTTATCGGATAGCCAAAAATATTAATATTTCGGTAAGAAGAAATAATATCTTTAGTATCTGTAAGCTTAAACAGGTTAATATATTTCAGCCACATTGCACTTGAATTATCATCAAAAGCGATGGTAAAAATATACGAAACCAAAAATAAAACGGAAAAAATCACATACCCTCCTATCCTGCTTCCGCTTATCATAGATACTAAATTAATTATCAGACAAAGCAAGAACATTACTATCAGCTTAGAGGTAAAAAACAGTGCTAAAAATTGAAGCACATTGATTTTTAAAAGGCAATTTGCAAATCCGTCAACAGACTGGATTGTTCTGAAAACATCGCCAAAACCGTAGGTAAGTGCTGAAATTATGTAATTTGTGCCGTAGAATAAAACGCAGATTATAAAAACTGCAATAAATGAAGCAGTAATTTTAGAAAATGCCAGCTTTTCTCTGCCGTATTTACAGGTTTTTTGCAGTGATGTAATACCGATGTTTCTTTCTCTGCCGATTAGTGCCTCGCATACAATAAAAAGTAGAAGTATCACTATCAAATCGGTGAGGACAAAATCAGTTGCCATATTAACTCCGTACGAGCTGTCAAAGGTTGTGTTTACATTAGTAAGAGTGCTAAAATTCTCTGCGGTGGAAAGGGCGTTTTTATAGGAAAATGAGTTTTCATCAGCAAAAATTGAAATACTTGTAAGATTTTCGGCTTCTTTTATTACAGATCTAATATATGATTCATAATCCGAAGTGATCAAAAAATGGTCCTTGACATTTTGAAGCAGGATTCTGTCGGAGTAACCGTCTCCTGTGTAAAGCTCTGCGTCCTCATCATAAACCGATTCAAGTTTACTTTCGATAAATTCAAGCCTTTTATTGTCGTCCGGTATTTTCTTAATATCATTATTGAGGTTTATTTTAGCTGTTACAGAGATAAAGTCAGCCCCGCCGCCTTTGATCTGACCGTTATATATAAAAAAAGCATTGAGCATCAGAAGAATAAGCAACAGCAACATGGAAAGCTTTTTTGAAAACACCTTATATAATTCGGAAAAGACAATTTTTCTCATCATAATTTATAACGCTTCTTTCCATGCGGATATTTGGCTGTTCGCTTCAATGACTATCTTTTCAATTCCCGCAGCGTCAAGCTCACTTAAAAATTTCTCCTTTAATGTATCATAGTCTCCCTCACCTATAAACAAGTTTTCACGGTATTTCAAAAGCACGTTATTCGTATTTTCTATTTCGTCTTTTACATTTGAATTATCAAAAATAAATCCGCATATCGGTGAAAGCTTGGACGTGCTCAAGTCCTCGCTTGCTATTATCAAATCGTCAGCAGGCAGAATACTTCTGTTGCTGAATATATAGTACGGATTTTTATAATTTTCAAATTGACTGTCTGACACAGCTATTGAGCCGTTGCTGTTAATAGTATAATTCTGACCCTCAATACCGTAATTTAAAAGCAAAGCAAGTTCCTTATTGGTATTGAGTTCTGAGATTAAGTCAAAGGCATATTCCTTGTTTTCGCTCCACGAAGCCACCCCTAATCCGCACAAATCGCCGCTGAGATAGGTTTTTCCATCAATCGGAATATAGGTGTTTTCGCCTATTTTTGTAATTTGGGGATTTACAACGGTTGTTGGATACAACAATAAATCACTGTCCTCCAAACTCGACAATTTGTAAACTGCGTTCATGGATTTTTCCATATACTCGTCCTTAAAAATGTTTATCGCTTTGGCTTCCGTGCCGTCAAATTTTACACCGACGCAAGATGTTAACAAGTCATAATAAGACTGAGCATTATACGGAGGCAACGGCTCACCGCTGCCTGACTGATAGTTTTCCGCCATTGAGTCAGAATATATTTTGATATCCTTTAATTCAGTATTTTCTAATATTTTCCAAATGTCATTCTGCAAGTCCGTTTCGTTTATGCCGAGTCTTTTTAGAGAGGCTGAATCAACCTCCCAGCCTCTCCCCTCTGCTGACAGCGATGATGTGGGGATTAAAATGGTTTTCCCGTTTCGATTTGCAACATTCCACTCTTTTTTGCTTATCGTATTTCTGAGGGCACTGTAATTATCACTTGATAAATAATCATCCAGCGGGAATAAAAGGTCATCTAAGTAAAAATAATCACAGTCGCTGTAACCGGAACTGTTGTCAATATTTGCCATTGTTAATATATCGGCTTGATTGTTATCTTTTTTCATTTGAGCCACGGCAGACTGATATTTTTCGCTGTATGACGTAAGTAAGTTTTTACTGTTTTTTTCATTTTCGGGGAGATTATTAATAATTTCAAGCGAAACATAATAATCCTTTCCTAAGTCCTTAAGCTTTTGGTTAAAGCGATTCAGAGCCTCCTCATAGTCCGCATCAAAGCAAAATCTATTCGTCACCACAACTAACTTTGTCATATTATCAGACGGTGTGAAGTTTTGCAACGCTTCGCCACTTTCACTGTCAGCTGAACAAGCCGTCAATACAACTATCGTCAGTATCAAAATTAACAATGCAATTCGCTTTAAAAAATTATTCATAAGAAACCTCTGAATAAAATAATAAACTACCCAATTTTATAATATTGATTTCTACCTGAGTAAAAATCATCTTTGGAAACATAAAAATCGTCC
>CALYBP010000008.1 GCA_944415425.1 uncultured Ruminococcus sp. | reverse complement strand
TAAAGCAGAATCGGTTTGTTTATATTTATATATAGTTTTGTACAAATTAGTATAAAGAACCTCCCGCACATTAAATATTGTGTGGGAGGTAAAATTCTTTAACAGAAAAATTCAAAATGGTGTTAAATCATTGGCCGAAAATCTATTAAGAGCTAACTCAAGGGTTATAATTTCTGTTACCCAAGAACACCAGCGCTACCATTCCCGAACCTACATGAGAGCCTATCACAGGACCTATATCGCATATCTGAATTTCCTTGCACTTTCCTTTAAGCGCTTTTTTTAGCTCTTCTGCTTTTTCTTTGTCATCTGCGTGAGCGACAAATACAATATTGGTTTCTTTTTCATCGTTATCGCGGTTAAAATATTTTACTAATGTAGGAATAATATTGCTCTTTCCCCTGATTTTGTTGACGGTAACAAGGTGACCTACTTCATCAACACCCAAAAGCGGCTTTATCTGTAATGCCTTGCCGAAAGCGGCTGTAACCGATGAAATTCTGCCGCCTCTTTTAAGCTGATCAAGATCGTCAACCACAAACCAATGACATACTTTGTGCTTTGTCTCTTCAATATATTCCGCAAGCTCGTCTATGGAAGCTCCTTCACAATACTTTTTACCTGCAAGATAAACAAGGTATCCCAATCCTGCAGAATCACAGCAAGAGTCTAATGCAATTATTTTTCTGTCGGGGTATTTTTCCTTTAAATCATTAACAGCAATAAGGCAAGTGTTATACGTTCCGCTCAGTCCCGAAGAAATGCCGGTGTAAAGAACGTCTTTTCCGGCTTTAAGATACGCTTCAAAACAATTTTTAAATTTTTCACAGTTAATTTGTGTTGTTTTTGAGTCAATTCCTTTTTTTATTTTGGAATAAAATTCTTCAAGTCCCATCATTCTTGCATCGGGGTAGTGAAGATAGCATTTGCCCTCCATTTGAAACTCCATAGGAATAACCTCTACTCCGATTTCACTGACCTGTTTTTCGTTAAGGTCGCATGATGCGTCGGTCATAAAAATATAATCCATATTTTCATCTCCTTTTTAGTAATAAAGTACAATTTAATAATAACAAACATATACTAAAAAGTCAATGAATACAATTGATATATAAATGTATAACAAGGTGGAGTGTGCCGTGGATTGCAGATTTGCAGATTTAAGAAACAAAGAAGTAATAAGCTGCTGTGACGGAGCAAGACTCGGTTATGTGGATGATATTATAGTGGATACCAAAACCGCACGCGTTGTATCACTCGTTATATACGGGCGGATGAGTTTTTTCGGATTATTCGGTAAATGTGAGGATTATATAATTCCGTGGGAGAAAATTCAGTTAATCGGCGACGATACGATTATTATCTCATGCAAAACTCCAACACCCGTAAAAAGGCATAAAAAAAGCAGATTTAAACAAAAAAATTAAAAAAATACACTTTCTCTCACTATGGCAAAATAAACTAATCAGAGTTAAAAATTATGTGAACAATGCATAAATTATAATTGCAATAAAAAATTATTCTCCAAAATATTACATTATTATTACAATGGTAACAGTCCGATTTTCGGCTTAAAACTTGCAAAATTGTTTGTTTTGTGTTTTAATACTCTTGAAATTGTGTGTTTGATAAAATTTTAACGACTAAAGGAAGTTGCACATCAGCCCAATGAATTAATATTCATATTATATTCAAACGGCAGGCTGTTTAAACAGACACAGTTGTTTATAAGCCGCGTGCATAAGTCACAGGGAGGATAAATTTTTGAGAGCTACAAAATACAGGTATTGCAAAAGCGAAGATAAAAAATACAATAAGACAAAGAAAGTATTTTCCGGCAAAACCGTGAAGTCATTGTCATTTGTGTTTGCGGTTGTACTTGCTTGTGCTACACTTATTATTCCAACTACAACGCTTGCTCCTGATGTTGATGCTTACGAGGACAGCAGAACGGCGTCGTATATGGTTGGCGATTTAAGCGATTTTTCAGAAGTAATTTCAGATAACTGCTATCTTGAAACTACGGTTCCTACTCTTTATGAGGAAACGACTGTTGAGGAAACAACTAAGGCAACAGAGAAAACAAAAAATGTTAAAGCTGTTGATGATGTTGATAAAGAGGAATCTGAGAGTGAGTCATCCTCCGAAGTTTCCGAGGCTGTTGTAAATACCGATAAAGAAGAAATTACGGAATCAAAGCCTGAGGTTGATTCACGACCTGAGGAGTCCGTGCAGAGCAGTTCCTCACAGTCGTCAGGTGAATATCTGATCAACATAAGCAATCCTGACAAAAATTACAGTCCGTCATCGGTCAAGCTTTCATCAAATGACAGAGATAAACTTGAAAGACTTGTAATGGGGGAAGCCGGCGGTATGAGTTTTAACGGTTGTGCGCTCGTTGCACAGTGCATAAGAGATGCGATGAATCGTTCAAATACTACGTCTGTCGACAGAATTATATCTGAATATAATTACTACGCACCGACAAATAAGGCTCCTAACCAGAAGGTAAAGGATGCCGTATCGTACATATTTGATCAAAACGGATCTGCTGTACAACATAGAATACTTTGTTTTTATACGGGTACAAGCGGTTGGCATGAAACACAGAATTTCATTGTCGGATGCGATAACGTAAGATTTTTTGATATGAAAGCAGTTTAAAATATTAAAAAAATCAAGTGGAAACACTTGATTTTTTTTATTTTTATGCTATAATATATAAGCATTTCGCACGCTGATGCTTGTCGGCAGGGTGGCAAGTTTGCTTATTGAGCCGATAAAATCAAGGCACAGCGGAGGTTTTAACCTAAGGAGGAAATTAAAATGGCAGTAGTTTCTATGAAACAACTCCTGGAGGCCGGCGTACATTTCGGTCACCAGACAAGAAGATGGAACCCTAAGATGGCTAAGTACATCTTCACAGAACGTAACGGAATTTATATTATTGATCTTCAGAAGAGCGTTAAGAAGCTTGAGGAAGCTTACAGCTTTGTTCGCGAGATTTCTGCTGAGGGAAAGAGCGTGCTTTTTGTTGGTACAAAGAAACAGGCTCAGGATTCCGTAAAGGAAGAGGCTCAACGAGCTGGAGCGTTCTATGTAAACGCAAGATGGCTCGGCGGTATGCTCACAAACTTTACGACAATTCGCAGAAGAATTGCTCGTTTGAAGCAGCTTCGCGCAATGCAGGAAGACGGCACATTTGATCTTCTTCCCAAGAAAGAAGTTATCAAGCTCAATCTTGAAATTGATAAGCTTGAGAAGTTTATGGGCGGTATCAAGGATATGACAGAGATGCCCGGCGCACTCTTTATTGTTGATCCGAGAAAAGAAAGAATTGCAGTTTCTGAAGCTAAGAAGCTCAATATTCCTATTGTTGCTATTGTTGATACTAACTGTGACCCTGATGAAATTGATTATGTAATCCCCGGCAACGACGATGCTATCCGTGCAGTAAAGCTTATCGCAGGTGCGATGGCTGACGCTGTAATCGAGGGCAGAGAGGGACAGACCGGAGCTGCAGCTGTTGAGGAAACAGAGGAAGAAGCAGCTGAATAATTAAAATATACTATTTTTGAAAGGAAGTTTTCATAATGGCAGCATTTACAGCTCAAGATGTAAAAGCATTAAGAGAGAAAACCGGCTGCGGCATGATGGACTGCAAAAACGCACTCAAAAATGCTGACGGCGATATGGATAAAGCTATTGACTATTTAAGAGAGCAGGGCCTTGCTAAGCAGGCCAAGAAAGCAAGCAGAATAGCAGCTGAGGGTGTTGCTTATGCTTGCACAAGCGATGACCTTTCGGTAGGCGTTGTTATTGAGGTTAACGCTGAAACGGACTTTGTTGCAAAGAACGATTCATTTATGGAATTTGTTAAGATTTGTGCTCAAACAGTTATTAAAAACAATCCCGCTGATGTCGAGGCTCTTCTCGCAATGAAGGCAGAAGGTTCCGATCAGACAGTCGCTGAGCTTTTGCAGGAAAAAGTTCTTACAATCGGTGAGAATATTCAGATCCGTCGCTTTGAGCGTATGGAAGGCAACTGCGTAGCTTATGTTCACGCTGGCGGTAAGATCGGCGTTCTTGTTAACTTTGATACTGATTTGGCTTCAAAGCCCGAGTTCGTATCATACGGCCGAGATGTAGCAATGCAGATTGCAGCTCTTAACACACAGTATCTTAACGAGAGCGACGTTCCCGCTGAGGTTATTGAGCATGAAAAAGAGGTTATGCGTCAGCAGGTAATCAACGAGGGCAAACCCGAAGCTATCGCCGATAAGATTGTTATGGGTAAGATCGGCAAGTTCTACAAGGAAAATTGTCTTGTAGACCAGGAGTTTGTTAAGGACAATAAGCTTTCTGTTAAGCAGTATACTCAGAACGTTGCAAAGTCACTTGGCGGTTCTATTGAAATCAAGAAATTTGTTCGCTTTGAAAAGGGCGAGGGAATTGAAAAGCGTCAGGACGACTTTGCTGCCGAAGTTGCAAGCATGGTTAAATAATTTTATTATTAAAATAATTTATCCCGTCACTTTTGTGGCGGGATTTTTTACTTGAATTATGTTGTTTTGCCTTGTTGACCTTACTGTATATACAATGTATAATATAGATAAATATTTTAATAATCGGGAGATTCCGTCATGAAAAAAGTAATTGATGTAAAAATAGATAAGCCACAGTTCAGTGTTATAACAAACATTACATTTTCACAGGTTGACGCTTGGTTCGGGCACACAAGAAAAGATTTAAAAATGGATATAATCTATCCCGAAGATAAAACAAAAAAACATCCATGTGTTGTTTGGATATGCGGCGGTGGATGGCTTTCGATAGATAAATCAGCTCACCTTGCATATTTATCTCAGCTTGCAAGAAGCGGATTTGTTGTTGCAAGCGTTGAATACAGAACAAGCAACGAAGCAGTATTTCCCACTCAGATTCAAGATGTGAAGTCCGCAGTACGCTACCTAAAGGCTCATTCGGACAGGTACTCAATTGATACGGAGCGCATCGGAGCAATGGGGGAGTCCGCAGGAGCATATCTTGCTGCAATGGCAGGACTTGTTAACGACAAACAATACGATGTCGGTTGTTACCTTGAACAGTCAAGCAAGGTGTATGCCGTTTGTGCTTGGTATCCGCCTACTGATATTTCAAAATTTCCCTACAAATCCGAGCTTCAGGCACAGGCAAGCTTTGAGTCGTTAATGTTTGGCAAAAATGTTTTTACTCATAAGGATGAAGCAGTTAAAATAAGTCCTGTTTCGTGCGTAACAAAGGATGCGCCGCCGTTTTTGATGATACACGGTAGCAAAGATAACACCGTTCCGTTTTCCCAGTCTGAACTTCTTTATGATAAGCTTACTGAGTCAGGTTGTTATGCTCAGCTTATCGAGCTAAAAGGTGCTGATCACGCAGATATTAATTTTTATCAGGATATTGTATGGGAAAACATAATTAATTTCTTTAAAGAAAGGCTGTAATGATGAAATCATTACAGCCTTACGGGTATGTTTTTTTCGTTTAAATATTTTTTTAACTGAGGGATCGGGATTTCACCGAAGTGAAAAAGCGATGCCGCAAGTACGGCGTCCGCTTTTCCTTTTGTAAATGCGTCATAAAAGTGTTCCAGGGCACCTGCTCCTCCGCTTGCTATAACCGGTATATTAACCCTTTCTGATACAGCCCTTGTAAGCTCTAAATCATAGCCTCTTTTTTGACCGTCTTCGTCCATGCTTGTGAGCAGAATTTCTCCCGCACCGAGCTGTTCGCATTCCGATGCCCATTCCAGCGCGTCGAGTCCTACGGGAGTTCTGCCGCCGTTTACATAAACATCCCAGCCGTTTTTGCATCTTTTTGCGTCAATGGCGGCTACAACGCACTGGCTGCCGAATTTGTATGCAGCTTCACTTATTAACTTCGGACGATGAACTGCGGCGGAATTAACTGATACTTTATCCGCTCCCGCGCGTAAAAGTGCGTTAAAGTCGTCCACGCTCCTTATGCCTCCGCCCACCGTGAACGGTATAAATATCGAGTCGGCGACTTTTTCCACCATATCAATGGTAATGTTTCTGGAATCGCTTGAAGCCGTAATATCAAGAAAGACAAGCTCATCCGCACCTTGTCTGTCATACTGAACGGCACATTCAACAGGGTCACCCGCGTCAATCAGATTAACAAAGCTCATGCCCTTTACAACTCTGCCGTTTTTTACATCAAGGCAGGGGATAATCCTTTTGGCGTACATTATAATATACCTCCTCGTTCGTTGCTCACTATATCCGCAAAATTTTTAAGTATTTTCAGTCCGGTTTCACCGCTTTTTTCGGGATGAAACTGAGTTGCAAAAATATTGCCTTTCTCTACCGCCGCGTCGATTTTAACACCGTATTCTGTTTGCGCCGATACAATACTTCTGTCCTTTGCTTTTAGAAAATACGAGTGAACAAAATAAACATATGAATTTTGCTCAATGTTTTTAAAAAGTCTGCTTTCGCTGCTTATATCAAGACTGTTCCATCCGATATGCGGTATTTTTAAACCTCCGTCTGAAGGAATTTTTGTAATTGTTCCTTGAAAAACATTCAATCCCTTTACATTCGGACTTTCCTCACTGCCGGGGAATAGAAGCTGAAGTCCTAAGCATATGCCCAAAAAAGGCTTTCCGCTTTTATTAAATTTAATTACGGTATCTGATAATCCATACTTGTTCATGGTATGCATTGTGTCTCCGAAAGAGCCTACTCCGGGAAGAACAGCGCCGTCTGCACGCATTATTTTGTTTTCATCTCTTGTTACAAAAGCTTCGCATCCTATATGTGTAAGTGCTTTTTTTACACTTTGAATATTGCCTGCACCGTAATCTATTATCGCAATCATATTTTCATCTCCGCTACATACTGATATATGATGATTTTACCATATGTCCGCAATATTTGCAACCAAAAGCGTATATCATTTCAAAAATGAGCAAATAATAATAAAATAAGCCCCTTTAATTATTGAATTTTGCAAGCCTATGTGTTAAAATGAAAGAACATAAATCAAATTGATTATACTTTATTCTATTTAAGTTTAAGAGGTATTTTTGATGATTACTCATTTGCTCACAAGAATTGACTTGATGATGAATTCATTTTCAAAGGGACAAAAAAGAATTGCTCTTTACATAGAGGAGCATTATGATAAAGCGGCTTTTATGACTGCCTCAAAGCTCGGAGAAACAGTAGGAGTATCAGAGAGCACGGTTGTGCGCTTTGCTTCGGAGCTTGGTTATGACGGCTACCCGAAGTTACAAAAAGCCATGCAGGAAATGATAAGAAATAAGCTTACCTCTGTACAGCGTATAGAGGTGACCTACGGCAGAATCGGTAACGAAAATGTGCTTGATAATGTATTGAATCAGGACATTGAAAAAATAAGACGAACAATAGAAGAAACATCGCATGAGGATTTCAGCCGTGCCGTGGACGAAATCTGCAAGGCAAAGCGCATATATATCTTCGGTGTGCGTTCTACTGCGGCTATCGCAAATTTTCTTGCGTATTATTTTGAACTTATATTTGATAATGTGCATGTAGTTAATACAACAAGCACGACATCTGCTTATGAGCACATATTCAGAATAACCGACAAGGATGTTATGATCGGTATTTCTTTTCCGCGTTACAGTACAATGGCGGTAGAAGCAATGGATTTTGCAAGATCAAGGGGAGCGCATGCAGTTGCGATAACAGACAGTATGGCGTCACCGCTTGTTCAGTCAGCGGATTCCGTGCTGATAGCACGCAGCGATATGGCATCTATTGTTGACTCTCTTGTGGCGCCGTTGAGCTTAATTAATGCACTAATTGTTGCAACTGTTCTAAAAAAGAAGGACGAGGTTTCAGAAACATTCCGTCAGCTTGAACAGGTTTGGAACAGAGAGGGCGTATACGCAAACCACGATTCAAAACAGGACAAACAGTAATTATGATAGGTAAAAAGGTAGTTGTAATAGGCGCCGGGGCATCGGGACTTTTGGCGGCAGGATTTGCCGCAAAAAGCGGCGCAAATGTTATTTTGATTGACAAAAATAGACGTGTCGGCAGAAAAATTATGATAACGGGAAAAGGAAGATGCAATCTTACAAACGACTGCGATGTTCAGAGCTTTATCAGAAATGTTCCAGTGAACGGAAAATTTCTTTACTCGGCAATAAATTCTTTTACACCTTATGATACAATGAGATTTTTCGAGGATTTAGGTCTTAAACTTAAAATCGAACGAGGTAACAGGGTATTTCCCGTGTCCGATAAAGCTGTCGATGTGGTAGATACATTATACAGTTTTGTAAAAAACACAGGTTGCAGATTTGTTTGCGACAAAGCAGTTTCTCTTATAACTGAAAATAACGAGGCGGTTGGAGTAGAATGCGAAAATCAAACATACTACTGCGACTGCGTAATTTTATGCTGCGGAGGTATGAGCTATCCGCTTACCGGCTCAACAGGAGATGGGTACGCTCTTGCACGGCAGGCAGGCCATACTGTTACACATTTAAAGCCGTCGCTTGTGCCGATTGAAAGCAAAAATCCTGATTGTAAGTCAATGCAGGGACTGTCGCTTAAAAATGTTTCTTTAAAAATCAAGGATGTTAGATCTGGAAAAACAGTATATTCCGATTTTGGGGAAATGCTTTTTACCCATTTCGGAATAAGCGGGCCGATGGTTTTGTCCGCAAGTTCTCACATTAGTGATTTATCAAAAGGCAAGTATATTGCCGCCATAGATTTAAAGCCTGCTCTTAGTTTAGAACAGCTTGATAAGCGAATAATCAATGATTTTAGGGATAACGCAAATAAAGATATTTCTAATTCCTTTTCAAAGCTTTTGCCTAAAAAGATCATTATTCCTGTTTTAAAACGATGGGGAGTAGCTTTTGATAAAAAATGTAATTCTGTTACTAAAGAGGAGAGGAAAAAGCTCTGCGAAATTTTAAAGGAATTTATTATTGAATTAGACGGCTTCCGACCAATTGAAGAAGCGATAATTACTTCCGGTGGTGTTAAAATCTCGGAAATTAATCCTAAAACTATGGAGAGTAAGCTTGTTAAAGGACTATATTTTGCAGGCGAAATGTTGGATTGTGACGCCTACACGGGAGGATTTAACCTTCAGATTGCGTGGAGTACAGGCAGACTTGCGGGCATTTGCGCTGCAGAAACAAAATGTGAATTATAGGAAAGGAAGAATGTTATGTCTATTGCAGTAGCCCTTGACGGACCGGCAGGAGCAGGTAAGTCATCAATAGCAAAAAGAGCGGCAAAAGCTCTTGATTTTATATATGTTGATACAGGTGCATTGTACAGAACAATAGGACTTGCAGCGACAAGAAAAGGCGTTGAGGCAAAACCGTCCGAAGAGGTAGAAAATCTCTTAAGCAAAATAAAAGTTGATTTAACTTTTAATGATAGCGGAGAGCAGGTAGTTTTGCTCAACGGTGAAGATGTTTCTGGTCTTATAAGAACTCCCGAAGCCTCTATGATGGCGTCTAAAATATCAGCAGTTCCGTCGGTAAGAGAATATCTTCTTGATTTACAGAGAAATATAGCAAAGTCTCACGATGTTATCATGGACGGCAGAGATATAGGAACGGTTGTGCTGCCCGATGCTCAGGTCAAGATTTTTCTTACTGCTTCACCTGAGGCAAGAGCAGAGCGCAGGTATAAGGAGCTTTGCGAAAAGGGAATGAATGTTAAATACGAAGATGTATTAAACGATGTTATACAGCGAGATTATAACGATACTCACCGCGAAACTGCGCCCTTAAAACCGTCAGAGGGCTGCGTAATGGTTGATACAACAGAGCTGGATTTTGAGCAGTCTGTTGAAAAAATTGTGTCTGTAATAAAGGAGAACATCTGATGGGACAGTCTAAGGTGCTATATTTTATCGGAAGAATTGTATGCGCGCCGATATTTAAGCTTTTGTACAGATACAAATCTGTTAATGAATTTAAAATCCCCGAAGAGCAAGGGTTTATTGTTGCCTGCAATCACCTGTCATACTCGGATCCTGTTTTACTTGGCCTTTGTCAGAAACGCAGGCTGTTTTTTATGGCTAAATCAGAGCTATTCAGAAACAGATGTTTTGCGGCTTTGATTAGGGCTTTGGGAGCTTTTCCTGTTGAACGAGGAGTCGGAGATAACGAGGCAATAAAAACAGGTGAGGATCTTATTAAAGACGGAGAAATCATGACGATTTTTATTGAGGGCGGCAGAACAAAGAACGGTGAGCTTATGCGCCCCAGGAGCGGATGCGCACTTGTTGCACAGCAAATGCAGGTCCCTGTAATTCCGGCTTGTATAACGATTGTCGGAAACCCTAAAAGACTTTTTGCAAAACGGGTTATTCACTTTGGAAAACCATTGACCCCGCAGCAGCTTGGATTAACTCCCGACGGGGGAAGAAGAGAACTTAAAGAAGCGTCAAACAGAATTATGGAACAAATTAAAATTATGAGAGAGCAGGATTTGCGTGATTATAAAAACAGCTAAGTCGGCAGGCTTTTGTTTCGGAGTTAACCGTGCGATTAAAATGGTAGAAGAGCTGCTCAATAAAAATTATAAGGTGTGTACGCTCGGACCGATAATTCATAATATGGAGGTCGTACGTGAACTTGAGTCTCGTGGATGCAGACCCATCGATAATATATCAGAGCTAAAAAACGGTGAAATACTTGTTATCCGTTCTCATGGTGTCCCTCAGAATATTATTGATGAGTTAACAAGCGGAGAATATGAATTTAAGGATGCTACCTGTCCGTTTGTGAAGAAAATTCATACTATCGTTGCGGCGGCCGACCCTGAAAATGATATTGTCCTGATTGCGGGGAATACTGTTCACCCTGAGGTTCAGGGAATTATGGGGCATTGCAGGGCTGAGTGTTTTACTTTTAATAATGAACAAGAACTCAACGAAATATTGCCGATTATTCTAAATTCGAATAATAAACAACTTTTAGTTGTAGCTCAAACGACTTTTGACACAAAAGTGTGGAAAAAATGTATAAAAAAGATAAAAAACCTATGTACAAATCCAAAAATATTTGATACAATATGTAATGCTACGTCAGTTAGGCAGACTGAAGCAGACGCAATAGCGGCAGGCTCTGATTTTATGGTTGTAATTGGTGACAGGCACAGCTCTAACACAGGTAAGCTTTTTGATATATGCAAAAGGCAGTGTGCCAATACCGTTCTTATTGAAACAGCAGACGAGCTTGACTATTCAAAAGTTAGGTCGGCAAATAACATAGGCGTAACTGCAGGCGCGTCAACGCCCGCAAGGATAATAAAGGAGGTACTGGATACGATGAGTGAAATTAAATCCGGTGAAACAAATGTTGAAGAATCTTTTGAGGAGTTACTTGAAGAATCCCTCAAAAACTTAAATACAAATGAGAGGGTAATGGGCACAGTGCTTAGCATTGCACCCAACGAGGTACAGGTTGACGTCGGAAGAAAACAGACAGGTATCATTCCTGCTGCTGAACTTTCAAACGACCCCAACGCAAAGCCTGAGGATATTGTAAAAGTCGGCGACGAGATTGAGCTTCTTATTATGAAGACTAACGACCAAGAGGGTACAATCATGCTTTCAAAGCGCAGAGTTGACGCTCAGAAGGGTTGGGAGGAGCTTCAGGAAAAGGCTGACTCACAGGAAATTCTTACAAGTAAGGTTACGGAGGCTGTTAAGGGCGGCGTTATCGTTCTTTATAACGGTGTTAGAGTATTTATTCCCGCTTCACAGGCAACAGCTACCCGCGATGAAAAGCTTGAGGACCTCGTAGGTCAGGATGTTGAGTTCAGACTCATCGAAGTTTCTCAGCATGGCAGACGCAGAAGAGCAATCGGTTCTATCCGCAGCGTTCTCAAAGAGCGCAGAGCTGCTCAGCGTGAAGAGTTCTGGAAAACCTGCGAAATCGGTAAGCGTTACAAGGGCGTTGTTAAGTCGCTTACAAGTTACGGTGCGTTTGTTGACCTTGGTGGTGTGTTCGGTATGATTCATATTTCCGAGCTTTCATGGACTCACATCAAGCACCCGAGCGAAGTTGTAAATGTCGGCGATACGGTTGATGTTTATGTAAAGGATATTAACGAGGAAACAAAGAAGATTTCTCTTGGCTTTAAAAACGCTGAAGACAATCCGTGGGAGATTCTTAAGAATAATTATCCCGAGGGCAGCGTTGTTAAGGCTACAATCGTTGGTCTTACATCTTTCGGTGCTTTTGCAAACATTATTCCGGGAATTGACGGTCTTATTCACATTTCTCAGATTGCCAACAGAAGAATCGACAAGCCCGCTGATGTTCTTAAGGTTGGCGAAACTGTCGAGGCTAAAATTACATCTATTGACTTTGACAAAAAGCGTGTAAGTCTTTCCATTCGTGCTTTGCTTCCTGAGGACGAGCAGGCTCCTGCCGAAGAAGCAGTTAACGAGGATGACAAAACAGCTGCCGAGGCTGATGACGCTGCCCCTGCTGAAGAGGTAACCGCAGTTTCTGATGATACTGCTGCTGACGAAACAGTTGAAGCAGAATAATTTTACATAAAACGGGCACCATAACAGGTGCCCTGTTTTGCTTTATAAGAAAGTGCTTAAAAAGTATCGGGAAGAGAAGATTTGTAAATATAAATTTGTCTGTCCGATATTGTACAGGAGGAAAATATGACTGCTCAAGAGGAATTTATCGCTATATATAAAGAACATATTACAAGACAGGGCGCCGATGAACTTTTGGAGTGGCTGAAGCGTACAGACTTCTTTACTGCTCCTGCAAGCTCAAAGTATCATTGTGCCTGCGAACACGGACTTGTAATGCACTCTGTCAGCGTTTTTAATACTATGATGGAAAAGCATTTTGATGAAGAAAACGACAACGCAGAAAGTTTTGCAATATGCGGTTTGCTTCATGATTTATGCAAGGCGCAGTTTTATAAAGTGTCATCAAGAAATGTAAAAAATGACCTTACAGGGCAGTGGGAAAAGGTGCCCTACTATGCGATTGACGATCAGTTTCCTTACGGTCACGGAGAAAAATCAGTTTTTTTAATTGAAAGAAAAATGCACCTTAAAATTGACGAAGCTATGGCTATAAGATGGCATATGGGTGAATTCGGCGATAAAAACAGCAATACAATAAGTCAGGCTTATGATAAGTATCCTCTTGCAGTCAAGCTTCATCTTGCGGATCTTGAATCGACATTTTTAAGAGAAAAAGGAACATCACAGGTAAATAAGTGAGTCTATCATACGGAGAATATTATGGATGCTTTAAGCGCTGAAAAAAGAATTAACGAGCTTAGAAAAATTATTGAATATCACAGCAATTTATATTACAATCTTGACGAGCCCGAAATATCCGATTTTGAATATGATAAGCTCTTAAGAGAACTTGAAATACTTGAGGAATCTTACCCTCAGTATAGATCCCCGTTATCTCCGACTAACAGGGTCGGCGGCAGCGCCGGAGAAAAGTTTTCACCCGTGGTTCATACCGTTGTAATGGAAAGTTTGCACGACAGTTTTTCTGACGATGAACTGCGGGATTTTGACCGAAAAGTAAGAGAGTCCGTTTCCGGGGTTGAGTATGTTGTGGAACCAAAATTTGACGGCTTGTCGGTATCATGTGAATATAAGAACGGCGTATTTGTGCGAGGATCAACGCGAGGTGACGGAACAACCGGTGAAGATGTAACGGACAATTTAATGACAGTTAAAAGTCTGCCCAAACGAATTTTAAATGCTCCTGAATATCTTGAAGTAAGGGGCGAAGTCTATATGTCTTTTAAAAGTTTTCATAAACTTACGGAAAAGCAGGAGGAAAACGAGGAAAAAACATTTAAAAATCCCCGAAATGCCGCCGCTGGTTCTCTCAGACAAAAAGACGCAAAAATTACGGCGCAGAGAGATCTTGACATTTTCATTTTCAACGTTCAGCAAATAAGGGGCAAGGAACTAAAAAGTCATAGTGAGAGTTTACAGTATCTTTCACAGCTTGGCTTTCCTACTTCTTTTTATAAAGTCTGTGACAATATTGATGATGTTATATCTCAAATTCAGCAAATCGGCAACAAAAGAGGAGAATTTGACTATGCCATTGACGGAGCTGTTGTTAAAGTCAATAGCTTTGAGCAGAGGAATGTACTCGGCAGCACGGCAAAATATCCGAAATGGGCAGAGGCTTACAAGTATCCCCCGGAAGAAAAGCCGACAAAGCTTTTGAGCATAGAAATTAATGTAGGAAGAACAGGTGTGCTTACACCCGTTGGAAATTTTGAACCTGTGTTTCTTGCTGGAACGACTGTGAGCAGGGCTACTCTTCACAATAAAGATTTTATTGAGGAAAAGGGAATTTGCGTAGGAGATACGCTCATAATCAGAAAAGCCGGCGAGATTATTCCTGAGGTCATGTATGTAAAGGAACACCATGATGACAGCACGCCGTTTATCTTTCCTAAAGTGTGTCCGTCGTGCGGAGAGCCTGTTGTACAGGAAGAGGGGGAAGCTGCTGTACGCTGCACCAATACAGATTGCCCCGCACAGTTAATGCGTCATTTAATTCATTTTGTCGGAAGGGACGCAATGGACATTGACGGAATGGGTCCCGCCGTGCTCGAACAGCTTGTAAAAGAGAAGCTTGTTAATTCACCTGCTGATTTGTACAGACTAAGGATTGAAGATATTTCATCTCTTGAAAGGATGGCAGAAAAATCTGCAACAAATCTTATTAACTCATTGGAAAAATCCAAGAAAAATGATTTGTACAGGCTTATTTTCGCACTCGGAATAAGAAATATCGGTTTGAAGGCTGCAAAGCTATTATGTCAAAAATTCAACAATATAGATTGCATAATAAATGCAAAAGCCTATGAGTTTGAGGAAATTGACGGCTTCGGCTCGGTTATGGCGTTAAGCCTCGAAAATTATTTTTCACTGAAAAGCACAAAAGAACTTATCGATGATTTTAAATCACTCGGTATTAATATGAATTCATCGCTTACAAAGCCTTCTGACGGCGTTTTTGCTGGAATGACTTTTGTGCTTACCGGAACGCTTCCCACAATGAAGCGAAGCGAAGCCTCAAAACTCATCGAACAAAACGGCGGAAAAACAAGCTCCTCCGTTTCAAAAAAGACATCATATGTCCTTGCGGGAGAGGATGCCGGAAGTAAGCTCACAAAGGCTCAGACGCTCGGTATAAATATAATCTCCGAGGAAGAATTTAAGAATATGATAAGTAATTCTTAACAATTATTTATAATTTATCTACATCTTTCCTTAAAAAATATAAATCCTTACATTTATAATGAAAATATCATTAAAATGTAAGGATGTTTTTTATGTTTGTTTTTTTAGTTATTGTTGGTATTATTTCTTTAATAGCATTATTTGCAGTAGCATTTTCAATATTTATGAAATGGCTTATATCTAATAAAATATCTAAATTAAAGACTATAAAACCCCGTTTAATTATATTTATCGATAAAAAGGGAAAAAAAGGATAAATTACATCTCTTCGATTGCTTCTTCAAGAGCGATAGCCAACTGGTCGGGGCAGGAGGTGCCTCTCATTCTGCAGTCTATTCCTTTCATTCTTTTTATTGCGTCTTCGGCTTTCATTCCTTTAACAAGCTCGCATATGCCCGTCGTGTTTCCTGCGCATCCTCCTATGATTTCACAGTCTGTAATAATACCGTTTTCATCAAGCTCTACTTTCATCTGTCTTGAGCAAACGCCGTGAGGAGTATAAATGTGTGTCATAATATCGTCTTCTTTCTTTATTTTTAATTTATATTAACACATTTTTTTAAAAAAATCTACATAATTCTCTTATCATATTTTGAATTAAAATAACTTGTGTTATACTTAATTGGATAAAGGATGTTGATAGTATGTCGATAAAAATCAATCTCGGCGCATGGAATTCAATCTTCGCAGTTCCTTCCTCTGTTGTTGACAACGGACTTAAGTTTGCCGACGGCGTAAAATTAAAAGTTTTGCTCTGTGTTCTGAGAAACAGCGGCAAGGAGCAAAGTGCTGAGGAAATCTCAGCGTGCACTGGGGTAAATGTAACCGATATTCCCGAGGCGCTCGACTATTGGGTTGATATGGGCGTGCTGCAAAAAACATCTGATGATTACATACTTCCGCCCTCTGACTCTGTAAGTTCTTCGGAATCTGATTTGAGAAAGGAAGATTTTACTGCTGAAACCGAAAGCAAAAAGTACACAACAGCAGAAGATATTTCTAATGATGTAGAAACTCAAAAAAACAGATTTACAGTAACGCGTCCTCAAAAACCCGACTATTTTTTCACCGCTCAAAGGCTTGCGGTTGACGAAGAACTGAAAATACTCGTTGGAGAGGCGCAGTCGGCGCTGGGTAAGACGCTTTCAAATTCCGATATTTCTACTTTACTTATGCTCAAAGATACCTGCGGACTTACTGTCGATGTCATTTTAATGCTCATACAGTATTGCGTAAGCATCGACAAAGCCAATATGCGTACGGTCGAAAAAATCGGTGTCGGCTGGGCTGATGAGGGGATAAATTCGATTGAGTCTGCTGATGAAAAGATAAGAAGAATTAAGCAAATGAACGCTAATTTCTCTGTTGTATCAGCTTCATTTGGTTTGAGCAATACGGGGTCACCCACAAAAAAACAGCTTGAATACAGTCATAAATGGGTTGAAGAATGGAAATTTTCCCCCAAAATGCTCCGCGAGGCGTACGAACGCTGTGTTGACAGTAAGGGGACAATGAAATTCAATTATATTGACGGAATATTAAAGAGATGGCAGAGTGCGGGGATAAAAAATCTTGACGAGCTATATGAGTATGAAAAATCTCCGAAAAAGAAAACGGGAAGAACAAGCTCTTATGATATTGATGAGCTTGAAAAAATAAATACTCTTGATGATTTTTAGAACGAGGTGATTTTGTGGGTTACAGCAGCAATGTTTACAAGGCGGCTGCCGACAGGCTTTTTGAAAGACGTCTGAAAGCGGAAAAAGAGGCTGAGAAGCGCAGGGAAGAGGTCTATAAAAAATTACCGCGAGTAAAAGAACTTGAAAAAGAGATTTCCTCCGTATCAATCAAGGTTGCCAGAGCTGTGTTGAACGGAAAAGATTTAACATCTCAAATGTCAAGACTGCGTGATGAAAATTTGTCAATGCAAAATGAGCTTTCAGAAATTCTGAAATCAAATGGTTATCCCGAAAATTTTTTTGAACCGTCTTATTTTTGTGAAAAGTGCAGCGACACGGGTTATTACGATGAAAACGGCAAAACTGTTGTATGTTCGTGTATGAAACAGGCTCTTGTGCAGTGTGCGTGCGATGAACTTAACAAGACGGCGCCGCTTTCACTTTCTACCTTTGATTCTTTTCAACTTGATTATTATGAAAAATCTACCGATATAAAAACTAATATATCGCCTTATAATCATATGGCCAAGGTGCTTAGTTACTGCAAAAATTATGCTGAGAATTTTAATAAAAATTCAGGAAGCCTTTTTATGAAGGGGAAAACAGGACTCGGGAAAACCCATCTTTCACTTGCGATAGCTAATGAGGTTATAAAAAAAGGTTTCGGTGTAATTTATGTTTCTGCGCCGTCACTTGCTCACAGACTTGAAAAAAACTTCTTTTCAAAAAAAGATAATGACCCGATAAATGATATGCTGCTTGAATGTGATTTATTAATTGTTGACGACTTGGGAACGGAATTTCATACGCAATTTTCTATTTCGGAAATATACAATATTTTAAATTCAAGAATACTTTCATTAAAACCCATTATAATTAATACAAACTTAAATCTACTCGAGCTTGAAAAAATTTATTCCGAACGCTTTGTTTCAAGAATTATGGGTAATGCAGAAAAGCTTGATTTTATGGGAACAGATATAAGAGTAATAAAAAAATGAAAAAGTTTTTAAAAACTCTTGACATTTTAAACTGAATGTCATATAATAACTATCGTTGCACAGAGGTGCAAACAGATTTTGTGGAATAGTGTAACGGTAGCACGACAGACTCTGACTCTGTTTGTTGGGGTTCGAATCCCTATTCCACAGCCAAATAGCCCCGTTACTCGGGGCTGTTTTTAACTTCGAGGTGTAGCGCAGTTTGGTAGCGCACATCGTTCGGGACGATGGGGTCGCAAGTTCGAATCTTGTCACCTCGACCACAACTTAACGCCGAGCTTGTTTTGTTCGGCGTTAAATTTTACCATAAGGAGAGACCTATTATGAAAAAAGTTTTTTCAGTCATTGCTGTTTTTACTCTTTGTTTTGCATTGCTTACAGGCTGCGGCTCAAAGACAGTAAATCTTTCGGAAGTAATGGATAAAATTAACTCTGATTTCAGTCTTTCCTTAAAAACACTTGATGACGCTGAGAAGCTTGACCAGTATTACAGCATTAAATCAGAAGATGTAAAGCAGTTTGCCGCTGAAATCGATTCAAACAACGATGCTCCCGTAGAGATTGTTTTAGTTGAGGCAGTTGATGCGGCTGCAGCAGACAGAGTTGAGTCTGCGCTTACGACAAGATATAATGCTATAATAAGTCAGTATTCTTCCTATACTCCCGAAAAGCTTTCTGCTGCTCAGGCATGCAAGGTGACCAAGGACGGAAATTACGTAACAATGATTGTTGCAGAGGAAGGTCCGGAAATGCTTGAGATTTTCTATGACTATTTAAAATAATTCGGTTTCCCGAATGATAGTGGGCGGACGCGGAATGTTCGCCCATTTTATTTGTAGATATAAAATAATATTACTGAGGAAAACTTATGACGCAAACCGATATACAAAATAACTTTTCACATATGAATAATATGCAGCAGCAGGCTGTTTTTTCAACAGAGGGTCCGCTGCTTATTCTTGCGGGCGCAGGTTCCGGAAAAACTACTGTTCTTGTAAACAGAATTTCATACATTTTGCAGTCCGGTCTTTGCAAACCGTGGCAGATACTTGCAATTACCTTTACAAATAAAGCTGCAGGAGAGCTTAAAGAGAGAATTTGCGATGCTGTTCCAGACGGCGGAGCGGACATATGGGCGGCAACCTTTCACTCAACCTGTGCACGTATTTTGAGAAGATACGGCGACAGGATCGGATATTCAAGCCACTTTACCGTGTACGGAACTGACGATCAAAAAAAGCTGATAAAGGAAATATTAAAGCAGCTGCACATCGACGAGAAAATTTTGCCCGCCAAAAAGATTCTTTCCGAGATTTCTAAAGCTAAGGATGATATGAAATCTCCCGCTGAAATGCTTAAAGAAGCAGAATATGACAGTCGTAAAGCCTCAATTGCCAAAGCATATGAAATTTATCAGGCTCGCCTTAAAACTGCCGACGCCATGGATTTTGACGATATGCTCTCAAATACAGTTTTGCTTTTTGAAAAATGTCCCGAAATACTTGAGTATTATCAGAACCAGTTTAAATACATAATGGTGGACGAGTATCAAGACACAAATAAGGTTCAGTACAAGTTTGTCAGTATGCTCGCCGAAAAATACGGTAATATTTGCGTCGTGGGTGATGATGACCAGAGTATATATAAGTTCAGAGGCGCAACGATTGAAAACATCTTGTCGTTTGAAAATACCTTTAAGGGCGCAAAAATAATACGCCTTGAGCAAAATTACCGCAGTACGCAAAATATTTTAAATGCGGCAAACGGCGTTATATCAAATAACACAATGAGAAAAGGAAAAACACTTTGGACTGAAAATCCGAAGGGTGAAAAAATTGAAGTTCGTACCTGTGAAACCGAAAGAGACGAAGCGGCGTTTATTGCAAAAACAATTCTTGACGGCGTAGAGAGTGGTAGAAGTTTCTCCGATTATGCCGTTCTCTATCGTATGAACGCACAGTCGAACGCAATAGAACAGGCGCTTTCAAGAAGCGGAATACCTCACAGACTTATTGGCGGTCACAGATTCTATGACAGAGAAGAAATTCGTGATATGGTTGCGTACTTACAGGTTGTTAATAATCCTCATGACGATGTCAGATTAAGCAGAATAATTAATGTCCCCAAGCGCTCCATAGGTGCGGCAACGCTTGCCAATGCCTCCGAGATAGCATCAGGTCTCGGAGAAAGTATATATACCGTAATAAAAAACGCCGATGACTTTCCGAAGCTTTCCCGAAGTGCGGCCAAGCTTAAAGCGTTTGTTAATTTAATTGATGATTTAATTGATGCTGAGCAAAGCGGAGATTATACTCTTGCAGAATTATATAATCTTATAATAGAGCACACAGACTATGAAGCGTACTTAAAAACGGAGAAAGATAATCCGGAAGTCAGGATTGAAAACATAGAAGAGCTTTCATCAAATATAATCAAGTTTGAGCAGGATTACGGTGATGAAGCGACACTTTCAGCTTTTCTTGAAGAAATATCACTTCAAACTGATATTGATAACTACGATTCACAGGCAGATACCTGCGTTATGATGACAATGCACAGTGCAAAGGGTCTTGAATTTCCTGTTGTGTTTATTGCAGGAATGGAGGATGGCGTGTTTCCGTCTGTTGCGACTATTATAAATCCAGATGAATTAAACGAGGAGAGAAGACTTGCGTATGTAGGAATCACGAGAGCAAAAGAAAAACTTTATCTTACAAAAACAAGATCAAGAATGTTATTCGGTTCAACAACTCATAATAAAGCTTCTCGATTTATTGATGAAATACCGCAGGAACTATTAAATTATACGGGAGAAAATAAGTTTGCCGCTTCCCATGCGGGATCATATGCCAATGCCTCCGTTCAAATAGGTTCGGATAAGAGAAAAAATCAGTATACCGGCTCGTTTTCTCCGTTTAAAAATCCCGAGCATAAAAGCGCCGCAGTTTACAGCGTAGGCGACTGCGTGCTTCATAAGGTTTTCGGCAAGGGTATGATAATAAGCGCGGAAAAAATGGGAAACGATACTATGCTTGAAATTTCATTTGACAAGGTAGGTACCAAAAGACTTATGTCTAACTTTTGCAAAATGGAAAAATTGTAAAGGATGATTGATTTGTCACGGTTAATTAAATCTGCTGTTTGTATTTTAATGTGTTTATTATCGGTGTTTTTTGTCTCATGTAACACTGCTGATACCTCAGGCAGAAATTCTTCATCTCACATCCAACATAGCTCATCTGAACAGAGCACAAGTGTACAGCCGACCGATTATGATAAACCGGAAAGTTACAATGATCTTACAATAAAGCAGGATGCGGATAAAATTACTTCAGCTTTAAATAAAATAATTTCCGAACGTAAATATAACGGGGTTACTTACCTAAAAATAGGAAATGATTTTGAGTATATTTCCGCTTCGGGAGACGCCAACACAGAGAAACATATTGAAAATTCAATTAATACCTGCTATTATACCGGATCAATTACAAAACAATTCACATCTGCGGCGATTTTAAAGCTTTGTGAAGAAAATAAAATTTCTCTTTCTGATTCAGTCACGAAATATTTCCCGTCTTATAAAACAGGTGAAAAAATTACTGTGAGAAATCTGCTTACAATGACCTCCGGAATAAAAAATTATGTGAAACGAGATAATGAAGCCGAAAATTACATTACACTTGTAAGTGACATTGATAACAAAATTTCCAGCGATACTTCAGAAGAAGAAAACAAAAAAATAATAACCGACTGGATTTTTAGTCAGGATTTGTATTTTGAACCCGATTCCGAGTTTATGTTCTCAGACAGCAATTATTATTTGCTCGGTGAGATAATTGAAAAAGCAAGTAAAATGAAATATGAAGATTACATAACAAAGTTTATTTTAAAACCCCTTGGTATGAATATGTCGGGCTTCGGAACGAATGATAAAACCGCAGTAAGCTATCAGGGAAGTAAGGCAAACGATTCAATGCTTTATAGCGGAGTCGCATATTCTTCACTCGGACTTATTTCAAACGTGTCTGACCTTTTAAAATGGGTTGACGGGTTGTTGGCGATGTCTGTTATCAGTGAAGAATCTTTTGATATAATGACTGCCCCGTACAAAGAAAATTACGCCATGGGCTTTTATGTATCCGGGAACAGGCTTAGTCACGTCGGAAAAACGGAAGATTACAATTCCATGCTTTCTTTTAACGATGATAAGTCGGAAATTTTCGTTTCTTTATCAAACTATGCGTATACTGAGCCGGTTTACATTTACCGTCTTTTTAAAAATTCACTTAAAAATTACTTAAACTAAGGTTATATTAATCACACATATTAAAAACCTCCATAAAATGTAGTGTTACAGTGCCGTTACAGAGCCTGTTACTATAATTTTACGGAGGTTAATTTTATGCCTGATGTATCCTACCCTTCAGATCAGATTTCTTTGGGCAACGACAGAAATCACGATACAGACTGTGATGCAATTTGTATAGATGTTGATCGCATCTATGACAGCTGCGGAGCAAAGGACTGTTTGAGTGATTTGCCGCTGTTGTTAACAAAGGAAGACGCGGCTATTGTGGAAAACGCTTGTTCTGTTCGTATAAACAGAGCCAGTATTATTACATCAACTGTCGAAGTAGAGCCTGTTGCGTTTCACAAAGGTTTTTACTCGGTAAACACGGTATTTTACTTTTTGGTAAGCTGTGATGTTTATTCAAGTACGACAGCAATGCCCGAAACGATAAACGGTCTTGCAATCTACGGAAAAAGAGTTGTCCTTTACGGTAGCGACGGCTGCGTAAAGTCTTTTTCAAGCGATGAAGCTGTTAAATGCGAAAAAATCGACAGTTGCTGTGACTGTTCCTGCTCTTATTCAACCTGTGTGCCGAAAGCTACCGTGCAGATTTCAAACCCGATGGCTTTGTCGGCAAAGCTTACAAAGAGCAAGAACCATTGCCAAAATTTCTGCCATAGCGTTCCGAAATGTGTGCGAGATTATTTTTGCGGAGAACTTGTTTCTTCTGCCGGAAAGCAGATAGTTGTAACTATCGGTATTTTCACGATTACAAGACTTCAAAGAAAGGTTCAGATAATGATTCCGTCGTATGATTTTTGCGTACCGCGCAAAGAGTGCTGCGCAAAAACCGACGATCCCTGCGAGGTTTTCAGTAAGATAGAATTTCCGACGGATTCATTTTTCCCGCCTGAATCGGATGAATGTGACAAACCGTGCAAACCGCAGTTTGACTGTGACTGCAAGTAAATATTTTTGTTTTGCTCTGTTCCGATGCCTATGCGCGGAGCAGAGCATTGTTTTTATTGCGTTCAATTTTATTTTGCGTCTGCTTTAGTGTCTACAAACCACCTGTTTTCCTCAAGAAATAAGAATCTTTCTTTTCCGAGAATTCTGCAGGTGTACCTTATTCCTGCTCCGCCTGCTTTAAGAGATGCCGCGTATCTTATATCGGTGATTTTGTCTACCGGATACCTTTTATTGTCGTCCCAGTAAATATATTCCGGTAAAAGGTTTCCGTCACAATCAAATGTAGCTGTTACTTTTATATATTTTTTCATTCTATGCCTCCTATAAGTAACTCATAGGATGAATTGTGTGTTCGTCTTTTGGATTGAAGGCGGACAAGCCGTTGTCTTTAAGCAGTACGGCCGGGCGTACAATGTAGTTGCCGAATCTTTTTTTAAGAGAATCAAGAGTTTTATCAAGGTTTTTATTTTGAATTATTCTCTCTTCGTTTTGTAAAAGATTAATTTGATGGGGGATATTATCGTGAGCAAAGTCGGTAACAAAAACTCCTACGCTTCTTAGCGGAACTTGCATATTATAGCTTTTTTTGAAAAGATTAAATATATTATCTGTTATGACTTTTGTTAAATTAGTATGCTCTTCAAGCGTACTTTGCCGTGTAAAGCAGTTAAGCTCCCTGTCTCTTGCGCTGATTCCCACGGTCTTTGCCATAAATCCCTGTTCACGCATACGGCGGCAAACGCTGTCGCATAAAACATACATTACGGATTTTACATCGTCAAAGGTTTTCATATCCCTGGGAGTGGTTGTGGAGTTGCCGATTGATTTAATATCGCTTTTTTCGTTCATATGCGAAACGGGTGAAGAGTCAAATCCGTTTGCAAAACCATATATCAAGTCTCCCCATTTTCCAAGATGATTTCTGAGTATATCGGGTGATGTGTTAGCAATGTCACCTATGGTGTATATTCCTATGCGGTTCAGCTTCTTTTTTGTTGCCTTCCCGACATACAGTAAATCTCCTGCGGGAGAATTCCAAACAATATCCCTGTAATTATCCCTTGTAATGCAGGTTACGGCGTCAGGCTTTTTGTAATCGCTCCCGAATTTTGCGAATATTTTATTAAAACTTACTCCGATACTGACTGTTATTCCGAGCTCACGCTTGATTCTTTCCTTTATTTCAACAGCCGTATCAAATCCGCTTCCTTTAATGTTTCCGGTAAGGTCTAGCCATGCTTCGTCAAGTCCGAAATTTTCTATTCTGTCTGTATATTCAGAGTAAATTCTTTTTGCCATAGCTGAAAACCGTTTATAAAGTGTAAAGTGAGGAGAAACAGTAACAAGCTCGGGACATTTTTGCATCGCCTGCCATATGGCTTCTCCTGTTTTTATATTGTATTTTTTTGCAATTTCATTTTTAGCAAGAATTATTCCGTGTCTGTTTTCTGCGTCGCCGCTCACGGCAACAGGTTTATTCCTGAGCTGCGGATTATAAAGACACTCAACACTTGCGTAAAAGCCGTTACAGTCGCTGTGAAGAATAACTCTGTCTTTTTTATATTTATTTTTGTCAACGGTGCTTGTAATATCCATATCATCATCTCGAACAAATGTTTTATTTTATTATAGAACATCTGTTCTAATATGTCAATCAAAAAATTTTAAAATACATAATATACCTCACACGCATAACAGTATAAAATCAGCAACGTTTTTACTGTATATTGATTACATAACTGTAATTCTCATTTACAAAAACAATATGTTGTGGTAAAATTTATAATGTTGTATTATGTAAAAAATAAGACGGAGGTATATCTATGGAAGCTTACAAAAAGGAATTTATTGAATTTATGGTTGATTGTCAGGTACTTAAATTCGGTGATTTTGTTACAAAGAGCGGAAGAAAAACACCGTTTTTTGTAAACACCGGATTTTACAGAACAGGTGCCCAGCTAAGACGACTCGGTCAGTATTACGCAGAAGCAATTAACAATAAATTCGGTCTTGATTTTGACGTGCTCTTCGGACCTGCATACAAGGGCATTCCGCTTTCGGTAGCCGCAACTATCGCAATAAGCGAAAAATACGGCAAGGATATACGCTATTGCTCAAACAGAAAAGAGATTAAGGATCACGGCGATAAGGGAATTTTGCTCGGAAGTCCCATAAATGACGGTGATAAGGTGGTAATAATCGAGGATGTTACAACTGCGGGCACATCAATAGAAGAAACTCTTCCGATAATCAAAGCTCAGGGAGAAATAAACCCCATCGGTCTTGTAGTGTCTGTTGACCGTATGGAAAGGGGCAAGGGCGAAAAGAGCGCTCTCAATGAGATAGAAGAAAAGTACGGACTTAAAACAACCGCGATTGTAACCATGGTGGAAGTTGTAGAACACCTTTACAACAATGAATATAAAGGTAAAGTCGTAATTGATGATAAACTCAAAGCTGCTATTGACGCATATTATGAGCAATACGGAGTAAAATAATAGGCTTACAGAGGTTTAATATGGATTCAACAAACGGAAAAGAGCATACAGGACACCGTCAGCGTATAAAGAAAAAGTTTATAGAAAACGGACTTGATTTTTTTGAAAGTCATGAGGCACTTGAGATGTATCTTTTCTACGCAATTCCCAGGAGGGATACAAACCCTCTTGCACACAGGCTCCTTGACAGATACGGTACAATAGCAGGAGTTTGCGATGCGCCGATTGATGAGCTTGAAAATGATTTCGGGCTGTCGGAATCAGCAGCGGTTTTTCTTAAACTTTTGCCGCAGATGTCAAGACTGTATAATGAATCAAAATTGTCTTATGATAATCCTATCGAGCTTGATAAGGTCGGAGATATGTTCATGACCAAGTTTATAGGCAGGACAAACGAGGAAGTTGCCCTAATGCTTGGAGACGCAAAGGGAAAGATGATATATTTTAATATTGTGGCGAAAGGTTCGCTTAATTCAACCGATTTGCCCGTAAGAAAAATTGTCGATCTGGCGTTGCGTCACAACGCCAAAACGGCGTTTATCGCTCACAATCATCCCAGCGGTTCGGCATTGCCGTCTCCGAGTGACCTTGAAGCTACTAAGTTTATAAGAGAGACGCTTCTTGCAATAGGAGTAAATTTGATTGACCACTACATAATCACGAATGAGGATTATGTTTCCCTGCGTGACAGCGAGCTTTCCGGAGCAATTTTTTACAGTTAAATCAAATATAAAATTTTGTATATTGGGCGTTTCTGCCTGTTTGGTTAATAAAATGATGTTTAAAATTCATTCAAAATACAAACCTACCGGTGATCAACCGCAGACAATTGAAAAACTTGTTCAGAGTATAAATTCAGGCAACAAAGAGCAGACCCTGCTCGGTGTAACGGGCTCAGGCAAAACATTTACAATGGCTAATATAATTGAGCGTGTACAGCGTCCTACTCTTGTGCTTGCACATAATAAAACCCTTGCGGCTCAGCTTTGCAGCGAGTTTAAGGAATTTTTCCCCGATAACGCCGTTGAATACTTTGTGTCCTACTATGATTATTATCAGCCTGAGGCGTATGTTGCCCAAACCGATACCTATATCGAAAAGGATAGCTCTATTAACGATGAAATAGACAAGCTTCGCCACAGCGCAACTCTTGCGTTGTCAGAGAGGCGTGATGTAATTATTGTTGCGTCCGTATCGTGCATATACAGTCTCGGTGATCCTATTGACTATCGTAATATGGTTATTTCTCTTCGCCCCGGAATGGAAAAAAGCAGAGATGATCTTGTTAAAAAGCTCGTTGAGCTTCAATATGAAAGAAATGATGTCAACTTTATACGCAACAAGTTCAGGGTCAGGGGAGATGTTGTTGAAATTTTCCCTGCTTCATCAAATGATTCGGTTATAAGGGTTGAATTTTTCGGAGATGAAATTGACAGAATATCAGAGATAAATCCGCTGACAGGTGAGCTTAAAGCGCTTTTGCGCCATGCGGCTATATATCCTGCGTCTCATTACATCGTGTCTAAGGATAAGATGAATGTCGCACTTGCCGAAATTGAGCGCGAGCTGCAGCAGCGGCTTGAATATTTCAGAGAAAACGGCAAGCTTCTCGAAGCTCAAAGACTCGAACAGCGTACTCATTATGATATGGAGATGCTTCAGGAGATTGGATTTTGTACGGGAATTGAAAATTATTCCCGTATTTTATCGGGAAGACCTGCGGGTTCATCTCCTTACACTCTTCTAAGCTATTTCCCCGACGACTTTTTATTATTTGTTGACGAATCACATGTTACGCTTCCTCAGGTTAGAGGAATGTACGCAGGAGATCACGCAAGGAAGAAAAGTCTTGTTGATTACGGTTTCAGACTGCCTTCTGCCTATGATAACAGACCGCTTAATTTTGATGAATTTTACGACAAAATAAATCAGGTCGTTTTTGTCAGCGCAACTCCGGGCGATTTTGAATTGGAAAAATCAAAGGTTGTAGCAGAACAGATTATCCGCCCGACAGGACTTCTTGACCCTGAAATATCGGTAAGGCCAACAGAGGGTCAGCTCGACGATCTTGTTTCCGAAATAAATATACGCACAGCAAAGAAGCAACGAGTGCTTGTGACAACGCTTACAAAGAAGATGGCTGAGGATTTAACAGCATATCTTGAAGGCGTGGGAATCAAGGTAAGGTATATGCATCACGACATTGATACCGTAGAGAGAATGGAAATTGTGCGTGACCTGCGTTTGGGTGAGTTTGATGTGCTTGTGGGCATAAATCTTTTGAGAGAAGGATTAGATATTCCCGAGGTATCGCTTGTTGCCGTGCTTGATGCTGACAAAGAGGGCTTTTTGAGAAGCACCCGTTCGCTCATACAGATAGCGGGACGTGCGGCACGAAACGCTGAGGGAATGGTAATTATGTATGCCGACAGCGTTACGGATTCAATGCGTGTCGCTATCACCGAAACACTCAGGCGCCGTGAAATTCAGCAAAAATACAACGAAGATCACGGAATAATACCAAAGACTATTGTTAAGAAAGTAAACGATATACTTGAGATTTCAACTCATGATGACAGCGAGTTTAAGAATACTAAAAAGCTTACCAAGGCGCAAAAGCAGCAGCTCATTGAAAGTCTTACAAAAGAGATGAAAGCTGCGGCAAGACTTCTTGAGTTTGAGCATGCGGCTTATTTGCGTGATAAAATAAAGAAACTTAGAGAAAGCAGATAAAATTTATGCTGTTAATACGAATAACGGTAAAGGAAGAAACAGATGGCAAGGAAGAAAACTAACGAATACGACAATACCAGCATAGTCACTCTTAAAGGTGCGGACCGTGTGCGAAAAAGACCTGCCGTTATTTTCGGCTCAGACGGAATTGACGGGTGTCAGCACTCTGTGTTTGAAATATTGTCTAACTCTATTGACGAAGCAAGAGAGGGCTTTGGCAAGCAGATTTCCGTTACCCGATTTTCGGACGGTTCAATAGAGGTTGAAGATCACGGACGAGGAATTCCTGTTGATTACAATGAGATAGAGCAAAAATTTAACTGGGAGCTTGTGTTCTGCGAAATGTACGCTGGAGGCAAGTATAATAACAACGAGGGTGAGAGCTATGAGTTTTCTCTCGGTATGAACGGCTTGGGACTTTGCTCAACTCAATATGCTTCCGAATATATGGATGTTGATATAAGGCGTGACGGATACCGATATACTCTGCATTTTGAAAAGGGAGAAAATATCGGCGGGCTGAAAAAAGAACCGTACAACAAAAAAGATACGGGAACAAAAATCCATTGGAAGCCCGACCTTGAGGTATTTACCGACATTGATATTCAGCCTGATTATTTTCTTGACATAATGAAGCGTCAGGCTATTGTCAATGCAGGCGTCGAGTTTGTTTTCAGAAATCAAAACGGAAAATCATTTGATACCACAACATTTAATTATGTACACGGCATTGTTGACCATGTTTCCGAGGTCATCGGCGACAACGGTCTTACATCCGTACAACATTGGGAAACCGAATGCAAAACGCGGGACCGTGACGATAAGCCCGAATATAAATGCAAAATAGATATTGCCGTTGCGTTTTCAAACAAAGTAAGCCTGACGGAGTATTATCATAATTCAAGCTGGCTTGAACACGGAGGTGCTCCCGATAAAGCGGTCAGAAATGCGTTTGTATATCAAATTGACAGTTATTTAAAGCAGAACAATAAATATAATAAAACAGAAAATAAAATTAAATTTGACGATGTTGAAGACTGTCTTGTATGCGTAATATCCTCTTTTTCAAGCGTTTCATCATATGAAAACCAGACCAAAAAGGCGGTTACCAATAAGGGTATTCAAGACGCGATGACTGCTTTTTTAAGACAAAGCTTAGAGGTGTATTTTATTGAAAATCCTCTTGAAGCTGAAAAAATCGCAGAGCAGGTGCTTGTAAATAAGCGAAGCCGCGAAAATGCCGAAAAAACCCGTTTAAACATTAAAAAGAAACTTTCGGGTAATCTTGACATAACTAACCGAGTTGCAAAATTTGTCGATTGCAGAAGCAAGGATGTAAGCAAAAGGGAATTGTTTATAGTTGAGGGCGACTCGGCTCTCGGTGCGTGCAAGCAGGCAAGAGATCCCGATTTTCAGGCAATCATGCCGATAAGAGGTAAAATACTTAATTGTCTTAAAGCAGATTATGACAAGATATTTAAAAGTGATATAATAACGGATTTGCTCAAGGTTCTCGGTTGCGGAGTTGAGGTTAAATCAAAAGCCAATAAAAATCTTTCAAGCTTCGATATTGACTCTCTGCGCTGGAACAAGGTAATACTTTGTACGGATGCCGATGTTGACGGCTTTCACATAAGAACAATGCTTCTTACTATGCTTTACAGACTTACTCCCACACTTATTGAAGAGGGAAAGGTGTTTATTGCGGAATCTCCGCTGTATGAGATAACATCAAAAAACAATGTTTACTTTGCATATGATGAAGCGGAAAAGGACAAATTCATCGAGGAAATCGGCAGCGAAAAATTTACCGTTCAGCGAAGCAAAGGACTCGGTGAAAATGAGCCAGATATGATGAATCTTACAACAATGAACCCTGACACGCGCCGTCTGATCAAGGTTATGCCTGACGATGCAAAAAGTACAGCTCAGATATTTGACATATTGCTCGGCGATGATTTGCAGGGAAGAAAAGATTATATTGTAGAGCACGGAAACGAATATGTTGATAATCTCGATGTAAGCTGATAGGAGGTGGAAATATTGGCTTCAAGAAAAAACAGCCCTAAAAAATCGTCTGATACAAAAGCGAAAACTCACGGTGTGATAAACGGGGCAGGGGATATAGTTGAACAACCCATAGTTTCCACTATCCGTGAAAATTTTATGCCGTATGCCATGAGCGTAATTTTGTCCCGTGCCATTCCCGAAATTGACGGCTTTAAGCCTTCACATCGAAAGCTCTTATATACAATGTATAAAATGGGGCTTTTAACGGGCAACAGGACAAAATCGGCTAATATTGTAGGCGCTACAATGAAGCTCAATCCTCACGGAGATTCGGCAATATACGATACCATGGTTCGTTTGTCAAGAGGCTACGAGGCATTGCTTCACCCGTATGTTGATTCCAAGGGTAATTTCGGTAAATTTTACAGCCGTGATATGGCGTGGGCGGCATCAAGATATACTGAGGCTAAGCTTGCACCCATTTGCAATGAGCTTTTTCGTGACATTGACAAGGATACCGTAGATTTCATTGATAACTACGACAATACGATGAAAGAACCTTCCTTGCTTCCTGTTGCGTTTCCGTCAGTACTTGTAAACGCCAATACGGGCATAGCCGTAGGTATGGCTTCTAATATCTGCTCTTTTAACCTAAGGGAAATATGTGAAACGACGGCGTCGCTTATAAGAGATCCCGAACATGATGTAAAATCCACATTACCCGCGCCGGATTTTATCGGCGGGTGCCAGATTATCTATGATGAAAAGGCAATTAATCAAGTGTATGAAACGGGACGAGGCAGCATTAAGCTTCGTGCAAAGTACGAATACGACAAGTCTGAAAACTGTATTGATATACTGTCAATTCCCAGCACCACTACAACTGAAGTTATAATAGAAAAAATTATTGACCTTGTAAAGCAGGGCAAAGTAAAAGAAATATCTGATATTCGCGATGAAACAGGTATTGACGGACTTAAAATCACCATCGACTTAAAAAGAGGTACTGATCCAGACAAGCTCATGGCAAAGCTTTACAGATTTACAACTCTTGAAGACTCCTATGCCTGCAATTTTAATGTGCTGATAGGCGGAGTGCCGATGGTACTGGGTGTAAAGGCTCTTTTGGAGGAATGGATTGGCTTTAGAATTGAGTGCGTAAGGCGGAGAACTTATTATGACCGCAGTAAAAAAGCTGAGAAACTTCATCTTTTAAAAGGTCTTGAAAAAATACTGCTAGATATTGATAAAGCAATAAAAATTATTAGAGAAACCGATGAAGAGGCCGAGGTCGTTCCTAACCTTATGATAGGCTTCGGAATTGACAAGGTTCAGGCTGATTATGTTGCGGAAATCAAGCTTCGTCATCTTAACCGTGAATATATTTTAAAGCGTACAAAAGATATTGAGGATCTCGAAAAAGAAATTGAATCGCTTGACGAGATTCTGAAAAGTAAGGCAAAGGTAAAGTCCATAATTGTAAAGGAACTTAAAACGATTGCCGAGAAATACGGTGAACCCCGAAAGAGTATAATTATTTATGAGGACACCGCAAAATATGAGGAGGAAATTCAGGAAGTTCCCGATTACCCTGTTACATTCTTCTTCACCAAGGAAGGTTATTTCAAAAAAATAACACCGCAGTCTTTGCGTATGAGCAATACTCATAAGCTTAAGGACGGCGATGAAATTATGCAGGAAACAGAATTTTCAAATAATTGTGATTTGCTGTTCTTTACCAATAAATGCCAAGTTTACAAGGCAAAAGCGTCTGATTTTCCAGACACAAAGGCAAGTGTTCTCGGTGACTATATCCCGGCTAAACTTTCTATGGATGAAGGTGAAAACGCCGTGTTTATGGTTGCGACAAAGGATTATAAAGGTATGGTCGTATTTGCCTTTGAAAACGGAAAGGCTGCAAAAGTTCCGCTTGAGGCTTACCTTACAAAGACAAACCGCAAAAAATTAACGGGTGCATATTCAGACAAATCACCGATTTGCAAAATTGTGTTTATCCCTGAGGACACAGAGCTTCTGTTTAAATCATCGTCCGGCAGAATGCTCCTTGTCCATACCGGTGCGCTTTCGCTTAAAACTACTCGCTCAACTCAGGGCGTTGCGGTGATGAAGCTCAAAAAGGGGCACAGGCTGTTTGATATGACTATTTACAAAGATAATACATTCTCAAAGCCTCAGCGGTACAGAACGCGTTCTCTGCCTGCACTCGGAGCTTTGCCGTCAAATGATGACGCAACTGATGAACAGCTTTCAATTATTTAGTAAATATTTATTAAACTGCTGATAAAATTTTAAATTTCCCTTGCAAAATAAAGATTAATATGATAATATTAAGTAGTTGTTTAATGTAGATTATTGTTAATCGAACCAATTATACGAAAGGAAGATGAAAATGGGCGTTTTAGGTATTGTTCTCGGCGTTGTTTTAGCAGTCGTTTCAATAGCAATCATTATTGTAATTATCCTTCAGGAAGGTAATCAGCAGGGAATCGGTGTTGTAACAGGTGCGGCTGATTCTTACTTCTCAAGAAATAAGGCTCGTTCTATTGATGCGTTTCTTTCCCGTTGGACAAAAGTTTTTGCGGCAGTATTTGTTCTGTTCGTAATAGCACTTAATGTTCTTTCCTATTTTGGTATTCTCGGATCATAAGTGTAATATATTTAATTTTTAAATCATAATAATAAACCGTCGGAGGTATGTCCGGCGGTTTATTTTATTGTGGAGTTGTTTTTATGCCGATATGGGAATTTCTTTTAATAATCGCAGGGATAATTATTGTATTTTCTGTAATTCATCTGATAGCGGGGAACAAGCGTCCTGTAAAAAAGTCTGTGATTTCAATACTCATCGGCATAGCTGCGCTTGCAGCTGTTAATCTTACATCTTCGTTTACCGGTGTGGTTTTGCCCGTAAGCCTTTTATCAGTATTAGTATCCGCAGGAGGAGGGATTCCGGGGGTGACGCTCATGCTTGCGTTAAATCTGTTTTTTTAATAAAAATCATAAAACTCCGTAAAGCTCCTCAAGCGCTTCTCCAACAGCCTCTTTGTCTTTAGTCATAAGCGCAAGCATAGTCTTATATATCGAGGATGGATTTTCATAAAAGTTTTCTTTTAAATACATTGCCTGCTCGTAGGTCGGCGCATACATTGTAAAGCTAAGAAGCTCTATATTACCGCCTGAAATTTTACACATTACTTCAAATCCGTTTTCCGATTTAATTATTTCAGCTTTGTTTTCTCTGCGTTTTTTCTTTTCGAAAAGCATCTGTACTGCGCATTTATACGCTTTATCCTTTACTGTATACGCAAGTGTTGATTCAAGCTGATTAGCAATGAGTTTTCCGTTTTCGGTAAGTTCGTATGTCTGTAAGCCGTCAACAATTTCGCTTTCTTTTAAATTTCCGTTTTTTATTAAATCGTCAAACGCGCTGCTTATTTCAAAGTAATTTGCAAGCTCATCTTTTGTTATTGACTGCGTAATTAAATCTTTGTCCATATTTTCTTTAACAGAATTATAAATATAACAAATCAAAATTTTGATTTCTGTTTTACTTCTTATTCCTCCGGGTACAACGCCCTCGTCAAATGTGTCAAAAGCCATAAAATCACCTACAATTTTATATTTTTTTAATTATAACATATAATAAAAAAAATGTGTAGATATTTATACAAATAAATTGACTATCCATGTTTAGTATGCTAATATTATAGCAAGAAAGGAGAAGTATTATGGTAGAATATATGCCTTTCATATGGATAGGCTTTGCTGTTATTATGGCTGTTTGCGAAGCCTTTACTTCACAGCTTGTGTCAATTTGGTTTGTACTCGGTGCTGTTTGTGCTGCGGTTACATGTATATTTACCGACTCTATTCCCATTCAGTCGGCCGTATTTCTAATCGTTGCGCTGCTTGCACTTATCCTTACAAGACCTCTTGTAAATAAGCTAAAGAGTAAGAAGAGCGTTGTAAATACAAACGCTGACCGATTGATAGGTAAAATCGGAACGGTTATTTCCGATATTAAGGATACCCATACATCGGGTCAGGTAAAGGTAGAAGGAGAGGTTTGGTCTGCAAGATCGGATCTTGCCCCTATACCAAAGGGAAGCAAAATCAGGGTGCTTAATATTGAGGGCGTAAAACTGATTGTTGAATCAGAAGATTAATTTTCGGAGGGCTTTATGTTAGGTTTTATCATTTTAGCAATTATTATTTTCATAGTTTTGATTGTTATTATCAGCAATGTGAAGATAGTACCTCAGGCGCATGCATATGTTATTGAGCGTCTCGGAACTTATTATGCAACATGGGGAACGGGACTTCATGTTAAGATTCCTTTTATCGATAAAATTTCTAAAAAGGTATCTTTAAAAGAGCAGGTTGTAGATTTTCCGCCGCAGCCTGTTATTACAAGAGATAATGTTACAATGCAAATAGATACGGTCGTATATTTTGAAATTACCGACCCAAAGCTGTATTGCTACGGTGTTGAACGACCGCTCAGCGCAATAGAAAATCTTACCGCAACAACGCTGCGTAATATAATCGGTGATTTGGAGCTTGATAACACACTTACGTCAAGAGATACTATCAACGATAAAATCAGAATTATACTCGATGAAGCAACCGACGCATGGGGAATTAAAGTAATCCGTGTTGAACTCAAGAATATTTTGCCGCCGCGTGAAATTCAGGATGCGATGGAAAAGCAGATGAAAGCGGAGCGTGAGCGCCGCGCGAGAATACTTGACGCAGAAGGCGAAAAAAGAAGCCAGATACTTGTTGCGGAAGGTCTGAAAGAGTCTGCGATCCTAAAGGCTGACGCCGTTAAAGAACAAAAAATCCGTGAGGCTCAGGGTGAAGCAGAGGCGATTATGACCGTACAAAAGGCAAATGCCGACGCTCTTCGTATGCTTAATGAAGCTGCTCCGACGGACAGAATCCTTCAGCTTAAATCACTTGAAGCATTTGCTAAGGCAGCTGACGGAAAGGCTACAAAGATTATTATTCCGTCAGATATTCAAGGCCTTGCAGGAAATATTACCGCGATAAAAGAGCTTTGGGACAGCGATTTAAACGCAAAACAGTAATATTTTAGGCGCAGTCATTTTTGACTGCGCTGAATTTTTACTGTAATTTATGAGCGGAAAGGGTATGTATGTCATGTTACTAATCAACTTGCTTTGGTGCTTCGTTATATTTTCATTTCTCGGCTGGGTTATAAATGTGCTCAAAAGCTTCTTTGAAGAAAAACGCTTTTTAAACAAAGTCTTTCTCACATTGCCTTTTTGTCCTGCGTATGGGTTAAGCGCCGTAATATGTTTTGTCCTTTTAAAAAATTTCCACAATAACTTTTTTATACTTTTTATCGGAAGCGCAGTAATATTATCCGGAATTGTAGTTTTAATAGGATTTTTAACAGAAAAGCTGCTTGGTTTTAAGCCTTGGAATTTCAGCGATATGAAATTAAGTATTGGCGACTACATAACTCTTCCGTTTTCGGTAATTTTAGGACTTACAGGTACGATATTTGTCGGCGCAATTATGCCGATACTAAAATCATTTCTTCAGTTAATTCCTTTTTATATAAGTATGATTATCGTTTTGTCGCTTTGCTTTATCATATTAATTGATTTTGTATTGTCGGTTGTAACTACTGTTCGTTTACAAAAGAAAATTAAAAATCTGAATAATCTGTCAAATCTGCTTAGAGATTCTGTGAAGCAGGATAAAATTGACGAGCTTGAACAAAACTATAACAGACTGTTTACGGAAAGTATACTGCGAAGAAGATTATTTTCAGCATTTCCCGAATTAAAAAACACCGCATATATAAAACAAATTTCAGCTAAAATCAATGAAATAAAACAGGAAAATATGAAAGAGTACACCCATATTTACGATAACGAAAGCGAAGAGCCGTTTGCGTATGGTTTTTGTTTTACAAAGCTTTTTTATCTCTTTATTTTCGGCTCAATTCTCGGAACACTGTTTGAAACGGTATGGGCGCTTTTAGCTGAGGGGCACTTTGAAATAAGAGTAGGGATGGTATACGGTCCTTTCATTCCGGTATACGGTGGAGGAGCGTGTTTTTTGACAGCGGTATTGTACAAGCTGTACAAACTCAGCGATACGCTTGTTTTTGTAATAAGCGCGGTAATAGGGGCAGGATTTGAATACATATGCTCATGGTTTCAGGAAATGATTTTCGGAACTGTTTCGTGGGATTACAGCAACACGCCTTTTAATCTTGACGGAAGAACAAACCTGATGTTTGCCCTTATCTGGGGATTTTTAGGGCTTGTATGGGTAAGATACCTATATCCTTTTGCTTCAAAGCAGATTGAAAAAATACCAAAACGATTGGGTTCAGTCATAACGACATTCCTTGTGATATTTATGATATTCAACGCTGCAATGTCCGTTTTTGCGACATACAGGTGGACTCAGAGAGATAACGGTATTCCCGCATCAAACGGTTTTGAAGAATATGTAGACCGTAAATTTGACGATGACAGGATGAATCTTTTGTTTCCCCATATGCAGCCGGTTGAGGATACTGGGGTAACATCAAGCGGTGTGATTTCTCCGAAAGCCGACAAATAATCGCATAATTATGCTTTAAATATCGATTATATAGGCAAAAAAATCAATTAAACCGTCAAATTATAGGCAATTATTAAAATAATTGCTTTATTGTATTGAAATCATAACGGATTTTTAATATAATATATAAGGTTATATGATATAAGCTTTTTAAAGTGAAAGTTTGTATATTTTGAATTTTTAAAGGAGTATATTATGAAAAAAGTTGCAATTATTATGGGTTCTGACAGCGATTTCCCCGTTGTTTCAAAGGCTGTTAAAAAGTTAAAGGAGTTTGGCGTTGAGTACGAAGTCCATGTAATGAGCGCACACAGAACTCCGGACGCAGCTATTGAGTTTTCTGCGAACGCAAAGAAAAACGGATTCGGTGTAATTATTGCTGCCGCAGGAATGGCAGCTCACCTTGCGGGAGTTCTTGCAGCTAAGACCACACTGCCTGTTATCGGCATCCCTTGTAAATCAGCTCAGCTTGACGGTATGGACGCTCTTCTTGCAACTGTTATGATGCCTACCGGTATCCCGGTTGCTACTGTTGCTGTTGACGGAGCTGCAAATGCTGCAATTCTTGCTGTTCAGATGCTTGCTCTTTGTGATGATAAACTTGCAGAAAAGCTTGAAAATATGAAATCAGATATGGAAAAAGGCGTTGCTGAAAAGGACAAGGCAATGCAGCTTAAGGTGGCAGAACTTTGATTAAAAATTATGTTGACATAAACACGCAGCTTGACAAATTTAATGACGAGTGCGGAGTTTTCGGTATTTACAGAAATGATGAGGATCTCGACAGCGTCGCTATAACCCACGATGCACTTTACGGTTTGCAGCACAGGGGTCAGCAGAGCGCAGGAATAACGGTAAACTGTGACGGTGAGTTTATAACAGTAAAAGAGCTTGGTATGGTATCCGAGGTGTTTACCGAAAAAACTCTCACAAAGCTTAAAAACGGTAAAATCGCAGTAGGTCATGTTCGACATACATCTAACGAAAGCCTTGACCGAGCCTCAAACCAGCCTCTTGTACTAAGGTATAAGGAAGGCTCAATAGCAATAGCTTTTAACGGAGCTATCACTAATTTTTCAGAGATCAGAACCGAGCTCGAAAGAGACGGTGCTATATTTCAGTCTAATTCCGATGCTGAAATAATGGCTTATGTTATCGGATCTCAAAGGTGTTACACAGAAAATCTCGAGGAAGCTGTTATTCGTTCTATGGATAAGCTGAAAGGAGCTTATTCTACTGTTATATGTGCGCCAACAAGACTTATTGCTTTTAGGGATGTGTACGGATTTCGTCCGCTTTGTATCGGAAAAATTGAAAACAGCTATGTGGTTGCGTCCGAAAGCTGTGTGTTTGACAGTATCGGAGCTGAATTTATCCGTGACATCGAACCGGGTGAGATGGTTGTCGTAGATGAAGAAGGTTTTCACACATACAAAACAAGAATCGCTGCGGATAAAACTTCGCTTTGTGTTTTCGAGTATGTTTATATCGCCCGTCCCGACAGCGTTATTGACGGCTTGAGCGTGCATAACGCAAGGTTTGAAGCAGGAAAACTTTTGTATGATGAATATCCAATTGAGGCAGATATGATATGCGGAGTGCCGGATTCGGGCGTCGTTGCTGCAGAGGGATATTCTATGGCGTCCGGCATACCGTTCGGTATGGGATTTGTAAAAAATAAATACATAGGCAGAACGGTAGGCACAGGTAAAGATAAGAAAGAGCGACTGTTACAGACAAGACTTACCGCGCTTAAAGCTAATGTAAGCGGAAAACGAATAATAATAGTTGACGATTCGATAGTAAGAGGTGAAACATCAAAGCATATTGTAAAACTTATGCGTGACGCAGGTGCAAAAGAAGTACATATGCTGATAAGTTCACCGCCGTTTATCTGTCCGTGCTATTTCGGAGTTGACATAGATGATAAGGACAGCCTTATTGCAAACAGAATGAGTACTGATGAAATCAGAGAATATATCGGTGCCGATACCCTTGGGTATTTAAGCCTTGACAGCGTAAAGAAAATTGCTTCCAAAGCAAATATAAAGCTTTGCGACGGCTGCTTTAGCGGAATCTATAATGCAGAAATTCCGAGGTCTGTATTTGTTGATAAATATGCTAAAAAAATAAATCAAATATAACGGAGGATCACAATGAACAGCTTTTCAGAGAGTTATAAGGCGGCAGGTGTTGATGTTACGGCAGGCTACAAGTCGGTTGAGCTTATGAAAAAACATGTTGCACGCACAAAAATTGACGGTGTGGTTTCGGGAATCGGCGGATTCGGCGGGCTTTTTGCTCCTAACTTTGAGGGGATGAAAGAGCCTGTTTTGGTTAGCGGAACCGATGGCGTCGGAACAAAAATAAAGCTTGCTTTTCTTCTTGATAAGCATGATACAATAGGAATTGATGCCGTTGCTATGTGTGTAAATGACATTATATGCTGCGGTGCAAAGCCTCTGTTTTTCCTTGATTATATTGCAATAGGTAAAAACATACCTGAAAAGGTTGCTGAAATTGTTTCGGGCATTGCTGAAGGATGCGTTCAGTCCGGATGTGCTCTTATAGGCGGAGAAACAGCGGAGCATCCCGGTCTTATGCCGGTTGATGATTATGATGTAGCAGGTTTCAGCGTCGGTATTGCCGATAAGTCAAAGCTTATTGATGGGTCACGTCTTAATGCAGGAGATGTATTGATAGGACTTCGTTCGTCAGGAGTACATTCAAACGGCTTTTCACTTGTCAGAAAAATTTTCGGAATAGATGAAAATTCGATCAACGCCGAATATCCCGAACTTGATAAACCTCTTGGTGAATCTTTGCTTACTCCAACAAAAATATATGTAAAACCAATGCTTGCTCTGATCGATAGTGTTGATGTAAAGGCGATTTCCCACATCACCGGCGGCGGATTTTACGAGAATATTCCCAGAATGCTTAAAGACGGACTCACCGCAAAGATCAAAAAGGATAATATTCCCGTACTTCCTATATTTAAACTTATGCAAAAGGTAGGCAATATTTCCGAGCATGATATGTATAACACATTTAATATGGGCATCGGTATGGTGACAGCCGTTTCAAAGGATGACGCTGAAAAGGCTTTAGAGGTATTAAACGCTAACGGCGAAGACGCAGTAATTCTCGGTGAGGTTATTGAAGGAAATGACGGAGTTGTGTTTGAATAATGAAAAATATTGTAGTGTTGGTATCGGGCGGAGGCACTAATTTACAGGCGCTGATTGACGCTCAAAACAGGGGAGATATTAAAAACGGAAAAATTTCCTGTGTAATTTCATCTAATCCCAATGCTTACGCACTTACGCGTGCAAAAAATCACAATATTGAAACCGAAGTTATAAGACGTAAGGACTTTGAGAAATTTGATGATTACGATGACGCCTTGGTAAAGCTGTTAAAAAGCAAATCTGCTGATGTAGTCGTGCTTGCAGGGTTTATGACCATTCTCGGAAAGAAGGTTATTTCAACTTTCGAGAATAAAATAATAAATATTCACCCATCGCTTATACCATCATTTTGCGGCGAGGGATTTTACGGATTAAGAGTTCACGAAGCCGCACTTGAAAAGGGAGTCAAAGTGACGGGTGCTACGGCACATTTTGTTAATGAGATTTGCGACGGCGGTCCGATAATTATTCAACAGTCTGTCGAAGTCAAAAACGGCGATACCCCCGAGATTCTTCAAAAAAGGGTGATGGAGCAGGCGGAATGGAAAATTCTCCCTAAAGCGGTATCTCTTTTTTGCGAGGACAAAATAATTGTAAACAACAATAAAACTGAAATTTTAGAATAACGGAGGCTTATATGAAACCTGTATCTCTTTATGATGATATTGCTTCTACATCATATCCCGGAAGAGGCATAGTAATTGGAAAAAGCGCAGACGGAGAAAGAGCTGTAATCGCTTATTTTATTATGGGCAGAAGTGAAAACAGCAGAAACAGAATTTTTGTCAAAACAGAGGACGGCATTAAAACACAGGCGTTTGATCCTTCTAAGCTTGTTGATCCGTCTCTGATTATATATTCTCCCGTTCGCGTACTGGGTAATAAAACAATCGTTACAAACGGTGATCAGACTGATACTGTCTACGAGCTTATGAATCAGCAAATGACTTTTGAGCAGTCGCTTCGCACCCGTGAATTTGAGCCTGACGAGCCTAATTACACACCACGTATATCCGGCATAGTAAAATGCGGAGACGGTAAAATGAATTACGCAATGTCGATTCTAAAAAGCGCGGACGGAAACCCCGACTGCTGTGAGAGATATACATTTTCATATGATTGTCCACTTTCGGGCGTTGGCAGATTCATTCACACTTATATGGGTGACGGAAATCCTCTTCCGAGCTTTGAGGGCGAGCCTACATTGGTAAAAATCGAAAATGACGATATTGATACTTTCGCAAACAAAATTTGGGATTCCCTCGATGATGACAATAAGGTATCTCTTTTTGTTCGTTATATTGATATAAAATCGAATACCTGTGAATCAAGAATAATTAATAAAAATAAGTAATTTGTTAACGAAAGGAAGATTACAATGAACGAACTTGCTTTAAAGTACGGCTGTAACCCAAATCAAAAGCCGTCAAGGATATTTATGCAAGGCGGAAAAGAGCTGCCTGTCGAGGTTTTGAACGGAAAACCGGGATACATTAATTTTCTTGACGCTTTCAACTCGTGGCAGCTTGTAAAGGAGCTGAAAGAAGCTACCGGTTTGCCTGCTGCTGCATCATTTAAGCATGTAAGTCCTGCCGGCGCCGCTGTCGCAACGGAGCTTTCAGACACTTTAAAAAAGATTTATTTTGTCGATGATTTAGAGCTTTCTCCTGTTGCTTCCGCATATGCAATGGCAAGGGGCGCTGACAGAATGTCATCATACGGCGACTGGGTTGCACTTTCTGATACCTGCGACGTTCAAACCGCTTTGCTCCTCAAAAGAGAGGTATCTGACGGAATTATAGCTCCGGATTATACGCCTGAGGCTCTTGAAGTGCTTAAAACAAAAAGAAAAGGAACATATAATGTCATAAAAATTGACCCTGATTATGTTCCGACGCCTATTGAGCATAAGGACGTATTCGGAATTACTTTTGAACAGGGCAGAAACGAACTTAAAATTGATGAAGCAATGCTCATGAAGAACATCGTAACAGAGAATAAGAATCTGCCTGATGAAGCTAAGCGTGATCTTCTTATCGCTCTTATCACTCTTAAATATACTCAGTCAAATTCTGTTTGTTATGCAAAAGGCGGACAGGCAATAGGTGTAGGTGCAGGACAGCAGTCAAGAATTCATTGTACCCGTCTTGCAGGAAACAAAGCAGACATTTGGTATTTAAGGCAACATCCGAAGGTTATGAATCTTCCTTTCGTAGAAAACATCAGACGCCCAGACCGTGATAACACTATTGATGTGTACATTTCTGATGATTATGAGGATGTGCTTGCTGACGGAGTGTGGCAGCAGTTCTTTACAACAAAGCCTGAGCCTTTGACAAAGGAAGAGAAAAAGGAGTGGCTGAGTACTTTCAGCGGTGTTTCGCTTGGCTCGGACGCATTTTTCCCCTTCGGCGATAATATCGAAAGAGCAAAGCGCTCCGGTGTTCAGTATGTAGCACAGCCCGGCGGCTCTATTCGTGATGATAATGTAATTGAAACCTGCAACAAATATAATATGACAATGTCGTTTACGGGAATAAGACTTTTCCATCACTGATACGGGGTGTTAATATGAATATATTGATGATTGGTTCGGGCGGAAGAGAGCATGCCCTTGTAAAGAAGCTTCTCGAAAGTCCAAAATGCACTAAACTCTATTGTGCACCGGGTAACGGAGGAATTGCAGCCGATGCAGAATTGGTTGATATTAATGTAATGGACAAGCATGGTATGGTTGAGTTCGCAAAGAAAAATTCCATTGACCTTGCGTTTGTCGCTCCTGACGATCCTCTCGCAGACGGAATGGTAGATGTATTTGAAGCTGCAGGAATAAGAGCTTTCGGTCCCAACGCAAAAGCCGCTGTTATTGAAGCTTCTAAGGTTTTTTCAAAAAATCTTATGAAAAAGTACAACATTCCTACTGCCAAATACGAAGTTTTCGACAATGTCGAAAAAGCCATTCAATATGTGAAATCCGAAAATACCGCTCCCATTGTAGTTAAGGCTGACGGACTTGCTCTTGGCAAGGGCGTTATTATTGCTCAGACAGTTGATGAAGCTGTTGCGGCGATAAAGTCAATTATGCAAGACAAGAAATTCGGTGACTCAGGCAATAATATAGTAATTGAAGAATTTTTAACAGGTCCGGAGGTTTCCGTGCTTGCTTTTACCGACGGTAAGTGTGTGAAACCTATGGTTAGTTCAAAAGACCATAAGCGTGCGTACGACAATGACGAGGGGCTTAATACCGGTGGAATGGGTACAATCAGTCCTAATCCGTATTATACCGATGAAATTGCACAGGAATGTATGGATACGATTTTCAAACCCACAATAGACGCTATGAACAAAGAGGGCAGACCGTTCAAGGGATGTCTGTACTTTGGACTTATGCTAACGCCGAACGGTCCTAAGGTTATCGAGTATAACGCTCGTTTTGGTGATCCCGAAGCTCAGGTTGTTTTGCCAAGGCTTAAAACCGATCTTGTGGATATTTGCGAAGCTGTCATTGATGAAAAATTATCTGATATTGATATTGAGTGGTATGACGGTGCTGCTGCGTGCGTCGTTATGGCAAGCGGAGGTTATCCTCTTTCTTATAAAAAGGGGATAGAGATATTCGGACTTGATCAAAAAGGACAGGTAGACGGTGCTGTTGTATATCATGCCGGAACGAAATTTGAAAACGGAAAGTATTATACAAACGGCGGCCGCGTACTCGGTGTTACAGCAAGAGCCGACAATCTTGATGATGCTCTTAAAAAGGCTTATGCCGCAGTAGATAAAATAAAATTTGACGGAGCACATTACAGAAAAGATATAGGAAAAACAAAATAAAATTTAATGCCGCATTCTTT
>CALYBP010000007.1 GCA_944415425.1 uncultured Ruminococcus sp. | reverse complement strand
ATTTTGCCTGATTTATATTGGTACTCTGTCAGTTGCAGGGCTGATAACAATCAGTGACATCCGCATTCATCGCAGTGAGGAACTTTTCCTACGAAAGGTTCGGGATCAATGCCCTGCTTTTGATAGTAGTCCGAGATAGCGGCCTTAATAGCCTGCTCTGCAAGCACGGAGCAGTGAACCTTTACAGGCGGAAGTCCGTCAAGAGCCTCCATAACCGCTTTGTTTGTAAGCTTGAGCGCGTCGTTTATAGACTTGCCCTTTATCATTTCGGTAGCCATACTGCTTGTTGCAATGGCCGCGCCGCAGCCGAAGGTCTTAAACTTAACATCGGTGATGATGTCATTTTCAACCTTGATGTACATTTTCATTATATCTCCGCATTTGGAGTTTCCAACTTCGCCGATACCGTCGGCGTTTTCAATTTCTCCTACATTGCGTGGATTCGCAAAATGGTCCATAACCTTTTCGGAATATGCCATAATTTTAACCTCCCTTTATATATATAAATTAATTAAGAGTTTAGTTGTTCTCTGCTTTTTTGATTTTTTCCCAAAGCGGAGACATAGCTCTTAAATAATCAACAATCTGAGGAACTTTCTCAAGAATATAGTCGATATCCTCCTCCGTGTTTTCATCGGAAAACGACAGACGCATACTGCCGTGAGCGATTTCGTGAGGAAGTCCGATTGCAAGAAGCACATGGCTCGGATCAAGACTTCCCGATGTGCAGGCAGACCCCGATGAAGCCGAGATTCCGTTCAAATCAAGCTTTAAAAGCAGGCTCTCGCCCTCAATGCCTTCAAAGCACATATTGACATTACCCGGAAGTCTGTGGATTCTGTCGCCGTTGAGCCTTGAACGCTCAATTTTGAGAAGTCCGTCAATAAGTCTGTCACGCATTTTGGTAAGCTTTGCGTTTCTTTCGTCCATTGTGTCAACAGCTAACTGCAATGCGGCGTCAAGTCCGACTATGCCGGCAACATTTTCTGTGCCTGCTCTTCTGCCTCTTTCCTGTGCACCGCCCTCTATAAGGTTGTCTATCTTAACGCCTCTTCTTACATAAAGCAGGCCGCAGCCTTTCGGTCCGTGAATTTTGTGAGCTGTCATTGAAAGCAGGTCGATGTTTTGCTCAACAACATTGATTCTTACAAATCCCGCAGCCTGAACCGCGTCGGTATGAAAAAGAACTCCGTGCTTTTTGCAAATTGCACCGATTTCCGATATTGGCTGAATTGTGCCGATTTCATTGTTAGCGTACATAATTGATACGATAGCCGTATCGTCGCAAATGGCGTTTTCAACATCCTCGGGCTTTACAATGCCGTTTTCGTACACATCAAGATAAGTCACCCGAAAGCCGTCCTTTTCAAGAGCCTGACAGGTGTGCAAAATCGCATGATGCTCAAATTTTGATGTGATAATGTGTGTTTTGCCTTTTGCTTTAAGCGCGTGGCAAACTCCCTTTAAAGCCCAGTTGTCGGATTCGCTTCCGCCCGATGTAAAAAATATTTCACTCGCAGACGCTGCTCCGAGATTTTTTGCAATATTTGCACGTGATTTTTCAACAGCTTCCTTTGCCTTGCTGCCTATACGGTAAAGACTTGACGGATTGCCGTAAACCTCTGTAAGATAAGGCATCATCTTTTCAAGTACCGACGGAGCAATGGCAGTTGTTGCAGAATTATCGGCATAAATATTTCTCATATATATCACCCTCGTGTAGATTATGCATATTTCTGTGCTGCCGCAACAGCAAGTCGGTCGCACCTTTCATTTTCGGGATGTCCGGCATGACCTTTTACCCATATAACATCAACCTCGTGAATATCACAAAGCTTGAGAAGCCTGTCCCAAAGTTCGGGGTTTAAAGCAGGCTCTTTTTTGTTACGCATCCAGTTGTTGGATTTCCATTTTTTAGCCCAGCCAAGCTTTAATGCGTTACACACATATTGAGAGTCGCTGTACAGTGTAACCTTGCACGGTTCTTTTAATGCATCAAGCGCATTAATAACCGCGGACAGCTCCATTCTGTTGTTAGTTGTATTTGCTTCTCCGCCGGACAGTTCCTTTTCGTGTCCTTTATACCGAAGAATCGCACCCCAGCCGCCCGGCCCCGGGTTTCCGCTGCAGGCACCGTCAGTGAAAACATCAATCTGTTTCAAGCCTATTCTCCTAAGTTAATGTTCGAGTAATATTATAATACGCAAAATCTGCAAATGCAACTGTTATTTAGTTATTATTTTACCTTTAATTGAGCATAATATTAGTATTATGTTGGATTTTTAATACAAATTGTTCTGTCATTTTGAAATATTGGTTAAAAATTAAATTTGATATGCGAAAATTATCTTTTATTATAATTCTTTTAAAATATTGACATAAATAATATTTTCGGGTTAAAATAATATGAATATATATACTCGGAGAAGTATGTACTTATGTAATATAAAAACCGTATCGTGCAATAATATCCGCTGCTTTTTAACGGATAGCTAATATGCAAATATTGATCACAGGTGAATACGGCCGGCAAATATTCATCTGCGGTAATTATATAATCAAAATATTAATTTTATATGGAGGTAAATTTGTGAGTACACAGACTAAAAAATACTATAAATACAATAAGCAGAATAAGTACTCAAAGAACTCAAATTCAAGGTCAAAACAAATTTCAAAGGAATCATTTGGAGTTGACCGCCCGTCAGATCAGCTTATTATTCAAAAGCGGAAAAGAAGCTACGGCAAAAAAGCATCTTCTAAAAACAATGCTCAAAAGAATGTGCGTAAGCCGTCCGTAAAAATTGCTTTTCTCGGAGGATTAAATGAGATAGGTAAGAATATTACTCTTGTTGAATGTGAAAATGACATTTTAATTATAGATTGCGGAATGGCTTTCCCTGACGGTGATATGCTGGGAGTAGATCTTGTTATTCCGGATTTTACGTATATTGAGCAAAATCAGGACAAAATCAAGGGCATTGTTTTAACACACGGTCATGAGGATCATATAGGAGGACTGCCTTTTCTTCTCTCAAAAATAAAGGCTCCGATATACGGTACTCCGCTTACGCTCGGACTTGTTGAAAACAAGCTTCGCGAACACAGCCTTGCAAATAAAACACAGCTTAATGTTGTTAATGCAGGGCAGACTGTCAAACTCGGATGTATGAGCGTAAAATTTATTCATGTAAATCACTCAATACCGGATGCAGTCGCTTTTGCTGTTGACACGCCTGCGGGAACTATCGTTCACACAGGTGACTTCAAAATAGACTGTACGCCGATTACCGGAGATATGATTGACTTGTCGAGCATTGCAAAGGTTGGAGATAAAGGCGTTTTGGCTCTTCTTGCCGAAAGCACCAACGCCGAACGTCCCGGATATACAAGAACCGAGAGGCTTGTTTCGGAAAGTCTTGACAGCCTTTTTAAGAGCGCCGAAAATTACAGAATAATAATTGCCACCTTTGCGTCGAATGTAAACAGAGTGCAGCAGATTATAAACTGTGCTGAAAAATACGGACGAAAGGTTGCGTTTTCGGGCAGAAGCATGGTCAACTATATGGAGGTTGCAAAAAAGCTCGGATACCTTAATATTCCCGAAAATCTTATCATTGATATAGATATGCTCGGCAAATATATGCCGGAGGAAATAGTGCTTGTAACAACAGGCAGTCAGGGCGAGCCTATGAGTGCGCTTTCAAGAATGGCATATTCCGATCACAGAAAAGTAATGGTGGGAGAGGGAGATTTTATAATTATTTCGGCAAACCCCATTCCCGGCAATGAAAAAACGGTCGGAAATGTTGTTGATGAGCTCCTCAAAAAAGGCTGTAAGGTCATATACGAATCAATGTACGATGTTCATGTCTCGGGGCACGCCTGTCAGGAGGAACTTAAAATTATGCACCGCCTTGTGAAACCTAAGTATTTTATTCCCGTTCACGGTGAGCAGAAGCACCTCAGAAAGCACGCTGAGCTTGCCGAGTTTTTGGGAATGGACAGAAAAAATATATTCATCGGAGATGTAGGAAGCGTTGTGGAAATCAACGAAAACTATATCAAAGAGCTTGCTCCGGTTCAGGCGGGAAAAGTGTTTGTTGACGGACTCGGAGTAGGAGACGTAGGAAGCATAGTGCTTCGCGACAGAAAACATCTCGGACAGGATGGACTCATCATTATAGTTGCTTCACTTGATGTTTATGACGGACATGTAATAAGCGGTCCTGATATTGTTTCGAGGGGATTTGTATATGTTCGTGAGAGTGAGGGGCTTCTTGAAGATGTCAAAAAGCTTTCTCTCGACATACTTGAGGAGTGTGCCGATAACAATATCCACGAGTGGGGTGTTATCAAGAACAGAATCAAGGACGATGTTGCAAAGCTTATAGGTCAGCGAACACGAAGGGCACCGATGATACTTCCTATCCTTCAGGAGGTATAACGGCAATTATTTAGTGGTTTAAATTTAGCAATGCGCTTTTTACTCATCAGAGGTACAATATGAAAAGAAAACATTGGACGCTTACCCCATGGTTTGTGATTTTCGGCTTGATAATGCTTGTTATGGCGTTTGCGTCTTATAACTACAATATAGTCTTGTGTTACATTGAGTTTGGTGTATCTGTTGCAGCGTTTGCGGTAGTATTTGTTTTATCGTTTAGGTTTAGAAATTATATAAACAACACCGTTAAATCCGCTGCCGAAAGGATAAAGGGCTTTAACTCCGACTATCTTGAAAAATACAAGTTTCCTGTTGCGGTTTCCGGCTCAAGAGGAGATATTATCTGGTGCAACGCCCGCTTCAGAAAGTCAATGTGTCAGGGCAGAAGCCCTGAGGGGGAAAGCATCAATGCATATCTTTCCGGTTTTAGTATCCAAGATATTAAAGACGGTGAGGGAACGGATATTGCGGTTGACGGAAAGGAATATACGGTTTACTCGATGTCATCGGGTGAGAGCGTTCTTAGCTTTTTTATTGAAAACACCTACTATAAAACAACCGTGAGAGAATACCATTCAAATCTACCATGCGTTTCAATCATCACCTTTGACAATGCGGAAGATTTTGCGAATGATTCGGACGAAGCGTATTCACATGCGGTTATAGCCGTAGAATCCCTGCTTCAGAGATGGGCGGCTGATTTTGATTCTTTGTATAAAAAGGTCGGAACAAACCGCTATATGATCATATTCAGGGAGTCCGATGTAGAAAAAATGGTTTCTCAGAAGTTTCCTATTCTTAAGGAAATTCGATCTGTAAGCGCTAACAATAAAGTTGCTACTATATCGGCAGGATTGTGCAGAGGTACAAAAAACATAAAAACAAGCGAACTCAATGCCAGAAAAGCGCTTGAAATGGCGCTCGGAAGAGGCGGAGATCAAGTTGCCGTAATAAAGGATAACAGCTATGAGTTTTTCGGAGGTACTGCTGCTGCAGCCGAAAAGGCAAGCAAGGTAAGGATGCGTGTTATTGCAAACGCAATAAGCCGTGCCGTTGCCGACTGCGACAAGGTTTTCATTATGGGTCACAGATTCTCTGATCTCGATTGCGTAGGTTCCTCAATAGGTTTGCAGTGTATAATTGAAAAGTCTTTCCGCAGGTACTGCAAAATAGTGATTGACAGGGAAACCTCTATGGCAAAACAGCTCATTTCTTATGTTGAATCACATATAGATTCCTCAATTTTTATGACCGCCGATGAGGCGCTTAGAGGCATTACGCAGAGGTCGCTTTTAATTGTTGTTGACACACATTTGAAAAGTTCGCTTGAGAGCGTACGGCTTTACGAAAAATTCAAAAAAATCGTAGTAATCGATCATCACAGAAGATCAGTAAACTATATCGACAACGCACTTGTATTTTGTCACGAACCTTCCGCTTCGTCTTCTGCTGAAATGTGCAGCGAAATTATAAGCTATCTTGATGACAAGCCGCTTGGCTATGTACAGGCTGATGCGCTTCTTGCGGGAATTATGCTTGATACAAAGAACTTTGTTTTAAAAACCGGCGTCCGCACATTTGAGGCGGCGGCTTATTTAAGAAAAAAAGGTGCTAATACTTTAACCGTGAAGGAAATGTTCTCTGACAGTATTGATACATACAGGGAAAAGGTAGAAATTGTTTGTAACGCAAGTATATACAAGGGCTGCGCCGTATCAGTTTCAAAAAGCAATGCTGATGATATAAGGCTTGCCGCGGCACAGGCAGCTGATGAAATGCTGACATTGCAGGGAGTAAAGGCGTCGTTTGTTGTGTTTAAAAACGACGGCAAAATAAATATCTCCGCACGAAGCTACGGAAAGCTTAATGTTCAAATAATTATGGAGCAGCTCGGTGGAGGCGGACATCAGACCATGGCGGCGGCACAGCTCGAAGGAGAAACGACGGAAACTGCCTACAATAGTCTTTTGTCAGCGATTGACAGCGTTATGGATGACTTTGAAAGTGTTTGATAAAATATAAAATAATATAAAAATTTCAGCTTCCTTTCAGGAAGCGCAAAGTGAAAGGACGGTAAATATGAAAGTAATTTTACTGCAGGATATAAAATCACTCGGGAAAAAGGGCGAGCTTGTAGAAGCGTCTGACGGATATGCCCGCAATTATCTTTTCCCGAGAAAGCTTGCCCGTGAAGCGAATGCACAGGCAATGAATGAATACAAAAACGCTGAAAATTCAAAAAACTATAAAATTGCTACTCAGAAAGCACAGGCTGAACAGCAGAAAAAAATACTTGAGGGCAAAAAGTTTGTTATGACAGCAAAAGCGGGACAGGGCGGACGCCTTTTCGGAAGCATAACAGCAAAACAGGTTGCAGAAGAAATCAAAAAGCAGTATTCGATTTCCGTTGACAAGCGTAAAGTTGAGCTTGAATGTGATATAAAGGAATACGGAACATATAAAGCGGAAGTAAAGCTTTACACCGGCATTTCCGCTCACATTGATGTACAGGTAAAAGAAGCGTAAAACAAGCTAATGATTTGAAGGTGTCAAAATGGCTGATTCATTAATTACCGGAAACTACGACGGACTTAATATGCCGTACAGCCCGGAGTCGGAACAGGCAGTGCTCGGTGCTGTTATACTTGACAGCAAGGTGTTTGACAAAATCGTAGATTACATAAAGTCGCCTGATTATTTTTATGTTGCGCTGCATAAGCTGATTTTTATGCAGATGCAGGAAATGATAAATTTCGGTGAGGCTATTGACTTTGTTACACTGCTTGAAAAGCTAAAACAGAATAAAACATTTGATGAAGCAACGGGCAAAACATATCTTATGGACTTGATCGATAACTGCCCGTCAATTTCCAATGCCGAGGCGTATGCAAAGGTAATCGCCGATAAATACAATATCCGCAGACTTATCACAGCGGCCCGTGAGATCATTGATGACGCTTCGGCAGGCGATGAAGACCCGTCGGTTCTTATTGATTCGGCTGAACAAAAGATATTTGATATTCGCAAAGGAAACGACAGATCAGGGCTTGAACGCGTTAATTCGGTAATTTTGCAGACATTTGACCGTCTTGACGCTCTCAACAGCGAAACCGATGACAGTATGAAGCCGATATCTACGGGTATAGGCGATCTTGACCGAATGATTACGGGACTTAACCGAAGCGATCTTATATTGCTTGCGGCCCGCCCGGGTATGGGTAAGACGAGCTTTGCGCTCAACATTGCGAGAAATGCCGCGTGTAAGTCTAAAAAGACGGTCGCGTTTTTCTCTTTGGAAATGTCAAAGGAACAGCTGGCAAGCCGATTGCTTTCAACCGAGGCGTTAATCAGCGGCACAAAACTGCGAACAGGCAAACTGTCCGAGGAGGAGTGGAGCAGGCTCATTCCGGCAAGTGATGTTTTAAGCAAGGCTGAGCTTTATCTTGACGATACGCCGGGAATTACAATAACTGAGATGAAGTCGAGACTTCGCAGACTTCGTAATCTTGACCTTGTCGTAATAGACTATCTCCAGCTTATGTCGAGCGGACGAAGAATCGATAACAGAGTACAGGAAATTACGGAAATCACAAGAAATCTGAAGATTCTTGCAAAGGAAATGAATGTCCCGGTTATCACGCTTTCTCAGCTTTCCCGTGCTTCAGAACAGCGAACAGATCACAGACCGCAGCTTTCCGATTTGCGTGATTCGGGTTCTATCGAGCAGGATGCGGATATTGTGCTGTTTTTGTACAGAGAGGGCTATTATAGTGAAAAGGGCGCCGAACAGGCGGCTCAGACGGCAGATATTAATTCGGGTGAATGTATTGTTGCTAAAAACCGTCACGGTGAAACCAATTCCGTAAAGCTGCATTGGCAGGGTGAGTTTATGAGGTTTACGGGTATGGAGGCAAGACATGAATAATCAGGTAATTCGCACGGTCAGCAAATACAATATGCTCGAAAAAGGCGACAAAGTGCTTGTTGCGCTTTCGGGCGGTGCTGACAGCGTTGCGTTGCTTGATGTGCTTAATTCTATAAAAGAAGAATATAATCTTATTATATACGCTGTACATATAAATCATATGCTGCGTGGAGAAGAGTCTGTTCGCGATGAAGATTTTTGCAGGGCGCTTGCCGAAAAATACGAATTGAAATTGTATGTAAGACATTACGATGTATCACAGCTTGCAAAAAACGATAAAATCAGCGAGGAGCTTTGCGGCAGAAATATCAGATATTCCGTATTTAAGGAAATTTCACGCGAGCTTGGTGCCAAGGTCGCAACTGCTCACACTGCATCTGACAATGCCGAAACACTCCTGTTTAACATTACAAGGGGCGCGTCTTTGTCGGGGATATGTTCAATTCCTCCTGTCAGGGATAATATTATTCGACCTCTTATTGAATGTACAAGAGAACAAATTGAAAAATACTGTCAGGAAAACGGACTTGAATATGTAACCGACAGTACTAACCTAACTGATGATTATACTAGAAATAAAATTCGTCATAATGTTGTGCCGCTTTTAAAGGAAATAAACTGCGGTTTTGAACGCAGTATCTTAAGACTTTCCGAAAATGCGAGGGAAATTTCGGATTATATTAATATAGCGGCTCAAAAAGCAATATTGCAAAGCCGCTGCGAATACGGATTTAGGTGCGATTTGTTACTTTCAAATCACATTGCCGTTGTAAAGAAATCCCTGTCTCTGCTTTGTAAAACAAATGCGCATTTCAATGCAGAGCAAAGACATATTGACCTTATTTTAAACATAATGAGGCACGGCGGAGCAGTAGAGCTTAACAAAAAATATAATGTAGTTTCAAAGCAGGGTATATTAAGATTTTCATCTGCAAATAATGATAATCTGACCGGTTTTATTGAACTTCAGGAAGATACGGTTTTCAGCTTTAATTCAAAAATTTATAAGGTAACGAAAAATTCCTGTATCAAAGAAAGCAAAAATACCGTAAGCGCTGATTTTATCGGCAAAAAGGCTGTTTTCAGAACCCGCAGGTCAGGTGATAGGTTTACTTACCCTAAACGAATGATAACAAAACCGCTGAGAAAAATAATGAACGAGATGAAAATTCCATCGGAATTGCGAGATAAATTGATTGTTCTTGCAAAAGACAATGAAGTACTTTGGTGCGAAAAAATCGGAGCTTCAGCGTCAGGAAATCCCGATAATTCCGAAAAAACATTAAAAATAGACGTTTTACCCTCACAAGGAGAATAATAATGCACAAGGATATAGAATCTATACTTGTTTGCGAAAAAGAAATTGAAAATATTGTGAACTCTATTGCAAAACTAATTGAAAAAGATTATAATTGCAGGGAATTTATTATGATAGGAATCCTAAAAGGCAGTATGACATTTATGGCTGACCTTATGCGTAAAATAAATATGGATTTTTCGGTAGATTTCATATCCGCTTCAAGCTATCAAGGCGCTTACAGCACGGGAAATCTTGAAATTTACAGGGATATTGATTGTGATGTGAGCGGAAAAGATATTTTGATAGTGGAAGATATAGTCGACACAGGAGTTACGCTCGAGCACATAAAAAAACATCTGATTGAAAAAAATGCAAAGTCAGTAAAAATTTGTACTCTTTTTGATAAGCCTGCAGAGCGCAAAGTGGATATTTTTCCCGATTACACGGGATTGACGGTACCCGATGTGTTTATTGTAGGATACGGACTCGATTATAACGAATTGTACAGGAATCTCCCGTATGTGGGAATTTTAAACCCATCGGTCTATACATAAAAAATTGACTTATAAAAATAATATAATTAGGAGTGACAGTATTGGATAATAAGAAAAAATTACGCAATTTGCTCTTATATTTGGGAATACCAATTTTGGTTATATTTGCGGTTGCTATGCTGTACGGTTCGCGTCAGACCGAAACCCCGATGAATTCGGAAATCGAACAGTATTTTATAGACGGCAAGGTTGACAGCTTTATAGTAAACTACGGCACGGGTGTTGTAGAAGTTACGCTCAAAGAGGGCGTTAAAGCTGTTGAGTCCGATAACGGCGGAACTGCTTCTTCGTCAGAGGCTTTAGAGCAGTCAACAACGGTATCAGGTACTACGGGCACCACAACAAAGGGCAGTCAGCAGCCGAAACAGGTAGTTGTAAAGGGTCAGTTTGCTGATATTCAAAGATTTCTTGACAATATCGAGCCTTATCGTTACGAGGCAACGGCTGACGAAGGTAAACGAAAGCTGATACCTTATAAAGAGATTCCGCCGAGCGATAACTCGCTGTTGATGGAGCTTATACCCACTCTTCTCCTAACCGTGCTGTTTATCGGCGCTTGGATATTCATTATGAAAAAGATGAGCGCAGGCGGCCTCGGCGGCAAGGAAATGAATTTCGGCAAAGCCAAAATTAAGAATACAAATGACGAAAAGCGCAAGACTACATTCGACGATGTGGCAGGCGCCGACGAAGAGAAAGAAGAGCTTTCGGAGGTTGTTGAATTCCTCAAAGCTCCCGATAAGTACAATAAGCTCGGGGCGAGAATACCGAAGGGCGTTTTGCTTGTAGGACCTCCCGGAACAGGTAAAACTCTGCTTGCAAGAGCGGTTGCAGGCGAGGCGGGAGTACCGTTCTTCTCAATTTCAGGTTCAGACTTTGTGGAAATGTTTGTCGGCGTGGGTGCGTCGAGAGTTCGTGACCTTTTTGACCAGGCAAAGAAAAATTCGCCGTGTATTATATTCATTGATGAGATTGACGCGGTAGGCCGTCAGAGAGGCGCAGGACTCGGCGGCGGCAATGACGAGCGTGAGCAAACTCTCAACCAGCTTCTTGTGGAAATGGACGGCTTCGGAGCAAACGAGGGCGTAATCCTTATTGCGGCAACAAACCGACCCGATGTACTTGACCCTGCGCTTATGCGCCCCGGAAGATTTGACCGTCAGGTAATCGTAAGTTACCCGGATGTTAACGGCCGTGAGGCAATCCTAAAGGTCCACGCGCGTAAAAAACCGCTTGCCCCCGATGTAAAGCTCAAGACTATTGCCAAGACTACGGCAGGCTTTACGGGAGCAGACCTTGAAAATCTCCTCAACGAGGCAGCATTGCTTGCTGCAAGAAAAAATAAAAAGGCAATTACAATGCAGGAAATTGAAGAGGCAACTGTCAAGGTTGTTGTAGGCGCCGAAAAGAAGTCAAAGGTTATGAGTGATAAGGAGAAAAAGCTCACGGCTTATCACGAGGCTGGTCATGCCATCCTCTTTGACAAGCTTGAAACTCAGGACCCCGTGCACGAAATTTCAATCATACCCAGAGGAATGGCGGGCGGATACACAATGCCGCTTCCAAGCGAGGATAAGTCCTACAATTCACGAAATGAAATGCTGGAGGACATCGCTGTATGTCTCGGCGGACGAGTTGCGGAAGCCCTCATTCTTGATGATATTTCAACGGGTGCTTCCAACGATATTGAGAAGGCGACAAAGACTGCCCGTGCAATGGTAACCAAATACGGTATGACAAAAGAACTCGGCTGCATATGTTACGGTTCTGATAATGGAGCGGTATTCCTCGGAAGAGATATGGGCCGCACCCAGGATTACTCAGAAGCGACAGCGGCAAAGATTGACGAGCTTGTTCTGAAAATAGTCAACGATGCGTACGAAAGGGCAGAGAAGATTCTCAGCGAAAATATTGATAAGCTTCATGATATAGCAAATTATCTCATAAAGCATGAGAAAATGGGCAGTGAGGACTTTGAGGCTGTTATGAACGGCACATATGTTGAGCCTTCTGAGCCGGAAGAAACCGAAGAATCCGAGAATACACCCGATGAAGCAACAAGTGCGGATTCTCAGAGCTCTTGTGATGAAACGGCAAAAGAGGATTCAATTGACCACGCAGAAGATACTGCAAGTGAAGGAACACAGGATAATTCTAAAAATGAATAAAAGCAAATAGCCTCCCTCGGGAGGCTATTTCAGCCTTTTACTTTTTGATAAGGGGATAAAAATGGCACAGGATAAAATAATCGTAAAAGGTGCAAAAGAGCATAATCTTAAAAATGTAGATGTTGAAATTCCAAGAAACAAGCTCGTTGTTCTTACGGGACTTTCGGGTTCGGGCAAAAGTTCCCTTGCTTTTGACACAATTTACGCTGAAGGACAGCGCAGATATGTTGAAAGTCTGTCGTCATATGCGAGAATGTTTCTCGGGCAAATGGACAAGCCGAATGTTGAAAGCATAGAAGGCTTGTCGCCTGCAATTTCAATAGATCAAAAAACCACATCAAAAAACCCTCGTTCAACCGTGGGCACCGTTACCGAGATATATGATTATCTGCGTCTGCTGTACGCAAGGGTCGGTGTACCGCATTGTACGGTTTGCGGAAGAGAAATTCGACAGCAAACGGTTGACCAGATTCTCGACAAAATTATGTCATACGACGATGGCACAAAAATTCAAATTTTGGCGCCCGTAGTAAGAGGAAGAAAAGGTGAGCACGCAAAAACACTTGATGCCGCCAGAAAATCGGGATTTGTTAGAGTCAGAGCGGACGGGATTATTTATGATCTGTCAGAGAAAATTCCACTTGAGAAAAATAAAAAACATAATATAGAGGTTGTCGTTGACCGTCTCGTGATTAAGCAGGAGATTACCTCTCGTCTTTCCGACAGCATAGAAACAGCTTCTAAGCTGTCGGGAGGTTTGGTCGTTGTAAGCTTTTCAAACGGTGAGGAAGTGACGTTTTCGCAGAAATACGCCTGCCCCGAACACGGCGTAAGCATTGACGATTTGTCGCCCCGTATGTTCTCGTTTAATAACCCGTTCGGAGCTTGTCCCAAGTGTACGGGACTCGGGGTTTTCCTAAAGATCGACGAATCGAAAATAATTCCCGATAAGAATAAAAGCATAAAGGACGGCGGAATCAAGGGAAGCGGCTGGGCAATGGAAGGTAGTTCTATTGCCGCTATGTATTTTGAAGCTCTTGCCAAAAAATATAACTTTTCGCTCACACAGCCGATTAAGGAAATTCCCGAAGATGTAATTAACATAATCCTTTACGGTACGGGTGACGAAAAGCTCGTCATAAACCGAAAATCCGTTTACGGAAGCGGAACATACGAGCAGAGCTTTGAGGGCATAATCAACAACCTTGAGCGGCGCTACCGTGAAACAAGCAGTAACTGGATAAAAGACGAAATCCGTGCGTATATGACTGAAATTCCCTGCGATGAATGTCACGGCGAACGGCTTTCAAAGGAGAGCCTTGCCGTAACCGTCGGCGGAATAAACATATCCGATTTCTGTAAAATGTCGGTTGTGGATTCTCTTGAGTTTATTAAAAATTTAAAGCTGTCGGAAAAAGAGCAGATTATCGGCAGTGAAATCATCAAGGAAATAACCGAAAGGCTCAATTTCCTCAAGAGCGTGGGACTTGGCTATTTGTCGCTTTCAAGAAGTTCGGGCACGCTTTCGGGAGGAGAGAGCCAGCGTATCCGCCTTGCAACCCAGATCGGCAGTTCCCTCATGGGCGTGCTGTATATTCTTGATGAGCCGAGCATAGGGCTACATCAGCGCGATAACGAAAAACTGTTAAAAACATTAAAAAGACTGCGTGATCTGGGCAATACGGTAATCGTCGTTGAGCACGACGAGGACACCATGTACGCCGCCGACTATATAGTCGATGTCGGACCCGGTGCGGGCATACACGGAGGAGAAATTGTCTGCACGGGTGATGTGAACAAGATAAAAGCGTGCGAAAAATCCATCACGGGTCAGTATCTAAGCGGAAAACGCCGTGTTCCCGTTCCCGAAAAACGCAGAAAGGGAAACGGAAAATTTGTTGAAATCGTCGGCGCTTCGCAAAACAATCTCAAAAATATCAACGTAAAAATACCTCTCGGAAAATTTGTCTGCGTAACGGGTGTTTCGGGTTCGGGCAAAAGCTCGCTTATTAACGAAATTCTCTACAAATCACTTGCCCGTGAGCTGAACGGCTCAAAGCTGATTGCGGGCAAACACAAGGCGATAAAGGGACTCGAAAATCTCGACAAGGTCATAGCCATTGACCAAAGCCCAATCGGCAGAACCCCGCGCTCAAATCCGGCAACATATACGGGACTGTTTACTGAGATAAGGGCGCTGTTTGCGACAACTCAGGACGCAAAAATGCGTGGATTTACGCAAAGCCGTTTTTCGTTCAATGTAAAAGGCGGCAGGTGCGAGGCTTGCCAGGGTGACGGAATAATCAAGATTGAAATGCACTTTTTATCCGATGTATATGTCCCCTGCGAGGTCTGCAAAGGTAAACGATATAACCGTGAAACGCTTGAAGTTAAGTACAAGGGAAAATCCATCAGCGATGTGCTTGAAATGTCGGTTGAAGAGGCAATGGATTTCTTTTCAAATATTCCTAAAATTTACAAAAAGCTTAAAACTCTTTATGATGTCGGCTTAGGTTACATTCAGCTCGGTCAGCCCGCAACGACGCTTTCGGGCGGTGAAGCGCAGAGGGTCAAACTTGCAACCGAGCTGTCAAAGCGAAGCACGGGCAAAACAATCTATATTCTCGACGAGCCTACAACAGGACTTCATATAGCCGATGTGCACCGCCTTGTCGATGTCCTCCAGCTTCTTGTCGAAAGCGGAAATACGGTTGTTGTTATTGAGCATAATCTTGACTTGATAAAAACCGCCGACCACATAATCGACCTCGGACCCGAGGGCGGCGATATGGGCGGCGAGATTGTTGTGCAGGGAACACCCGAACAGGTGGCCGAGTGTGAAAAATCCTTTACAGGGCAGTATTTGAAGCCTTTTCTTAAAAAATAAAAAAATTTAAAACAAATTTTTGAAAAGTTGCATATTTTTATGCAACTTTTCTTTTTTTTGCCCTGTAAGTGGAGGTGATTGATTGAGTGAACAAATGATATTAGCGTTGCTTTCGTTTGCAGGAACTCTGCTCGGCTCGCTTGCCGGAGTTTGTGCTACATCAAGACTTACAAGTTACAGAATAGAACAGCTTGAAAAAAAGGTCGATAAGCACAACAACCTTGTCGAGCGTGTATACCTTATCGAACAGCACGAGGCGGTAATCGAAAACAAATTAAAAACAGCGGATCACCGCATCAAAGATCTTGAAAATGAACAAATTTAACCTTAGTGCCATACAATGTTAATGGGCACCGCTTTACAGGAAAGGAAGCTTAAATCATATGAAAATTTTAAATGTTACTTTTACAAAAGAATGTCTGTACCGTGCCTTGCGGACATTTTTGCAGACAGCAATCGGATATATAATCACCAACATTTCACTTTATGCGGCAGGAATAGATTTTGCCGACGGAGATGTCGTAAAAAACGCGGTTATAGGTCTTGCGGTTTCGGCATTTTCGGCAGGCTCGGCCGCGGTAATGAATATGAAAAAAGGAGAAGACAAAAACAATGGCTAAAAAAATCTATCTAAGTCCCTCTACCCAGAGCGGCAACACCTATGCAACAGGGAACACAAACGAGATGGCTCAGTGCGAAAAAATTGCTGACGCCGCCGCAGAGGCTCTCAAACGCTGCGGATTTGAGGTGAAAGTAGGCAAGGCGGGCGATTCAATGGCAAACCGCTGTAAGGAATCAGATGCTTTTAATGCAGATATTCATATGCCTATTCACACAAACGCCTACAACGGCAAGGTGACTGGCGGAACAAGAATATTTTGTTACAGCTCATCTGCCGCTAATACTGCGCCGGCAAAAGCCGTGCTTAAAACGCTCGGAGCAATATCGCCCGGCACAGCCGACAGCGTATCTGTAAATGCTGGCTTGTATGAGGTCAATACTCCCAAGGCAATTACGGTTTATGTGGAATGTGAGTTTCACGACACAAAAACCGGATCTGACTGGATTATAAAAAACATTAAAAACATCGGAGAGGCAATATGCAAGGGACTTTGCAGTCACTTTAGTGTAAAATATGTTTCCGCGGGTTCTCAAACCAAGCCATCAGAAAACAATTCCGCCTCTTTTAAAAGCTATATAGTAAGAATTACCCCGTCGAACGGCGTAAATATAAGAAAAGGTCCCGGCACCGATTATGACATCGTAGGGGCAATAGCAAAAGGCGGTGCCTATACTATCGTAGACGAAAAAGACGGCAAGGGTGCTTCAAAATGGGGCAAGCTAAAGAGCGGCGCAGGCTGGATAGCACTTGATTATACAGAAAAAATATAATTTCTGACTAAAATATAATGAGTTTGCTTCGCAGATTTTATTTGCGGAGCAAACTCTGTTTGAAAATTGAAATATTGAAGTAAAAAAAGCAATGTTTTTGCCGAAAATAAATCACAAAAACATTGCCGAATTTCCTAAAATAAGTTACTTTTAGAACGTTTAACTTTGTCAAACTCCGACATTATAATACCAAATTAACCATTATATGTCAATACATTTTTTGAAAAAATTTTAAAAATTTCTAAATTTTATTTATATTAAAACATATTTGTTATTTTTAAATTTCAATATGGTCAATTAAATGGTCTTTTTCAAATGATAATAAGGGTTGGTGGGATAGTGAGAACAAAACAAAATATATATAAGAGAAAAGACGGAAGATGGGAGGGGCGTTATTTTAAAGAATACGATGAAAAAGGAAAAATTAAATACTCATCAGTTTATGCTAAATCATATAATGAAGTTAAGGAAAAATTGGATAGTATAAAAAAACAAAAGATAAATAAATCAGCAAATAATGTTAAATTGGATTTTAGAGTAGTTTGCAATGAGTGGCTGGAATATAAAAAAGGCACAATTAAAATTTCCTCGTATTCAAGATACCATTTTATAATTGAAAAATATATTTTGCCGTTTTTTAATAACTGTAAGATTTATGAACTGAATAAAAATTCTTTAACTGAATTAATAATGAATAATAATTATCTTTCTGCGAGTACACAAAAAAATATAATTACTGTTTATAAGTCGATAATTACTTTTATTAATGATAAATACAACTTGGATTTAGAATTAATATCGTGCAGATTAAAAACCATTGTATTGGAAATATCAAGGTATTATCGGTATGCGAACAAGATAAATTAGTGAGATATTTATTGAATAATATTAATTTAATAAATTTGGGTATTTTAATTTGTCTGTTTACAGGGTTGCGTGTAGGTGAAATATGCGCTTTAAAATGGTCTGATATTGACTTGAAAAATAAAATTATTAAAGTGAATAAAACAATCCAAAGGGTGCAAATTGTTGATGATTACCATAATTCAAAAACAACAGTTATTTTACAGGCACCAAAATCAGATAAATCAATAAGAGAAGTCCCTTTGGTAGATGATTTAATATCAATTATCGGCAGTCAATTTAATAATAGTAATAAAGCGTCATATTTCCTTACAGGAAATAAAAACTATATTGAACCCAGAAGCCTTCATAATAAATTTAAAAAAATTCTTTATGATGCTAAAATTAATGATATTAATTTTCACGCATTAAGACATACATTTGCAACGAGAGCCATTGAAAGTGGTATTGATGTAAAAAGTGTAAGTGAAATTCTCGGTCACTCTAATGTTAGTATGACTCTTCAAAAATATGTACACATATCAATGCAACAAAAGCTAAAAGAAATCAATAAATTAAAATTATTTTAAATCTGAGTTTGGTCAAATAAATCATAAAGTATAATAAAAACTCGCATTATTTGCGGGTTTTTATTATGTTTTTCTAAAAGTAACTTATTTTAGGAAATTTTGGCTGAATATTATAAGCCTAAAAATAATATTCCCAAAATTGAATAAAAACCCCAAAACTTTTAAATAAAAATATTTAGATCGTTTTATTGAGACTTGAATGTAACGCCCTACAAAATATTTTAACATAATAAAGTCCCAAAAATGTTGGAATATATAAAATACAGAAAGCTCAATAATAATTTTGTTAAACCTAAGCTAAGTTGTCAGGTTGAATTTATAATGTGGTGATTGATATTTGTTTTGTTACGGAAATTTAAAATTGATCTGATGATTTTGCTGAAAAAAGCCAACGGATAAGCGCCCGTTGGCTTTTTGTTTTTTAATTTTACAATTTGCAAATATCTTTTATCACTTCTCCTGCAATAATTAGTCCCATAACCGACGGGACAAATGCAAGACTTCCTACTGTTTTTTCGCCCTCAATTTTGTAAGGCGGGTTTTTGGGCTGCTCTTTTGAGTATACAACTTTCAGTTTTTTAATCCCCTCTTTTTTAAGTTCGTGCCGCATAATCCTTGCAAGAGGACACACACTGGTTTTATATATGTCTGAAACCTCGAATTTTGTCGGGTCTGTCTTATTGCCTGCTCCCATTGCCGAAATTACGGGGATATTGTACTTTTCTGCCGATTTTACAAGTAAAATTTTTGCTTTTATATCGTCTACCGCGTCGATTATATAGTCGTAATTATCAAAATTTATTTGATTTACTGTTTCAGAAGTTATAAAAATATTTAAAGCTGTTACCTGCGCATTGGGATTTATATCGAGTATCCTGCTTTTCATAACATCAGCCTTAAATTTCCCGACGGTGGATTCAAGTGCGATGATCTGGCGGTTTATATTTGAAACTGCAACCGTGTCGCCGTCCGCAAGAGTAATAAAACCTGCGCCGCTCCTTGCGAGCGCTTCGCATACATATCCTCCTACTCCGCCTATCCCGGCTACAAGAAAATTTGATTTTGAAAGTTTTTTTAAATTTTCTTCCCCGATTACAAGAGAGGTTCGTATAAATTTTTCATTCATATTATCATTCCTTTTAAATAATTTTATTATAAAACTTTTTTTCAGTCAACATAATGATGAAGATTATGCATATAATGTTGAAATGAACAGTTATATATTTGACTATGTTTGAATGATTTTGAATGTTATATCAAAAAATGTATAAAATTAATTATACAATTTTTTTAAAAATATGGAAAATTTTATAAAATAAATTATTTTTTAAAAAAAGTTGAAATATTTTGACGGAAAATGCTTGACTTTGCTTATTTGTATGATATAATTTAGTCAAGAGGTGAACAAGTATGCTCACTCAGGAAAGATACCATTCAATTTTGCAAATTTTAAATGAAAAGGGCGCAGTCACTGTTTCGGAACTGACGCGCATTTTAGATACATCTGAGTCTACGGTGAGACGCGATCTTGCCACGCTTGATGAAATGGGAATGCTAAAAAAGGTTTTCGGAGGAGCAACCTCGGTCAGACAGAGCGCAGGTATGCTTGAGGATAATGTAAGCAACCGTGAAACCGTTATGGAATCCGAAAAGGATGTGATTGCCGCCTATTCGGCTACCCTTATTAACGACAGCGATTTTGTTTTTATTGACGCAGGCACAACGACTTCACGTCTTGTTGATTATATTACAAACGAACGTGCGACATATGTAACAAACGGAATTAATCATGCAAGAAAGCTTTTGCAAAAGGGCTTTTCGGCGTTTATGGTAGGAGGTAAAATCAAACCGCTTACCGAGGCGGTTGTCGGTACAGAGGGTATACGCTCAATTTCAAATTTTAATTTTACCAAGGCTTTTATGGGTACAAACGGAATTGACATCGAGGCGGGGTTTACAACGCCGGATGTTGATGAGGCGCTGATAAAGGAAAAAGCTGTTGAAAAGAGTTATATGGCGTTTGTGCTTGCCGATCATACGAAATTCAGAAAAGTATGTTCCGTTACATTTGCAAAGCTCAACAAATGCTGTATAATTACGGACAGTCTGCCCGATAAAATATTTGCCGAACATACGGTGATAAAGGAGGTAAAAAAATGATTTATACGGTTACTCTGAATCCGTCAATAGACTATGTCGTAAGGCTCGATTCGCTTGTTGCGGGGATTACAAACCGCACCACAAGCGAGGAGTATTATTACGGAGGTAAGGGTATAAATGTTTCGTGCGTGCTTGCGGAGCTTGATCTTGAGAGCACGGCTTTTGGATTTGTTGCCGGATTTACCGGTGACGCAATAGAAAAGGGAATACGCAACGACAAAATCATAACCGACTTTATCAAACTTGAAAACGGAATTTCAAGAATCAACATAAAAATAAAAGCCGGCGAGGAAACCGAGATTAACTGTCAGGGCCCCCATATTGACGAGCATGAGCTTGAAAGACTTCTCGGAAAGGTTGACAGAATTTCCGACGGTGACACAATTGTGATTGCGGGAAATGTTCCCAATACGATGCCCGACAATGTTTACGAGAGGATTCTTGACAGAATAAAAGATAAAAAAGTAAGAATTGTTGTTGACGCAACCAAGAAACTTTTACTTAATTCGCTCAAATACAAGCCGTTTTTAATAAAGCCCAATAAACAGGAGCTTTCGGAAATTTTTGAGACTGAAATTAAAAACGAAGAAGACATAGAAAAGTACGCCAAGGAGCTTCAGAAAATGGGCGCGCAAAATGTCCTTATATCTCTCGGCAAGGATGGGGCAATGCTCATTGATGAGTTCGGCGAAAAGCACAAGGCAGGCGTACTCAAGGAAAAGGTAATCAACACGGTCGGCTCCGGCGACTCAATGGTGGCAGGCTTTATTGCAGGTTATGAAATGAAGCACAGCTACCCTTACGCACTTAAATTAGGCAGTGTGTGCGGAAACGCAACGGCGTTTTTAAGCGGACTTGCCACAAAAGAAAAAATAAATGAACTGCTTGCAAAATTTAACTGAAAAGGAGAGGACACTATGCGAATTACAGATTTGCTAAAAAAAGACGGAATCGCTCTTAATATCGAAGCAACCGATAAAAAAGATTCCATCAGCAAGCTCATCACCCTGCATAAAAAATGCGGAAATATTACAGATGTTGCCGCATTTACAGCAGGAATTTACAACAGAGAGGAAATGGGCACCACAGCCGTAGGCATGGGTGTTGCCGTTCCCCACGCAAAGAGCGAGGCGGTAAAATCACCTGCGCTCACTGCAATCACTCTAAAAAACGGAGTTGATTATGGCGCAGCTGACGGACAGCCGTGTAATCTTATTTTTATGATTGCGGCAACAATGGACGGAAACGTTCATCTCGAGGTGCTTGCAAGACTTATGCAAATGCTTATGGATGAAACATTTATAGCAAAACTCAAGGCTGCAAAGACTGCCGATGAATTCCTTTCGATAATCGATGCAAAGGAAAAAGAAAAATTCCCCGAAGAGGCGAGCGCACCTGCCGAACCCCAAAAGAAAGGTTACAGAATCCTTGCCGTAACGGCATGCCCGACAGGTATTGCTCACACATATATGGCTGCCGAGGCTTTGGTTAAGGCAGGTGAAAAAATGGGAATATCCGTAAAAGTCGAAACAAACGGCTCAGGCGGCGCTAAAAATGTTTTGACCGCAGAGGAAATCGCGAACTGCGACGGTATTATAATTGCGGCAGACAAGAGCGTTGAAACAGCTCGATTCAACGGCAAGCCCGTATATTCGACAAAGGTTTCCGACGGAATTAACAAGCCCGAAGAACTTATCAACATAATCATAAACGGCGAAGCTCCCGTATATCACGCAAGCCACAAGGAAGTATCCAAAGCTTCCGTCGGCAACGAAAGCATTGGTCGTCAGCTTTATAAACACCTTATGAACGGCGTATCTCATATGCTTCCGTTCGTAGTTGCAGGCGGTATCTTTATCGCTATTGCGTTCTTGATTGATATGGCTTGCGGCGTAAACGCTCAGGAGGCAGGAAGCGCATTCGGTACGGTTACACCTGTTGCCGCATGGCTCAAAACGATTGGTAACTACGCATTTAACTTCATGATTCCGGTTCTTGCAGGCTTTATCGCAATGTCCATTGCCGACCGTCCCGGATTGCTCGTCGGTTTTGTAGGCGGTTTGCTTGCTACAAACGGTGCAACCTTTGTTGATCCCGCTGCCGCTTCAACAATCCCGTCAGGCTTCCTCGGCGCATTGCTCGCAGGTTTTGCAGGCGGCTACTTGATGCTCCTTCTTGAAAAGCTCTGCGACAAGCTGCCTAATGCCCTTGAGGGAATCAAGCCCGTACTTATTTATCCTCTTGCAGGTCTCGGTATTATCGGCGTTATGATGTGCGCCGTTAACCCGATTATGGGACTTATCAATACCGGTCTTTACAACGGTCTTAACTGGCTCAACGATAACAATCTCGGTATTGTTCTCGGATGTATTCTCGGCGCAATGATGTCCATTGATATGGGCGGTCCGTTCAATAAGGCTGCATACACATTCGGCACATTGATGCTTACTGAAGCTGCTCAGAGCAGCAATCCCGACATCGCTTATATGATTATGGCTTCGGTTATGATCGGCGGTATGGTTCCTCCGATTGCGATTGCGCTTTCAACAACATTTTTTAAGAACAGATGGACTGCCGATGAACGCAAAAACGGCGTTGTCAACTATGTAATGGGTCTTTCGTTCATCACAGAGGGCGCTATTCCTTACGCTGCGTCTTATCCGTTAAAGGTTATTCCTTCATGTGCAATAGGCGCTGCCGTTGCAGGCGGACTTTCTTGGCTGTTCGGATGTACTTTGATGGCACCTCACGGCGGAATCTTCGTTGTTGCAACAATAGGTAACCCGCTGATGTATCTTCTCGCACTTGTGATCGGTTCGATTGTAGGAATGTTGCTTCTCGCAATATTCAAGAGACCTCTTGCAAATGCAAAGTAAATATAACGATACGAAATTTAAAACATTTTAAGCTATGCGTTCCGCGGTTTGTTTTGCAGACTGCGGAACGCCTAAAAAAATTAAAGGAGAAAGAAAAATGGTATCAAAAAAGCTTACAATAGTAAACGCACAGGGATTTCATATGCGTCCGGCTTCCGTTTTTTCGTCGGCAATGGGAAAATACGCTTGTGATGTCACAATAAAGTTTAACGGTTCCGATTATAACGCAAAAAGCCTTTTGAATATAATTGCCGCCTGCATTAAATGCGGCAGCGAAATTGAGGTGGTTTGTGACGGAGCAGATGAAAACGAGGCTCTCGAAGAGGCTGCTAAAATGATTGAAAGCGGACTTGGAGAATAAGATATTTCCGCATTTTCGAGGTGATTAATATGTTAAACGGTACTGCCGCTTCTGACGGCGTAGGAATAGGTAAGGTTCTTGTAGTAAAGGAGCTTTCGCTCGATTACACGCCGAAGGAAGTATCCGATACGGACGCCGAATCGGAGAGATTTAAAAAAGCTGTCGATTTGTTTTGCGAGAATACGGCGAAGCAGGCTGAAAACTTAAGAAAATCAGCAGGCGACAAAGAGGCTGAAATTCTCGAAGGACATATCAAAATAATCAAGGACCCGTATTTGTGCGGAGAAATTGAAAAACTTATTGACGACGGTCAGTGCGCCGAGGCTGCGCTTGAGCATATGTGCGATATGTTTATTGCAATGTTTTCTGCTGCTGACGATGAGCTTACAAAACAGCGCGCGGCGGATGTCCGTGACATTAAATCAGGTATATTGAGTATTCTCCTCGGCGTTCAGGAGATAAAAATAAGCGACGCCCCTAAGGGAAGCGTTATTGTAGCAAAAGAGCTCACACCGTCCATGACAGCTGGAATAAACAAAGAAAATATTGCCGGAATAATTACCGAAACAGGCGGAAAAACTTCTCATTCGGCAATACTTGCAAGAGCTCTTGAAATACCCGCGGTGCTGAGCGTTGAGGGAGTAGTATCAAAGCTCAGCGACGGACAGCAAGTAATTGTTGACGGTACGCAGGGTGTCGTTATTGACGCACCGAATAAAGAAGAAATTGAGCTGTATACTCAAAAGAGAAATGAGTATTTGATTGAAAAGCGTGAGCTTGAAACTTACAGAGGAAGGAAAACCGTATCTGCAAGCGGCGAGGAATACGAGCTTTTCTGCAACATAGGCAAACCGGACGATGCAGTAAAAGCAGTTGACTGCGACGGAGAGGGAGTAGGACTGTTCAGAACCGAATTTCTCTTTATGGACAGAGATCAGATTCCTACGGAAGATGAGCAGTTTGACGCATATAAAAAAGCTGCGCTTATATTAAAGGGAAAATCGCTTATAATAAGAACCCTTGACATCGGCGGCGATAAGGATTTGCCGTATCTCGGCCTTTCAAAGGAAGAAAACCCGTTTATGGGCTTCAGGGCAATTAGGTATTGTCTTAAAAACCGTGATTTGTTTAAAACTCAGTTAAGAGCTATCCTGCGCGCAAGCGCTTTCGGCGATATAAAAATTATGTTCCCGCTTATTACAACACTCGAGGAACTGCGCGAGGGTAAAGCGCTCGTTGAAGAGGTAAAGTCTGAACTTCATGAAAACAATGTTAGTTTTAATGAAGATATACAGGTCGGTGTTATGATGGAAACATCATCGGCGGCGGTTATTGCGGACTTGCTTGCCAAAGAGGCTGACTTTTTCAGTATAGGAACAAATGATTTAACAGGCTATACAATGGCTTGTGACCGTGGCAACAGCGATGTTTCCTATCTGTATTCTGCATTGCAGCCGAGTGTTCTTCGCCTTATTAAGTACATTATTGAATGTGGCGTAAAAAACGGCATTTCTGTTGGCATGTGCGGCGAGGCAGCTGCAAACAGTATGATGATACCGCTTTTGATTTCATTTGGACTTACTGAATTCAGCGTTTCCGCTCCGTCCGTTCTGAAAGTGAGAAAAACAATTTCAAACTGGACAAAGAGCGATGCGGACAGGGTAACACAAAATGTTATGTCAATGTCTACCGAAAAAGAAATTGAAGATTATCTCAAAACAGTTGTTTAATTTGAATTCTATAATGTATTTTGTTATATGCAACTTAAGATTTTTTACAGATAACATAGATTTTAATACGCAATTATTTAGTTATTAGATGAAACGGACTGACGCTGTATTGGGCGGAGGTCCGTTTTGCTATACGTTAACAAAAAAATGATTAATTTTTAAAAATACTCTTGACTTTGAGTTAACTCAAAGTTGTATAATTAATTTACAAGATAAAAGAGGTGATATGTATGGGGCTTAGTATTAAAGAGGTCAGCAAAAAATTCGGTATTCCCTCCGAAACCTTGAGATATTATGAGAGGGTAGGAATAATTCCACCTGTTAATCGCACATCCGGCGGCATAAGGGATTACAGCGACGAAGATATAGCATGGGTTGAAAACGCAAAATGTATGAGAGCGGCAGGGCTTCCGATAGAAGCGTTAATAGAATATTTAAAGCTGTTTAGAGAGGGAGATTCAACATTTCAGGCTCGGCTGGATTTGCTTAGCGAGCAGCGGGAAATACTGCTCGAAAGACAAAACCAGCTTAATGAAACAATCAGCAGATTAAATTATAAAATCTCAAAGTACGAGTCCGCGGTGAAAACGGGAAAATTAATTTGGGACTAAAGAACGGAGGTTAAATTATGTCGGTAAAACAAACTGCAGGAAGAGATGCACTCGGAGAGTTTGCTCCTAAGTTTGCGGAGTTGAATGATGATGTACTTTTCGGGGAAGTCTGGTCAAGAGAAGATAAGCTTTCTCTCAGAGATCGTTCATTGGTGACCGTGGTTGCCTTGATGTCCATGGGAATTACGGATTCTTCGTTTCAATACCATTTAATGAACGCAAAGAATAACGGAATTACAAAAACCGAAATTGCAGAAATACTTACCCATGCCGCATTTTATGCAGGCTGGCCAAAGGCTTGGGCGGCGTTTAATGCTGCAAAAGAAGTCTGGAAAGACGAGGTACAAGGTGATGAAAAAACAAAGCACGAAAACAGCATGATATTTCCTATCGGTAATCCAAACGACGGCTTTGCAGAGTATTTTACGGGGCAAAGCTACCTTGCTCCGCTGTCAACATCTCAGGTTGGAATATATAATGTGACTTTTGAACCCCGATGCCGTAATAACTGGCATATTCACAGGGCTGACGAAGGCGGCGGTCAGATTTTAATTTGCGTATCAGGCCGCGGCTATTATCAGGAGTGGGGAAAACAAGCTGTATTGATGACACAGGGAGATGTTATAAACATACCCGCAGGAGTTAAGCACTGGCACGGTGCGGCACCTGACAGTTGGTTTTCACACCTTGCAGTTGAAGTGCCGGGCAAAAACACCTCAAACGAGTGGTTAGAAGCAGTTAGTGATGAAGAATACGACAAACTCAAATAAAGAAGGTGATAAAATGTGCAAAAATGTACTGATAATATCTTCAAGTTTGCGTAAAAACAGCAACTCACAAATGCTTGCAGATGAATTTATGCACGGGGTCGAGGAAGCAGGTCACAATGCGGAAAAAATAAGTCTTGAGGGAAAGACAATTAATTTTTGCAAAGGATGCCTTGCTTGTCTTAAAACACAAGAATGCGTCATAAACGACGACGGCAGAAAAATTGCGGACAAAATGCAGAACGCCGACGTGATTGTCTTTGCAACGCCGGTATATTATTACAGCGTTAGCGGCCAGCTTAAAACAATGCTTGACCGAGCCAATCCTTTGTTCTCTTCCGATTATAAATTTCGCGATATTTATCTTCTTGCAACCGCCGCAGAAAACGAACCCGAAACTGTTAACGGTACCGTATCGGCGCTAAAGGGTTGGGTAGATTGTTTTGAAAAAGCTACTCTCAAAAAGACAATTTTCGCAGGCGGTGTTAATGATGCGGGAGAAATTAAGGGACATCCTGCATTACAGGAAGCTTATGAAACAGGAAAACAAATATAAAAAATATATAAAATAAATATAAAAGGAGACATTGATATGAACGATTTTATTTTTCACAATCCCGACAAGGTGTATTTCGGTAAAAACCAAATTAATCATTTGCCTGAAGAGCTTTTAAAATTCGGCAAAAAAGTGCTGCTTGTGTACGGAGGCGGTTCAATTAAAAAAAGCGGACTTTACGATACCGTAGTGAACTTGCTCAAAACTAACGGAATCGAAATATTTGAGCTTTCGGGCGTTGAACCCAATCCACGCCACTCCACGGCGAATAAGGGTGCGCAAATCTGTAAAAAAGAAAACATTGATGTTGTTCTTGCGGTAGGCGGCGGCTCTACGATTGACTGTTCAAAGGGTGTCGCAGCAGCGGCTGTTACCGAAAGCGGCGATGTTTGGGATTTGGTATCAAACGATGTTTGGGTAACAAAGGCTCTGCCCGTTGTTGCAATTCTTACTAATGCTGCAACAGGTTCCGAAATGGACGGATGGGCAGTTATATCAAATATGGATACAAATGAGAAAATCGGTCTCGGCGGCAGCGCGTTAATTCCCAGAGTAGCATTTGAAAACCCCGAATACAGCTATACTCTGCCAACTTATCAGACGGCCTGCGGTGCATTTGATATTTTTAATCATGTATTAGACAATTATTATCTTGCAGGTGACGCTACCTTTGATATGATTTTGGAATTTCAGGAGGCAGTTATGCGTGCTGTTGTAAAGTGGGCACCTGTCGCAATGAAAGAACCCGAAAACTACGAAGCAAGAGCGAATCTTATGTGGGCTTCATCTATGGCGCTTAATTCCGTGCTTGACGCAGGAACGGTACACGGCTGTGCGTGCCACGCAATGGAACATGAGCTCTCCGCATACTATGACATTACACACGGTCACGGCCTGGCAATCGTTACACCCCGTTGGCTCAAATATATTTTAAGCGAAACAACTGCTCCGGCAATTTACCGTTTCGGAGTAAAGGTGTTCGGCGTTGAAGAAGGTCTTGACCCGATGATCGGAGCCGAAAAGGCGATTGAAGCGGTTTCAAACTTCTGTTTTAACACCCTCGGATTAAAGGCAAATCTGTCCGACTTAGGTATTAACGAGGAACATTTCAAAGAGATGGCAGAGCATGCGTGCTTCGGAAGCGTGATAACTGGTCCAAAAGAGCTTGCGCCTTCGGATGTGGAAGCAATTTATAAAATGTGCTTATGATTTATATGTTTGTATTATGAGAAAATTGTCATTAGCTCTGACGTTTGTTTTTATGCTTATGGGATGTGTAGGTTGCTCGGCAAATGTATCGGACGATAAAGAAAGCAAGAATATTGATTCTGCAAACATATTTCAATCAAAAACCGCCCCGGAGATTTATGAAAGCTCAGACAACTTAAACGCTGATGAGCATACGCTCTACATTAAAGTCGGAGACTCCGTCTTGGAAGCCGAACTATCCGACAACTCAAGCTCGGAGGCACTTGTTGAATTGCTCAAAAAAAGTGATATTACAATCAATATGAGCGATTATGCCGATTTTGAAAAGGTCGGTGAACTTGGCGCTTCGCTTCCGACAAACGATGAGCAGATCACAACCAAAGCAGGTGACCTGATTTTATATCAGGGAAATAAATTCGTAATTTACTATGATACAAATTCCTGGAGCCTTACAAAATTAGGGGAAATTAAAAATGTCTCTCAAAGTGAGCTTAAATCCATATTGGGAGGCTCTGATATAACCGTTACGCTTACCCTCAAAAAGTAATTTGTCTCAAATAACGGGAACAGAAAAAGGGAGATTGTACAATGATAGGACAATCTCCCTTTGATGTTTAAATTATTTTTAGTAAGCTTACTTTGGAATACGGCAGTACGATTTTTAAAAATCACTCATTTCGGGTTCATTCTATATTGAAATTATGTACTTCATTTTTGCATATATAAATCTACATCCTAAACAAAATAAAAATACCGCTCCGTACTTCGGAGCGGTTTTCATTAGTATCAGTAAATTAGTTAGCTCTGGTAACCTTACCTGAACGCAAGCAACGGGTGCAAGCATATACACGCTTCGGCGAACCGTCAACAATAGCCTTTACTCTCTGAACATTGGGCTTCCAAGTTCTGTTTGAGCGTCTGTGTGAGTGAGATACCTTGATACCGAATTTTACATCCTTACCGCAGAATTCACATTTTGCCATGCGTCTGCACCTCCTTAAAATCAGCATTATATTTTTCTAACTTTGTTATAATAACAGAAAATCGAATAAATTGCAAGGGGTTTTGCAAAATTTCTTAACTTGTTTTTTACGGGGAATTATTATATAATATATATTAATTATGCTTTTTATGCGATTTTATTAAAAAACTTTACAAACAGCGGTTCTGACTGCAGATTGCGGAGGATTATATGCTTTTTCAGCTCTTACAAGGAAATTTTGATTTTATGTCCGTTGCGGCAGAAGTTCTTGCCATACTTCTTATAATATTTCTGATACTGCCTTTTCATGAGTGGGCTCATGCGTTAACCGCTTCGCTTCTCGGAGACAAGGCTATTAAATACAGAGGAAGGCTGTCATTAAATCCTTTGACTCACATTGACCCGATAGGCGCATTGTGCCTGCTTTTGTTCGGATTCGGTTGGGCAAAGCCAGTACCCATTGATCCTCGTAACTTTAAAAATCCCAAGGTCGGCATGGCAATAACGGCGCTTATGGGGCCTGTCGCAAATATTGTTGCAGCTTTTGTCGGACTTTTGGTGTACAATGCGCTTGCGTATTTTTCAATCCAGTTTTTAATTTCAGATATAGGTCTATTTGTGAGATATTTTATGTCTTTTTATATTTCCTGCAACATCAGTCTTGCGGTCTTTAATTTGATACCTATTCCGCCGCTCGACGGTTCAAAGATATTGTTTGTCTTTTTACCCGACCGCGCAGTAGAATTTTTTTACAGGTATCAGCAGATATTTTTTATTGTGATTTTTGTTCTCTTATACGTAGGTGTGCTTTCTCCTATAATAGGCTGGGCGTCGGGCGCTATTTACAGCGGTCTTGATTGGTTTGCGTCTTTGCCTTTCAGATTTTTGTGATATTCTCATAATAAGGAGCAGTTTATGGAAACTCAGCTTCAATACAAGCTGCCCGTTTTTGAAGGACCGCTTGATCTTTTGCTTACATTGATTTCTAAAAATAAAATAGATATTTATGACATACAGATTTCTGAGCTGCTTGAACAATATATGGAGCAGATTAACCGTATGCAGGAAAATCAGATGGATATTGAATCGGAGTTTCTTACAATGGCGTCCCGTCTTGTTTATATCAAGTCTGTTATGCTTCTTCCAAAGTATGAGGAAGAGGCGGAAGAACTCAAAAAAGAATTGACAGGACAGCTTTTGGAGTATGCGGTTTGCAGAGAGGTTGCTTCAAAATTAAGCGAAATATATGATTTTGATACATATTTCAGAGAGGCGTCTCCGGTAGAGTTTGATTTAACCTATAATCGAAGTCACCCGAGCGAAGATATCGCAAAGGCGTATGTAAGTGCCGTAGGAAGAGGAAAAAGCAAGCTGCCTCCGTCCGAAAAGGCGTTCAGCGGCATTGTGTCGCATAAAATTATTTCGGTGAACAGCAAAATAATTCATTTAATGAGAAGACTTTGGCACGGAAAACGCCTTGAATATCACGAGATTTTTGAGGTTTGCGAGGGCAAAAGCGACCTTGTGGCAACATTTCTTGCAACGCTTGAGCTTATAAAAGGCAAGAGAATAAGAATTGAGGGCACTGGTGAAAACGCCGTGGTGCATATGATTGAGAACAAAAGGGAGGAGCAGTAATGGCAGTTGAAAACATTAAGGCGGCTATCGAGGCTGTTTTATTTGCAAACGGTTCCTCTGTGGAAATAGGACGAATAGCTCAGGCACTTGAAATATCAGAGAAAGATGCCGACAAACACATTTGCGAACTCATTGATGATTATAACTCGTCAAAAAGGGGAATAACCATAATAAGGCTTGATAATTCTTACCAAATGGTTTCCTGCAAGGAGTATGCACCGCAGATACGCACCGTTATGGACTTGCGGCGAAACTCCCCGCTTTCTCAGGCGGCACTTGAAGTGCTTGCGGTTGTCGCATACAACCAGCCTGTAACAAAGGCTTTTGTGGAGCAGGTAAGAGGTGTTGACTGCAGCGGCGTTATAGGAAGTCTTACGGCGAAAGGTCTTGTTGAGGAAAAGGGCAGACTGGAGCTTCCGGGCAGACCTTTACTTTACGGAACGACAGAAAATTTTTTGAGATGCTTTAACCTTGAGAGCCTTGATTGTCTGCCTGCTTTGCCGGAGGACGAGGAAAGCGGAAAACAAGAGGCAGATACGGAAAAGGCTGAAATTAAAGAAATTTCAAAACAGGAATGATTTTTATTATACTAAGCTGTATGAGGAGGAATGCTGTTGATTTGGATTTATATTTTGATAGCTATCCTGCTTTTATTGTCAGCTTTGATGTTTGTTCCGATCGGAATAAAAGCACGTTATACAGATAGCTTTAAATGCGTGCTGACCGTGGGCTTTTTAAAATTTTCGTTATATCCTAAAAAGCCGAAAATAAAGGAAAAATCGCTTGCAAATAAAGCAAGTGAAGATAAAAAGAATCCTAAGCCAAAGAAAAACATCATAAAAGAAAAGGGGATTTCATGGCTTTTGGATGTCATAAAAAAAACCGCAAATCTTGCCGCCGGCGCATTAAAAGATTTTTTTCGGCACATAATAGTAAAAGATTTGTTGCTCAGCGTTAAAATTGCCGGTGATGATGCAGCTGATACTGCCGTGAAATACGGGGGATGCTGCTCGGTTGTTTATCCCGCATTCGGACTTTTGCTCGGTATTGTAAAATATAAAAACTGCGGGGTTGACATAACACCTGATTTTAATGAAAACGCAAAGACAGGAGTTTATTTCAAACTTAATGCACGCATTAGGGCTGTATGGATTGCTTATCTTGCAATAAAACACGGATACAAGGGAATAAAACTTTTGGCAGACTTAAAAAATTAAACTAAAATATTGCATAGTAAGGAGAATGAACATGGAACATCCTATTTCCGGACTTATGGACACAACGATGAACAAAATCAAAGAGATGATCGATGTCAACACAATAGTCGGAGAACCCATAGTTTCACCCGACGGAACATTGATTATCCCAGTTTCTAAGGTGAGCTACGGATTTGCTTCGGGCGGTTCGGATTTGCCTACCAAAAAAGAAAATAAGGATTGCTTCGGCGGAGGCAGCGGCGCAGGAGTTACTATTCAGCCTGTTGCTTTTCTTACGGTTTATAAGGGCGATGTAAAACTTATACCCGTGGATAAGTTTGAGGGTACTCCCGACAGACTTGTAGGAATGATTCCCGAAGTGATCGACAAGATTAAGGATATATTTAAAAAGGAAAACAAGAAAACCTCCGCTAAAAACGATGATTTTTCAGAGATAACAATGGATGATGCAGACATCTGAGCAAATAGTTTGATGTAATACCAAAACCGCCTCCCGCATAAGATATGCTGGAGGTGTACATATGAGAAAAATCATCTGTATTATTATGGCCGTGGTTGCCGTTGCTTTGTGCCCGATTACCGCTGCGGCACAGCCTTATTCGGATTTAAGCATCTCAGCACAGGCATATGTGCTTTATTGTGCCGATAACGGAAAAATTATTAGCTCAAAAAATGAAAACAAGAAAATGAAGCCGGCCAGTACTACAAAACTTATGACATCGCTGCTTGCGCTTGAGGAGGCGTCATCTCTTAACAAAAAAGTTAAATTTACGGATGATATGATCGCCGAGGGCAGCTCTATGTATCTTAAAATCGGTGATGTTGTAACACTCAAAGACCTTGCCGCAGGTATGATGATGGCATCGGGAAACGATGCGGCAAATGCGGCGGCGCTTTCTATTTCAGGCAGTTTTGAGAAATTTGCCGAAAAAATGAATCAGAGAGCGGAACAAATCGGAATGAAGAATACTCACTTTGTCACTCCCAGCGGACTTGATGACGACAATCACTATTCAACAGCGATTGATATGGCTATTCTTATGTCATATGCCCTTGAGAACGAGGAGTTTGTAAAGCTTACTTCTCAGAAGAGCGCAACTGTTGAGTTTTTAGAGCCTCAGTCTAAGGTAACTACATACTCTAACCACAACCGTCTGCTGTCGCTTTACGAGTACTGTATCGGGGGCAAAACAGGTTATACAATGTCTGCCGGAAGATGCCTTGTTTCTGCCGCAAAAAAAGACGGACTTACTCTTGTATGCGTAACATTCAACGACAGAAACGACTGGAACGATCATATTGCGCTTTATAATTACGGCTTTGATGAGTACTCGATGTATTCAAGCGACGACTCTGATTTTTTTGCCGATATTCCCTGTGTGGGCGGGGAAAAGGATATGGTGAGTGTAACAGGCGAGAAGCCGGTATCAATAGTAGTCGAGGCGTCTGAAATTGACAGCGTCAAAAGACAGGTTTATATAGACAGCTTTTTGTACGCACCGATATGCAGAGGGGAAGAGGTAGGAAAGATAAGGTATCTGAAAGACGGTAAACTTATTGCCGAAAACAGTATTGTTGCGGTTGATAATATTAATGCTTTAAAAGAAAATAAAAATATTTTTATCAAGATAAAGGAATTTTTTACAAATGGGTAAAGACGAACAAATACGACTTCAAAAATTTATATCTCAATGCGGAATAGCGTCAAGAAGAAAGGCCGAAGAGCTGATTTTGGACGGCCATGTAAAGGTTAACGGAAAAACCGCGGTTTTGGGTGACAAGGTAACTTCTTCCGATAAGGTATTTGTTAAAGGGAAAAGACTTGTAAAACCCAAGTCAAACAACCGTTATATTATGCTTAATAAGCCGAGAGGTTACATTACGACAATGAGTGATGAGCGGGGAAGAAAATGCGTTGCTCAGCTTGTTGAGGATGTCGGAGTAAGGGTTTATCCCGTGGGAAGACTTGATAAGGATTCCGAGGGTATGCTCATACTTACAAACGACGGCGAATTTGCAAATAAAATTATGCACCCTAAAAACGGAATATACAAAATATACCGTGTTACGGTCAGACCGTCTATTGACGAGGAACAGCTTGTAAAGCTTGAAACGGGAGTTGAGCTTGACGGTAAAAAAACTGCGCCCGCACGGGTTCATGTGCTGCATAAGGAACCCGGAAGAGTCGTTCTTGAAATGATGCTTCACGAGGGCAAAAACAGAGAAATACGCAGAATGTGCGATGCGGTGGGGCTTGAAGTTGCAAGACTCAAGAGAATACAAATCGGCTGTGTTAAAATGGGTATGCTCAAGCAGGGGTCGTGGCGTGACCTGACTGAAAATGAGTTAAAAAAACTACTTTCAAATCCTATTGTAAACGGAAAACCAATTTAATTTACAATAAATATTATGATTTTTACTAATTACTATATAAAGTGTTAAAAATTGAAAAAAAGCAATCTTTTTCTTGTGCTTTTTTAAAAGATAGGATATAATGTAATGTGAATAAATAGTATGCGGAAACTTCCGCATATTCAATACATAGTATTGGAGGATGTTATAATGAGTATAGAAAAAATCAATCAGGCAAAGGCTGAGATTGAATCAACTTCCGCGTATAAGACAATTACGGAATTTTTTGATGCAGACAGCTTTTGTGAAATTGATGCATTTGCAAAATCAGGGGAAGGTTACGCCGAGGTCGTTGCGGGATTCGGAACGGTTGAGGGTATGCCTGTTTATGCGTTTGCGCAAAACAGCGACATCTGCGGCGGTGCAATGAGCAAGGCTCAGGCTGCAAAGCTTAAAAAGCTTTATGACCTTGCTCTCAAGACGGGTGCTCCTGTCGTAGGATTTTATGATAGCATAGGCGGAAGACTTTCGCAGGGCACAGAGCTTTTGGCAGGCTGCGGCGAGGTTCTTAATTGTGCCGCTTCTCTCTCGGGTGTTGTTCCGCAGATTTCGGTCGTTTTAGGCACATGCCTCGGAACATCAGCACTTAATGCAGTTAGTGCAGATGTTGTAATTATGAGCGAAAAGGCACAGCTTTCGCTTTCCGTAACAGGTGAAAATTCAAGCGCTCAGTATAATGCCGAAAACGGCGTTGCGGCACTTATTGCAAAGGATTCTCAGGAAGCCGTTTCAATGGCAAAGGAGCTTATGCTTTATCTTCCCTCCAATAACCTTAATATGGCGCCCCAATCTTTTGAGGAAGCTCCTATTGAATGTGAAAGCGGATGCATTGTCAGCAAAACAATTGACGGTAACAGCGCTGTTAAGTTTTATAATGAATACGGAAAGGGCGCAAATGTTCGTCTTGCCCGCATCGGAGGACAGGTTGTAGGAGTTGTATCCACAAAGGGCGGTATGCTCGACTGTAAGGCCACAACAAAGATTGCAAAATTTGTTCGTTTTTGCGATGCATTCTCACTTCCTGTTGTATCATTTGTAAACTGCACGGGATTTGAGTCGATTAAATCGGCTGCAAAGGCAGCTTCGGCTTACGCAGAGGCTACAACGGTGAAGATTTCTGTTGTAACCGGCAAGGCAATCGGCTCGGCTTACATTGCACTTGCGGGAACGGGTGCAAATGCGGATGTTGTTTATGCGCTTCCCGACGCAGTGATTTCTCCGGTTAATGTTGAGGCAGCCGCATTTATTATGGCTCCCGAAGCAATGAAAGTTCCTGTTGATCAGCAGAGTGCTGCGGCTGAGAAGTTTGCGCAGGAAAATCTCTCGGCTTTTAATGCCGCTCAGAACAGCTATGTGGACGGTATTGTTGAGGAAACAGAGCTTCGTCAGACGCTTATTTCCGCTCTTGATATGCTTTCCGGCAAACGTGTTCCTACGCTTTCAAAGAAGCATTCAACAATTTGATTTTGTCTGTTATAAATACACTAAAGTATTTTTAAAGAAAATAACTTGTTAAAATAAAGGGGTAATTACAATGAAAAATTTAAGAATTACAGTAAACGGAACAGCATACGATGTTCAGGTTGAAGAGCTCGGCACTTCCACATCTCCTGCTGCTGCTCCCGCAGCACCCGCAGCACCTGCTCCCGCTGCAAAGCCCGCCGCTCCTTCAGGTGCAGCTGGTTCTATTGTAGTAAAGGCTCCGATGCCCGGAACTATTGTTAATGTTGTAGTTTCGGCAGGTCAGTCAGTAAAGGCCGGTGATGACCTTGTATTTATTGAGGCAATGAAGATGGAAACACCTGTAAAGGCTCCTAAGGACGCTGTTGTTGCAACCGTAGATGTAACAAAAGGTGAATCTGTTGATTCCGGTAAGGTTCTTGTAACTCTTAACTAATTATAACTGACGAAAGGGATGTCAATAATGGCAAAGAAAATTAAAATTACCGAAACTGCCCTGCGTGACGCTCACCAGTCACTTATTGCTACAAGAATGACAACAGAGGATATGCTCCCGATTCTTGACAAGCTTGACAAAATCGGTTATTACTCACTTGAGTGCTGGGGCGGAGCTACTTATGATGCGTGCCTTCGATTTTTGAATGAAGATCCGTGGGAAAGACTTCGCACAATTAAGGAGCATTGCCCAAATACAAAACTTCAGATGCTTTTTAGAGGCCAGAATATGCTCGGCTACCGTCATTATGCTGATGACTGCGTTGAATATCTTGTTCAGCGTTCAATAGCAAACGGTATCGATATTATCCGTATTTTTGACGCTCTTAACGATATTAAGAACTTAAAGACCGCAATTAAAGCCGCTAACAAAGAGGGCGGTCACGCACAGGTTGCAATAAGCTACACAACAGGACCTGTTTTTACCGACGAGTATTATGTTGAATATGCAAAGAGAATTGCTGACGCAGGCGCTGATTCAATCTGTATTAAGGATATGGCTGCTTTGCTTACTCCTTCAAAAACAGAGAGCCTTGTTAAGGCAATTAAGGCAGCACTTCCCGAAATGCCGCTTCAGCTCCACACTCACTACACATCGGGACTTGCTTCAATGTGCCTGTTAAAGGGTGTTGAAGCAGGTGCGGATGCAATTGATACAGCTATCAGCCCCCTTGCTTTGGGTACATCACACGCTCCTACGGAGTCTATGGTTGCGGCTTTGCAGGGAACAGAGTTTGATACAGGGCTTGATATAAAAGAGCTTGCGGAAATTCGCGCTTACTTTATGACTCTTCGTGAGAAATATATAGAGTCGGGACTTCTTGATCATAAGATGCTTGCAACCGACGCAAAGGCGCTTATCTATCAGGTTCCGGGCGGTATGCTTTCAAATCTTCTTTCGCAGCTCAAACAGGCTGGCAAAGAGGATCAGCTTGATAAGGTGCTCGAGGAAGTTCCGAGAGTAAGAGAGGATTCGGGTTATCCGCCGCTTGTAACTCCCACATCTCAGATTGTCGGCACACAGGCAGTATTCAATGTAATCACAGGCGAACGCTACAAAATGTGCACAAATGAGTTTAAGGGACTTGTTGCAGGCGAATACGGTACAACTCCGATGCCTATTGACCCTGAGTTCCAGAAAAAGATTATCGGCGACAAAAAGGTAATAAACTGCCGTCCCGCCGATTTGCTTGAACCTGAGCTTGAAAAACTCAGGAGTGAAATTTCAGAGTGGATGGAGCAGCCCGAGGACGTTCTTTCCTATGCTCAGTTCCCCAAGGTAGCGCTTGACTTTTTTGAAAAAAGAAGAAACGCAAAGGCAGGAATCAACGGCGACAAGCTTGATAAAGAAAATATGGTTCACCCCGTTTAATATTTTAACAAAATTTGCTCCTCTGTTTTCGGAGGAGCTTTTTGTATAACAATATATCAATACAAAACAACATAATTGTAAAAACATTATATAAATTGAGTTGGGGTATTGCTACATAAATAAATTTATGGTAATATTGTATCGTAATACTTAAATCGGAAAGGTAAAATGATGAAATACTGTAAAAAATGCAAACATTTGTATGATGATGAACAGCAAGTATGTACAAGCTGCAAAAAATCTCTTTGCGCAATAACTGATAAAAATACTCCCGTGTGTCTTATATCAGCTTCAGGCTTTGAGCTTGAAAGAATAACGGCTGCACTTGATGACAGTATGATTCCATGCAGCAGCATTTTGCAGAAAAATATGGCGTCAGCAAAAGTGTTTACTGGAAGTGATACATCGACTTATGATATTTTGGTACCGTATTCTGCGTACGAAAAAGCATATGATATTTGCGTCGGTATAGGCGCAATTAAACTCGGCGGAGAAAAAATAGTCAACGGGACAGATTCGGCGGATGAATACATGGATTCAGATGCGGATGCCGAACAGTTTGAGGCGATGAGCAATACAAAGCGTACTACGGTAAGAGTTGTATCGGCTATTTTGCTTATTATTGTATTTGCGCTTGTAATTTACGGAACCGATTTTATTATGGAATTTATAAAGAATTTATTTTAAATAATATGTGTTACCCAATGTCAGGAGGTATTTTAGTAAATGAAAACTGAAACAAAATGCCTGCATGCAGGCTATGAACCAAAAAACGGCGAACCGCGCCAGATACCTATCTATCAGAGCACAACTTTCAAATATTCTACAAGTGACGAAATGGGAAAACTGTTTGACCTTGAGGCAAGCGGATATTTTTATACAAGACTGCAAAACCCGACAAACGATGCAGTAGCGGCAAAAATCGCTGCATTGGAGGGCGGTGTTGCAGGTATGCTTACATCAAGCGGTCAGGCTGCAAACTTTTTTGCTTTGTTTAATATTTGCGAGGCAGGAAGCCACATTGTCGCTTCCTCCTCAATTTACGGCGGTACTTTTAATCTTTTAGGCGTTACAATGAAGAAAATGGGAATTGACTGTACATTTGTTGATCAAAATCTGCCTGAGGAAGAACTTGCCAAGGCGTTTAAGCCTAACACAAGGGCTGTTTTCGGTGAAACCATAACAAATCCTACTGTTTCGGTGCTTGACATTGAAAAGTTTGCCCGACTTGCACATTCCCACGGTGTTCCCCTTATTGTGGACAACACATTTGCAACTCCTGTGAATTGTCAGCCTATAAAATGGGGTGCAGATATTGTAACTCATTCCACTACAAAGTATATGGACGGTCACGCTGTCGGAGTGGGCGGAGCTATTGTTGACAGCGGTAATTTCGATTGGATGCAGTACGCTGATAAATATCCCGGACTTACAACTCCAGATGAGTCATATCACGGTATCGTTTATGCCGAAAAATTCGGTAAACTTGCATACATTACAAAGGCTACATCTCAGCTTATGCGTGATCTCGGCTCAATTCAGTCGCCGCAGAACGCATTTTACCTCATGAACGGTCTTGAGTCGCTACATTTGAGAATGGAGCGTCACTGCAAAAACGCGCTGGAAATCGCAAAGTTTTTAAAGTCAAACGACAAAGTGGCTTGGGTTGACTATCCCGACCTTGAGGGAGACAAGTACAATGAGCTTGCTAAGAAATATCTTCCTAACGGCTCATGCGGCGTTCTTGCGTTTGGCTTAAAGGGAGGAAGAGAAAAGTCAATTAAGTTTATGGACAGCTTAAAGCTCGCGTCCATCGCTACCCATGTTGCTGACGCAAAAACCTGTCTTTTGCATCCTGCAAGCCATACTCATCGCCAGATGACGGAACAACAGCTTTTGGAAGCAGGAATTGCGCCCGACTTAATCAGACTATCAGTCGGAATTGAAAATGTTGATGATTTAATAGACGATCTAAAACAGGCGTTTGATAAAGTGTAAAGCTTTTTGGAGATAGTGTTATGTCAGCTTATGTTTCTGCTATAATAGTAGCGGCGGGCGGCTCTGTAAGAATGGGGATTGCCGACAGCAAGCAGTTTATTCCGCTTTTGTCACGCCCTGCTATTGAATATACATTAAAGGCGTTTCAAAACTGTCATTTAATAAAAGAAATAGTTGTAGTGAGCCGTGAGCAGGATAAACAGCGTATCAAAGATATTGCTCTTGAAAATAATTTTTCAAAGGTGAGTGCCATAGTTAACGGCGGTGCGTCCCGTGCTGAAAGCGTTCGCAACGGAGTTAAAGCTACCAATGAAAAAGCAAAATACTATGCGATTCACGACGGAGCCCGCCCTCTGATTACGGTTGAAGAGATCGAGCGGGTTGTTGAGTCGGCTTTTGATAACGGTGCGGCAACTCTCGGGACTTCGGTTACCGATACAATAAAAATTGTTGACGGGTTTAACAAAATAGAGAGCACCCCTCTAAGGTCGCAGCTTCGTGCTGTTCAGACGCCTCAGGTTTTTGAATGTGAGCTTTATAAATTTGCTCTGGAAAATGCAGGCGATAATATGATAAACTATACCGACGATTGTTCTCTTATCGAAAATATGGGCGGAGAAATTGAAGTCGTTAAAGGTAGTCCTGAGAATATTAAGCTGACAACGCCGATAGATATAATAATTGCGGAGAGCATTTTAAGGTCAAGAATTTAGATATTTATGCATCATTTAAAAATTGCAGTAATATTATTAAAGGATGAGAAAAATGCGAATAGGTCACGGCTATGATGTGCATAAGCTGACAGAAAGAAGAAAGCTGATTCTCGGCGGAGTTGAGATTCCGTTTGAGCTTGGCTTGCTCGGACACTCCGACGCCGATGTGCTTGTGCATGCCATTATGGACGCTTTGCTCGGTGCTGCCGCTCTCGGCGATATCGGAAAACTTTTTCCCGATGACGACGAAGCTTACAAGGGCGCCGACAGTATACTGCTTTTAGAGCGTGTATGCGGCGTTTTAAAGGAAAACGGATACAGAATAATAAACATTGATTCAACCGTGATAGCTCAAAAACCAAAGCTTAAAAATCACATTGATTTAATGCGTGAAAATATTGCCCGTGCATGCGGTATAAGCATTTCAGAAGTAAGCGTCAAAGCAACAACCGAGGAAAAACTCGGATTTACCGGCAGACTTGAGGGAATTTCTGCTCATGCGGTTTGTCTTATAGAATGATATACTTAATTATTATTAATTTAATATAATAAAAATTTTGGAGGAATTATAATGAAAAATTGTCCTAATTGTAACAACCAAATGTCGGATGACGCAATGTTCTGCACTAACTGCGGATTTTCATTTCAAAATGCTAATCCCCAGCAGCCTCAGCCCAATGCGTATCAAAGCAATTACGCTCAGCCGTTTACCCCTGTTGTAAATCCGTATGATCACACTGCTGAGTTTGCCGCTCAAGAAGTACACGATAATAAGCTGCTTGCGCTTTTGTGTTATTGCTGCGGTATTTTCGGGGTGCTGATTGCGCTTGTAGCAAGAATTTCAAATAAATCAGATTATTTGAATTTCCACATTAAGCAGGGCCTTAAAATTTCCGTAACTACAATGATTTTGGCTTTTATTTCGGCTGTTCTGTTCTGGACATGCATTGTTCCGATTGCTTTCGGCGTATGTACTGTTATCATTCTTGTGGTTACAGTTATCGCCTTCATCAACACTTGCCTTAACAAGTCCGTAGAAGTACCGATTCTCCGCAGCCTTAAATTTCTCAACTAAGGCTGAAAATCTGCCCGATTAAGGCGAAAATCAACATACAAATTACACCTTGTTCATATTAATGAACGAGGTGTTTTTTATGCTTAAAAAAGTTATTATTTATGCTTTGGTTTCATTGGTATTATTATTTCCCGCTTCATCAAAGGCAGGTGCCGTAAGTGCGGACACAATAACTGCTCCGTCAGCCGTTTTGATGGAGGCAACTACCGGAAAAATTATTTTTGAAAAAAATTCTCACGAAAAGCGTCCGTGTGCATCCGTAACAAAGGTTATGACTCTTCTGCTTGTCTTTGAGGCAATAGACAGCGGGAAACTTTCGCTTGATGATACAATTACCGCATCCGAGCACGCTGCGTCAATGGGCGGCAGCGATATTTGGCTTGAGACGGGCGAGACAATGAGTGCCGATGATATGATAAAGGCAACCGTTGTGGCATCCGCAAATGACGCGGCAGTTGCGCTTGCTGAGCATATAAGCGGAAGTGAAGATGCGTTTATAGAAAATATGAATAAGCGTGCAAAAGAGTTAAAAATGAACGATACCGTATTCAAAAACTGCAACGGACTTGATGAGGAGGGTCATGTAACTTCAGCATATGATGTTGCGATTATGTCAAAGGAGCTTATTAAGCACGAAAAAATATTTGATTACAGCTCAATATGGCTCGATACCCTAAGAGACGGTAAAACTCAGATCGTAAACACAAATAAGCTTTTAAAGACATATAACGGCATAACAGGTCTGAAAACAGGAACTACCGATGACGCAGGCTGCTGCATGTCAGCAACTGCAAAGAGAGGGGATGTTTCTCTGATAGCGGTAGTACTCGGCTGCGATACCGGCAAGGAAAGATTTGCCGATGCGGCGGCTTTGCTTGATTACGGATTTGCAAATATTTCCGTAAAAGAATTAACACTTCCCGATGAAATGCCCTCACAAATAAAGGTTGACGGAGGAATGGAGGCAAACGTAAGCATAAATTGCCCCGCATCATCAAAGGTCGTAGTTGACAAGGGTCGGGAAGGCGATATAAAAACTACGGTAAATTTGCCCGAAAGCGTGTCGGCTCCAATAGAAAAAAATCAAAAATTAGGTAAATTAATTTACACGCTTGACGGTGAAAACATCAAAGAATGTGATATAACCGCGGCGTTTCCGGTTGAAAAAATTTCGTATATGTTGGTTCTTGAGATGGTTTTTAATTCTCTAATCTCATTATAAACTTAACAAATTGACCTTGCAAAAATACTTGATTTATAGTATAATAAAACAACAAAGATACTTATATCGGAGCAAATACATACTATTTTTCCGAATAAGAATTTTGGAGGAATTTATCAATGGCAACTAAACTAACAGACAAGTATTTAAGAGGTTTTATTAATGAGCACGAATATGAGGGCGTTGCTGCTGAAGTAAAAACGGCACACAAAATGCTCCATGACGGTTCGGGTCTCGGAAATGATTTTCTCGGCTGGCTGAGCCTTCCGACTGATTATGACAAGGAAGAGTTCGCAAGAATCAAGGCTGCCGCTGAGAAAATAAAGAAGGACACAGATGTTTTTGTAGTAATCGGAATCGGCGGCTCATATCTCGGCGCCCGTGCGGCAATCGAGTTTTTGACTTCTCAAAATTATAACCTTACTTGCAAGGATACACCGCAGATTTTCTTTACGGGTAATTCAATCAGCTCATCAGCTCTTGCCGAGATTATGGAGCTTTGCGAGGGCAAGGATGTATCCGTTAATATGATTTCAAAGTCAGGCACAACAACGGAGCCTGCTATCGCTTTCCGTGTGTTCCGTGAAATGCTTGAGAAAAAGTACGGCAAAGACGGCGCAAGAGAGCGTATTTACTGTACAACCGACAAGGCAAAGGGAACACTCAAGGCTCTTGCCGATGAGGAAGGCTACGAAACCTTTGTAGTACCCGATGATGTAGGCGGACGCTTTTCCGTTCTTACTGCCGTAGGCCTTTTGCCTATCGCTGTATCGGGCGCTGATATTGACGCTCTTATGCAGGGTGCCGCTAAGGCTCAGAAAGACTTTGACAATGATGATTTGATGACAAACGATTGCTACAAATATGCTGCAATTCGTAATATTCTTTACCGCAAGGGCAAAACAATGGAGGTTATGGTATCTTACGAGCCTGCCTACACAATGATGTCCGAGTGGTTTAAGCAGTTGTTTGCTGAGAGTGAGGGCAAGGATAACAAAGGCATTTTCCCCGCAAGTGTCATTTTCTCTACCGATCTTCACTCGCTTGGTCAGTACATTCAGGACGGCAGACGCACAATGTTTGAAACTGTTGTTCTATTTGATAAATGTAAAAAAGAAGTTACACTCGGTACAGATCCTACAAATGTTGACGGTCTTAACTTCCTTTCAGGCAAGACAATGGGATTTGTAAATCAAAAAGCTTTTGAGGGTACCGTTCTTGCACACAATGACGGCGGAGTTCCCAATGTTGTTATCAATGTGCCCGAGATGAATGAATCAGAGCTTGGTTATCTCATTTATTTCTTTGAAAAGGCTTGCGCTATTTCAGGCTATATGCTCGGTGTAAACCCGTTTAATCAGCCCGGCGTTGAGAGCTATAAGAAGAATATGTTTGCATTGCTCGGCAAGCCTGGATATGAGGATCAAAAAGCTGCTCTTGAAGCAAGACTTAAGTAATTTCTTTTTAAAGTTAAATTAACGGGAGGAACTGATTATGGTTACTTTACTTATCGGTAAAAAAGGAACAGGAAAAACTAAGAAACTTATTGCTCTTGCAAACGAAGCAGTTGCCGCATCATCGGGTAATGTTGTAGTAGTTGAAAAGGGCTCAAAGCTCACTTATGACGTAACTCATAAGGCAAGACTTATTGATACTGAGCAGTACCTCGTTGAGGGTTACGATATGCTTTACGGATTTATCAGCGGCATTTGTGCAGGCAACTACGATGTAACTGATATTCTTGTTGATTCTACATTCAAGATTTGCCCCGACGGCGTTGCAGGACTTGAAGATTTCACTAAGAAGCTTCAGGAGCTTTCCGAAACATCATCGACAAATATTGTTCTTCTTATTTCCGCTTCGGAAGAAGATATTCCTGAATCAATTAATGCTGTTTGCCAGAAAGTATAATTTGATTACCTAAGATTTAAGATTAAAACAGGCTGCAACGGTGTGATTTTAATAAGCACCGTTTGCAGCCTTTTGTTTATTTATGAAACTGCCCGAAAACGGTCGGAGAGAGAAGTTTTGATAATATCAACCTGTCTGCTCAAAGTGTCAAAGTGCGTGTCAGGGCACTCGGCTTTTTATGTGTTGTTTTCGCAAAGTTCTTTGAGCTTTTTGTTAAGCAGAGCAATCGGCAGACCTACAACGTTGTAATAATCTCCGTTGATTCTCTTAACAAGTAGTGCTCCTTTGCCTTGTATTCCGTATCCGCCCGCCTTGTCCATCGGCTCTTCGGTAGCAATGTACTTGTCGATTTCGCGTTCACTCAATGGAAAAAATTCAACCTCGGTAGAAACGGAAAATGTAATTTTTTTATTTCTAAATAGAAGTGCACATCCCGTAATAACGCAATGCTTTCTGCCTGATAGGCTTAAAAGCATTTCCTTCGCGTTTTCCTTTGATTTCGGCTTTCCAAGCATTGCACCGTCAAGAAACACGCCTGTGTCACATCCGATTACAATGTCGTCAAAATGATTTTTATTTTGTATATATTCGGCTTTTTTTAAGGCAAGAAGCTCGGGTGCTTTATTAAGTTCAGTTTTTGAATCCACCGTTTCTTCTATATCGGCAGGCTCAATTTCAAAGCTGTCACAAACCAGTGACAAAAGCTGCTGTCTGCGTGGTGAAGCCGAAGCAAGAATTATCATATTTTATCCCTCCGCAAAAGATTTCAAAAGTATTATAACATATTTTAAATTTTCAACAACCCTAATTTATAAACTAACTACTGTTTAAAAGGAGATGTAATAATGTCAATACCAAATGATCCCGCAATTCTTTTATCATACATCAACACACAGCTTCGTGATAACTATAATTCTCTTGAGGAACTTTCAAAATCACTTTGCGTAAGCGCCGACGATATAATTTCAAAGCTTTCTTCAATAGGCTACGAGTATAACGCAGAACAAAACAGATTTATTTGACGAAAGTTTAATGAAATTATAAGAATGCTAATTCTTTTATTAAAGGCGTAAAGATATTAAAATATTGCTAAATGCCACAATTTGCATTTTTTGCAAAAAAGTGTTATAATATATCGAATAATATAATGGGGGGATATTATGATCAAAGTAGACAATTTAAAAAAAGAGTTTAAAAAGACGATTAAGGAACCGGGGGTTATAGGAAGTTTTAAGTCCCTGTTTCATCCCAAAACCGAAAAAATTGTTGCGGTAAACGACATAAGCTTTAATGTGCCCGAGGGAGAAATCCTCGGATTTATCGGACCTAACGGTGCAGGCAAAAGCACGGTTATAAAAATGCTTACGGGGATTTTGACTCCTACATCGGGAAGCTGTACCATAAACGGTAAAAATCCTACGCAAAACCGCAAAAGCTATGTTAAGGAAATCGGTGTTGTTTTCGGTCAGAGAACTCAGCTTTGGTGGGATTTGCCGTTAAGGGAAACCTACGGAGTGCTTAAGGAAATCTATGAGGTGCCCGACGATAGGTATCGCAAGCGAATGGCTTTTCTAAACGAGGTGCTGGATCTCGAAAGCTTTATCACAAGTCCTGTTCGTACCCTTTCACTCGGGCAGAGAATGAGGGCGGATATTGCGGCGTCGCTTCTGCACAGTCCCAAGGTTTTGTTTCTTGATG
>CALYBP010000006.1 GCA_944415425.1 uncultured Ruminococcus sp. | reverse complement strand
AACGTAAAAACCGACGGTATGCAGCCGTCGGTTTTTAGGTAATTTTATGGAGTAATCAAGCACATAGAAAGGAAGTTGTCTGTTTAAGTAAGATTAATTATCTTGGCTATAATATATCACACCTTTTGTTAATTGTCAACACTTTTTTTAAACTTTTTTAAAAAAATATATATCTTTTATTTATTATGTCCTAAATATCCAAACCACTTGACTAAACAGATAAAAAAATGTAAAATTATTTAAAGAGGTGAAGCTTGCCGTGGACAATGAGTTTGAGGCAGATTTAATTACGCTTTGCGATGAAAGCGGCAAAGAATCGGAGTTTGAAATCCTTGATATAATTTACAGAAACGACGAAAAGTTTTTTGTGCTTCAGCCCCGTTTTTCCGATGCTTCGGAAGCCGTAAATTCTTCAGGCGATTATTTTATTTTTAAAGCAGAGCAGACCGACGGCTTCGATCAGCTTGTGCCGGTTGAGGATGATAAGACGCTTTTTGATGTTTCAAAATTGTTTGAGGATAAATATTACAGCGAGCTTTATGACGAAGAGCGGTAATTTTTCAGCTCTCTCGGCATAACATATTATTAGGTTAAAATTAAACAGGTTTATCAGCCTGCCCGATACGCGAATGATTTTAAAATAACCCTACAACATTTTAATCGGGAGCTTAGCTCTTTAAGCGGTGTGCAGACCTCCCGTTGTTCGGACGAAGGGAGCCTGAAGTTTAAAGGCGGCACCCACCTGCTTTTTTCGTAGGCAGGTTATTATTTGAATCATACGGTCGGGCGGGTTTTCTTGTTTATTTAAAATTCAGGATATTTAATTACAGGAGCTTATTATGAAAATTTCAGTTCTCGGCTGCGGAAGATGGGGCAGCTGCATTGCATGGTACCTTGATAAAATCGGACATAATGTTCTTTCGTGCGGACTTAAGGACGCACCTGAATTTATACAGCTTAAAAACACACGCAAAAACGACTATCTTTGCTTTCCGCAGTCCATTGAGGTTTCATCGGACTTGGAAAAGGCTGTATCAAGAGCAGAGGTTATTATAATTTCAATTTCATCTCAATATCTTCGCTCTTATTTTGAGGATATCTCAAAATACAATCTCGATAACAAAATAATTGTTTTGTGTATGAAAGGCGTTGAAGCATCAAGCGGCAAGCGGCTAAGCGAAGTTGTAGGGGAATTTGTTGACGAGAGCAAAACTCCAGTTGCCGTATGGGTAGGCCCGGGTCATCCGCAGGATTATGTAAAGGGCATACCTAACTGTATGGTAATTGACAGCCACAATCAATCGGTTAAGGAAATGCTTGTAAACGAGTTTAACAGCGAGCTTATAAGATTTTATTTGGGTACGGACCTTATCGGCAGCGAAATAGGTGCTGCCGCCAAAAATGTTATAGGAATCGCGGCAGGTATTCTCGACGGACTTAACTACACATCTTTAAAAGGCGCGTTAATGGCAAGAGGCACAAGAGAAATTGCGAGGCTTATCAAAGCACTCGGCGGAAACGAAATGAGCGCTTACGGTCTTTGTCACCTCGGTGACTACGAAGCAACCTTGTTTTCAAAGTGGAGCCACAACAGAAAATACGGCGAAGATCTTGTTAAGGGAATCAAGTTTCAAAAGCTTGCCGAGGGTGTAATGACATCAAAGGCTTTGTACAAGCTCGGACAAGAGCTTGGAGTTGATCTGCCGATCGTGGAAAGCGTGTATAATGTGTTGTTTGAAAATGCCAACCCGAAGGAAGAACTTGAAAAGCTGTATATGCGTTCGGTAAAAAAGGAATTCTGACAGGCGGATTTACATATGAATAAAAATAACAAATCACATAATAACACGGCAAAGAAAAATCAAGCAAAAGTAAAAAATAAAAATATTGAAACGATGAAAAGACAATACACTTTTGAATATATTGTTGTAAACCTTATATGTCTTTTATTATTTTTGGCATTTGCTTATGTTGCCGTTATGAGCATTTTTCAGACAAGCGTTTTCGACCCGACGGCTTACGGTGCGGAAAAAATAATTTTTCAGACTGACAACATTGCTTTAAATATTTTTGTGACGGTTCTTTTTGCCGTTTTTGTATTTAAAATGAAAAAGCACTACGACTTTTTTGCAAAAGTTAATCTGCGTTTTTTGGAAATCGGTCTTGTCGTCTATGTCCTGCTGCTCGGATTTATCTGGATTTTTTCCGTGACATCAATCCCAGCGGCTGACAGCTATAATGTGTTTGAAACCGCGTCACAGGCGGCAAACGGAAATTACTCGTCGCTTAGAGGCGGAGATTTTTACAACAGCGCTTATTACGACGGTTATTCCTACTACAACTTCTATCCGTTTCAGCTCGGATTTGTTTTTATAAGCGAGATAGTTTACAGAATTTTCGGCACACAAAGCTATATGCCGATTCAGATTATAAACGTTTTCTGCGTGGCTCTGGCTTATCTCGGCATCGCTAAAATAACAAGACTGCTGTTTAAAAGGCGTGCCGCCGAATTTTTTGCAATACTCCTGCTTGGCGGATGCTTTCAGCCTATTTTGTTTTCAACCTTTGTCTACGGAAACATAATCGGTATGTGCTGCGCCGTTTGGGCAAGTTACTTTTTGATAAAATATTTTCAGTCGTCAAAATATTTTCTTCTTCTCCCCTGCGGTGCGCTGCTTGTACTTGCCGCAACGGCAAAATACAACAATATGATTTATCTCGTCGCATTTGTTGTTATGCTCATCGTCCACACGGTGAAAGAAAAAAAGTGGCAGAGTATCGCTTTTGCACTTGCAATATGCGTTGCCGCCGTGGGAGTAAACAATCTTATTATCATTAGCTATGAAAACAGAGCGGGCGTCAAACTTGCAGACGGCGTTTCTCAGGTTTTGTACCTTGACATGGGACTTAATGAATCAAGTATGGCTCCCGGCTGGTACAACGGGATAGCACTTGAAACCTACAAGCAATATCAGTTAAACGATGAAGCTGCAAATGCTGCGGCTTGGGACGATATAAATACAAGGATAAATATCTTTGCAAACAACCCCGGCTATGCGGCAGACTTTTTCGGAAAAAAGATTACAAGCCAGTGGAACGAACCGACATTTGAGAGCATTTGGGTAAGCGAGGTAAAATCCCATTCATCGGAGATAAACGCAATCGGAAAAGGTATGTACGACGGAAGCTTGGGACAGTTTTTTGAGCTGTACTTTAACTTGTTTATTCAGATTCTGTATATTCTTTTTGTAATCGGGATTTATTGTTTATTCTTTAAAAGAAAAACAAATATCGAAACCGCTCTGCTTCCTCTCGTGGTTCTCGGCGGATTTGCATATCATCTGCTGTTTGAAGGAAAATCGCAGTATATTTTAACCTATATAATTTTGCTGATTCCTACCGCGTCATTCGGGTTGAACACTCTGCTTGACTTTGAATTTACGGGACTTCAAAATTTTGCCCGCAAATTTAAGAATACTAAGAATACTTCGGATACAAAATAATCAAATAAAAAATATAAGCTGTATTGTAATTAAAAACAATACAGCTTTTTACTTATCGGAAACTGCACGGAAATTGTCGGGCAGAGAAGGTTTGATAATGTCAACCTGTCTGCTCGAATTGCGTGTCGAGTCACTCGATTTTACGTCAGCTTAAATCGTCAAATCCCGCTTCGTTTAGTACGTTTTTAAAATAATCAATATCCTCCTGCGTGTATGAAAATCTGTTTTTAAGTCCGCTTTTAAAATGCACATTTTTCTCGATGAACAGCCTTTTAAACCACATTGACGCCCACGACGCGGGAAGGAGGAACGGGAATCTTTCAAGATACGGGTAATGAGGAAGCATTGAAGACTTAGGCGGAAAAATACTGCTGATAAAATAAGAAAACTTCGACTTGTTTTTCCCTGCTTTTTCCGCTTCTAAAATGTTTTTATAGGATTTTATCATAACTCCTGCGTCTACCCTGCCGAGTATTGCGCTTAAAATTATGTAAATCTCCAAATCATCAAAAGTAATGATCTGCCTGTCGGGCGAAAACCAATTAAACGCGATCTCCCTGATTCGCTTTTCAAACACGTCAAGCTTAAAAAGCTTTAATCTTTCGTTTAAATAGTCAAAATCAAAGTCGTGCTTGTAATTTTTGTAATAGACATAGGTATCGAGCGCCATTCGTATGCTCAAGCCGCCCATTCTGAAATGGTTTGAGTTGTGGACAAGCAGGTAAATATAATGGTCTTCGGGCGAAAGCTCATAAGAGTAATCATAGCCCTCCCGCTTAACAGAGCGGTCAAGACTGTCTGATAAGTAGGGATAGTAGCTCTCCCACTCGTGCACAAGGGAAGAATGCATTTCAATAAATACGTAGGGAGGCTTTTTAAAATGATATTGATTGTCGTCGTTAAAGGTAAATTCATACCCGATTTCACAAAAAGCCTGCTTTACAAGGTCAACCTGATTTTTGTCAAACAAAATATCAAAATCCCCCACCGTACGCAGTTCGGGACGTGGATATTCTTTTTTGAGAAAATAACCTTTGACGGGGACATTTTTTATTTTGTACTTTTCAAATGCGGAAAGCACCTTTTCAATTTCGTAATTCAGATTGCTGTCAATCATAATTCCGAAATTAATATTCTCTTTTAGAATTTTAATCAAAGTATCATCGGCAATAAATTTTTTGTCAAGCCTTAAAACGGCACTCGAAAAAGCGAAACCCACGCCGCAGAACTGCGCGCGCTTTAAAAGCATATTCCAGTCAATGCCTCCGTACGGCACAGGAGGCTCAGTACCGTTAACTGCGGCAGACAGCGACCTTATGAGATAGGAATATTCTTTTTTTTCGGTTTCAGTGAGTGTTCTTTTCATCGGAGTTTTTATTTCCTTTTCCAAATATTCGTGAAATTCTTTTTGTGCCGAACCTGTATGAGCGCCTTAAAAGCCTTGTATAATACCAAAAATTCACATACACACGATAAGAAAAAGAGCTCACACGATAAGACTTGCCGCCTCGGTAAAACGCTGTTACAACGGCGACAACATCGCTGTCTTTCACTCCGTGTTCCAATGCAAACTGATTGTCGCCGCAAAGCACATAGCTTCCGTCTGCGTCAAAATTTACAATTCTGTGCAGGGCGTAGGTGCCGTCCCGCCTTTTGTAGAGCGGAATATCAAAAAGATGAAGTCTTCCTTTGGGCTTTGAAAGCACAACGACATCTTCACCGTCCCTCAGCATAGGCAGCATACTCGTGCCGTTGGGTGTATAGGTGACCGTTCCACCGCTCTCAACCTTTTCTTTGATTATGTCGATTACGGCGCTAATTGTGATTTCTTTATTCAAGAACATCAGCATCCTTTAGTTTTTGTATGAAAATATCAATATCGCTTGAAGCCTTTTCAGGCGTCACATCATACTCATCGAGCATTTTTTTCAAAAGCTCATCTTTTTCGGCTCCCTTTTGCAAAATATCAAAAAGAAACGCTCCCGTTTCGTTGAGGTTAACAATTCCGTTAAAATCAAGCGACATATTATTTACAGGCACAACAACATACGAATCAGCAACTTTTCGCAAAATGAAATCTTCCTTAATCTTCATAAAACCACCCGTATAATACTTAATCTATATAAAAGCATTATAATATAGCAGACAAAAAAAAGCAAGGGTATTGCAAAACGCAATACCCCATAGCTCTTTGTGTCAATATTAGTACATTCCGCCCATATCGGGTGCTGCGGGAGCGGCAGCTGCGGGCTCCTTAATATCCGCAACAAGGGACTCTGTTGTGAGTACCATTGCCGCAACCGAAGAAGCGTTCTGGAGAGCAGAACGTGTAACCTTTGTCGGGTCAACAATTCCTGCTGCCATCATATCTGTATATTTCTCGGTAAGAGCGTTGAAGCCGTAGCCGACCTTGTTGGCCTTTTTAACATTTTCGGCAATTACGCTTCCCTCAAGACCTGCGTTGGCTGCAATCTGACGGAGCGGCTCTTCAAGTGCCTTTAAAACAATCTTTGCACCTGTTTTTGCGTCGCCCTCAAGTGTGTCAACATAAGCCTGAACAGCGGGAATAGCATTCATACAAGCGATACCGCCGCCTGCAACGATACCCTCTTCGACTGCTGCCTTTGTAGCTGCAAGAGCGTCCTCAATGCGGAGCTTCTTCTCCTTCATCTCAACTTCGGTAGCTGCGCCTACCTTGATAACTGCAACGCCGCCTGCAAGCTTTGCAAGGCGTTCCTGAAGCTTTTCACGGTCAAAATCAGATGTTGTGGTTTCAATCTGCTGTCTGATCTGAGCAACTCTGCCCTTGATAGCGTCCTTGTCACCTGCGCCGTCAACGATGATTGTGTTCTCCTTTTCAACCTTAACCTGACGGGCTGTGCCGAGCTGATCCATTGTTGTATCTTTAAGCTCAAGTCCGAGGTCCGAGGTGATTACAGTACCGCCTGTAAGAGTTGCAATATCCTGGAGCATTTCCTTTCTTCTGTCGCCGAAGCCCGGTGCCTTGACTGCAACGCAGGTGAATGTTCCTCTGAGCTTATTAAGTACGAGAGTTGTAAGAGCTTCGCCCTCAACATCTTCCGCAATAATGAGGAGCTTCTTGCCCGACTGTACTACCTGCTCGAGGAGCGGGAGAATTTCCTGTGTTGTTGAAATCTTTTTATCTGTGATAAGGATAAGAGGGTTGTCAAGCTCTGCAACCATTTTATCAGTATCGGTTACCATATAAGGTGCGATGTAGCCTCTGTCAAACATCATACCCTCAACTACCTCGCTGTAAGTATCGGCAGTTTTTGATTCTTCAACCGTAATAACACCGTCGGTCGTAACCTTTTCCATTGCCTCTGCAATGAGCTTGCCGATGAACTCATCCTGTGATGAAACCGTTGCAACTCTTGCAATGTCCTCTGTGCCTGCAACCTTTTGGCTGTTGTCCTTAACTGCCTTGACTGCAACGTCGACTGCGTCAGCGATTCCCTTTTTGAGAACCATGGGGTTTGCACCTGCTGTTACATTCTTCATACCCTCTCTGATGAGAGCCTGTGCAAGAAGCGTAGCCGTTGTAGTACCGTCGCCTGCAACATCGTTAGTTTTAATGGAAACCTCTTTAACAAGCTGTGCGCCCATATTTTCAAACGGGTCGTCAAGCTCGATTTCCTTTGCTATTGTTACGCCGTCGTTTGTGATTAACGGAGCGCCGAATTTTTTGTCGAGAACAACATTTCTGCCCTTAGGGCCGAGTGTTATTTTTACTGTATCGGCAAGCTGGTCGATACCTTTCATAAGAGCTTTTCTTGCTTCTTCACCGTATGCGATTTGTTTAGCCATAATGATTACCTCCGAAATTTATTATTCAACTGTTGCTAAAATATCCGACTGACGAACAATTGTGTATTCCTCACCGTCAATCTTAACTTCTGTTCCCGCATATTTGCTTGCGATTACCTTGTCGCCGACCTTGACATACATCTTAACCTCGTTGCCGTCAACAACGCCGCCCGGTCCTACTGCGACAACAGATGCGAACTGAGGTTTTTCCTGTGCGGCGGAAGAAAGAATAATTCCGCTTTTTGTTTTTTCCTCAGCTTCTTCTACTTTTAATACAACTCTGTCAAGCAATGGTTTGATACTCATAATTAAGCCTCCTGCTAAATATAATACATTATCATTTAGCACTCTCATATCTTGAGTGCTAATTATATTTTATACCAAATTTTATAAATGTCAAGAGGAATTTGACTATTTTTGACCTTTAATTTTTTCAGCATCTTTTTACGACGCTTTATTTTGTTGGATTTTCGGCTCGATTTTGAGTCTTTTCGCCTAATTTTACTTTGAAAAATATAATATATTCACAAATATTTAATTTTAGCGATTAGATTTTACTTCAATTATAACAAATTTTTCATTGACTTTACGCTCAATTTGTATTATCATATTATAGTAGATTATTTTTAGGAGAATTTATAATGAATTTTAAATCTTTCGTTTCAAAAATTGTTTTATCCGCCGTGATAGCTTCGCTTGCTCTCACATCAGTTGCCTGCAACACATCAAAAGAAACTCCTGTGCCGGCAGACGGGTATGAACTTCCCTACGAGTACAGCGACGGCTACAAGGCTAAACTCAACACTGCGGAGGATACATATTACCTTGTTTCTTCAACAGACCTTATCGGCAACAAAGTGGTTCACTTTACTACCGATGAAAGCGAAGATCAAATCAAGCAGTATTACGACGAATATTTTGCTTCTCTTCCCGAGGTTAAACGCAGCGACGAATCGGACGACACGATAGGCTATTTTGATAAAGACAAGCGCCTTATTATGTATAACCTGATTGTCTGGACTGCCGACGGAAAAACAAATTATAAAATGGGCTGCGAGGCCTGCGACGATATTGCGGAAAGCGAAAACTGGGTGCTTGCAGAGTAAAATTCACTGAGTAAGCCTGCGTATTATAATATAATTTGAAAAGTAAGTTTTATACGCAAAGTTTTTTACAAACCGCTTTTATGCCAAAGCGTACAAGTCGGGTTTTAACGCAAGCTGCGGCGCGATTTATAATTTAACATAAACAACAAATCGAGCGTGTTCGGTCAAACCGGACACGCTCTTAATTTTTGATATTACACAACCGCCTCATACATGGTATCCGCTTCTTCCTTGCGGACCACTTCCTTTACGTCGGTCACTTTGATTTTTACACTTTTCGCTCCGAGTGTGATTTCTATAATGTCGCCTACCTTAACATCGTAGGATGCCCGTGCGGGCTTTCCGTTTACGCAGACCTTGCCCGCATCGCACGCTTCGTTCGCAACGGTTCTGCGCTTTATAAGGCGTGACACCTTTAAATATTTATCAAGTCGCATATTTTCTCCTGTTTGACGTTATCCGAATTTTAACATACGCAATATAAAAAGAGCCGTGTTGAAAAAACAACTTCGGCTCTTTTAAACAAATCAGATTACTTGTTTACAATGTCCTTGAAGCCCTTGCCGGCCTTGAAAGCGGGAACCTTAGAAGCAGGAATCTCGATTGTGTTGCCTGTTCTGGGGTCGCAGCCTGTTCTTGCGCTTCTCTGACGCTGCTCAAAAGTACCGAAGCCTGTAAGCTGAATCTTATCGCCCTCGGCAACAGCCTTGATGATTGTGTCGATTGTAGCTGATAATGCCTTTTCAGCATCCTTCTTTGAAAGTCCGCTCTGCTCTGCAATAGCAGCGATGAGTTCTGTCTTTTTCATTTTGAAAACCTCCATTAATAATCCTTGTTTAATATTTTAACTTCATCCCAAAGGGAATCAAGTTTTTCAAGCGATGCGTTTTTCATATCAATGCCTCTTTGTGCGGCAAGCTGCTCAACCTTTGAAAAACGGCTGATGAACTTGTCACAGGCATCATACAGAGCGTGTTCGCTGTCAATGCCCAAAAACCTTGCCACATTGACTGCCGAAAACAGCACATCTCCCAGCTCCTCACGCTGATTCTCACCGTTGCCCGACTCAATCGCGCTTTTAAGCTCGCCGCATTCCTCCAAAAGCTTGTCGTACGCTCCGTCTACGCTGTCCCAGTCAAAGCCTGCCTTTGCCGCCTTTTGCTGAATCTTTGAGCTTCTCATAAGCGACGGCAAAGCCCTTGATACGCTGTTCATAGCCTGCGTCTGTGACTTTTGCGACTTTGTTTTCATCTTGATAGCGTCCCAGTTTTTAAGCACCTCTTCCGTGGTGTCAGCCTCAACGCTTCCGAAAACATGGGGATGACGGATAATAAGCTTTTTGCATATTCCGTCACACACATCCTGTATGTTAAAACTGTTTTTTTCACTTTCAATCTCGCTGTGCAGCGCAACCTGCAAAAGCACATCACCGAGTTCCTCCTTTAGAAGCTCGGTGTCCTCGGTGTCGATAGCCTCGACCGCCTCATAGGTTTCTTCAATAAGATTTGAGCGGATGGACTTGTGGGTTTGTTCCCGATCCCACGGACATCCTCCGGGGGAACGCAAAACCCTTACTATTTCAACGAGATCGTCAAAACCGTAGTTATCTTTTTCTTTAAAATTCATTAAGTACACCCCATTATACACTATACATCGGTTAAAATCAATACCCAAAACAAAGTTTAGGAAAAATAAGTAAATTATGCAATTATTTGCCAACACGTTTGATTTTTATTTATTTTTCATTATTTGCCTTACTTATTTTATCCAATCAGGTGCCATTTTTCAAGAGCTTTTGCGATTTTTTTACCTTTAGGTAAAAATTTAATCTCGTTTGCGGTAAACGCACGCATTATAAGCAGAGCAATTACATATACAACAACTGCGCTTACTATTGCAAGCACCGTTGACAGTCTTTGTGAAATCAAAGGCGATATGAGCATATTTACGAAAAAAGCCGCTGCGGAGCTCAAAACGGCGCCTATAAGCGGCTTTACCGTGGTTGAGAAGAAATCGGGCTTTATCTTTGAGTGCTTTACAAGCAGGTACATTCCTATTACAAGTATCACCGCATAGCTGACAAGCGAACCCGTTGTCGCGCCCTGAATATTGATTTCGGGAATACTTACAAACATCCACGAGGTGGCGATTTTGATCAACATACAAAGCGTGTAGAGCTTCATAGGAAGATTCACCTTGCCTATGCCCTGAAGCATACTGCAAACGGGAGTAACCGCCGCAGTAAAAATTGTAGTTATTCCCATAAGTGTTAGCACATTACCGCCGATTTCGGATATTGCGGCGTCGGAGTAAACAAAGGACATTATCGGATGAGCAAGCACGCAAAGTCCGAGCGACATGGGCAGGGTAAACATCATGGTCATTCTGATGACGGTTTCTATTGATTTTTTCAGCTCATCCTTGTTTCCTTTTGTCCACGCACTCGTTACGTTAGGCATTGCGCTTGAGCCGAACACCTGAGTAACGGCGGTTACAAGCTGCATAAGGGTAAGAGCAGATGAGTAACAGCCCCAAAGTCTTGTATGTATAGTGGGGGCAATGCCTGTTGAAGACTCGCCGTAAAACGCCTCTTTGGGATAAAATTCGCTGTACTGAGAATAAAGGACTCCCGGGTTTGAGGACGCCAGATTTGAAAGAACATTCTGAATGATTATCTGGTCGATAAGAGAGCCGATGCTCATAACAAACGCCCCTGTCGCAATAGGCAGGGCTGTTTTGCAGATGATTATGAAAGTTTCTCTCTTGGCTCTGGAATGTACCGAGTTTTTATAATATTCTTCGGGAATACCGTCGCCTGTTATTTTATATCTTAAAAACAGAAAAACAAAAGAAGCGAAGCTTCCGAGCGTTATTCCGCAGATTGCTCCCGCTACGGAAAAAGCAAGTATTGTATTTTGCGCCTCGGTTTCCGATGCGAAAGTAAACCAGAGGAAAGTGCCCGTTTGCCCGTATGAGGAGATACCTACGCTCATTACAAGATAAGCGATTACCGTTCCGAGCAAGAGCTTTACCGCCGCCTCTATAATCTCGGAAATTGCAGTAGGAACCATATTGCGCTGCCCCTCAAAATATCCCCTGTATATTGAAACAAGGCAGCCGAAAAGCACGGTAGGCGCAAGGCAGAGCATTGCGTACAGCGAATAAGGAGATTTAATGAGCTGAATATACACAAAGCTTCCGCCGACCATAATTATCAATGAAATAATACCCACAATTATAAAAAACGGAACGGAAATTTTATGTATCAGCTTTACGTCGTTATAGCGTTTTTCAGCCATATTCTGTGAAACAAGCCTTGAAATTGCTATGGGAAGTCCGCCCGTTGCGACGGTGAAAATTACAACAAATATCTCAAATGCGTTGCTGTAAAGTCCCATTCCCATTGACGCAATATCCTCGCCGAACATTGAGTAAATGTTGGTGAGAATAATTTTGTCGAGCAATCCGAACACCTTGACGATTATCATACTGAGCGTCAAAACAGCCGCTCCTTTTAAAAAGGTCTGGGATACGTCTTTTTCGGAATTTGCTACGGCATTATACTTTTTAGACAAATTAAATCACCTTTTATATTCAAAATAATTATCGCTAAACGCAGGCTGAATACCACATATACGGGCGGCAATGTGTGCCGCCCGTAGAAATTGATGGTTTATACTTCCTCTTCGCTGACGCCTGCGCTGTCAAGTTTTGCACCGCAGATGTTGCAGTATACCGAGTTTTTCGGCACGCCTGCGTCGCAGTTGGGACACTTTTTAAGATTTTTTGAGGAAGCGATATGCTCGTTTATTGTGTTGAGATTTTCCCTCAAATCCGTTATCTCGGCAACAAGCAGACTTATCTGCTCGGACAAATCCGTTTTGTGAACCTGCGACTTGTATGTGAGCGCGCCGAGGTCACGAAGTTTTTTGTTGATTTCTCCACGTATTTCAGCCGCTGAGATTTTGTACTTTGAGGAATCGTAAACATCGGTTGCTTTCTTTGACACAGCCGAAGCCGCCGCCTTTGCGTTGACAACAACATCATCAAAAATCTCATCAAATTTTCCCATAATAAAACCTGCCTTTCTTTATTTTATCCCGTTAAGAGGGGATTTTATTTTCCGTAAAATTTATAAACCGCAGACTTTCTCTGCGTGATTTCACCAAACCTGTCGATGTATTCATACGGATATTTGAAATTGAATATTCGCTCAAGGCAGTCCTTTTTGCTGTCTTTGAGCTTTGTAACTCCGCCCGAACCGCACGCCAAAACCGTGTGGGTTTCGTCCATTACATAGACATTGTAAAGACATTCATACCCTTTCTTTGACCAGCCGACATTTTCAAGGTTGCCTACCATTCTGCTCTGGCGGTATAGGTAATACGGTATATACTCGTTTTCTGTCAGGGCTTTGCCCGCATATTCAAGCATATTTCGTGCCGTTTCGGCGTCCTGTCTGTTAAGAGATGTACCAAGATGAGTAAGCGTTGACGCTCTTTTCATACAGAGGGTATGAACGGTTATACATTCGGCAGACAGCTTTGTTAATGTGTCAAGCGATTTTTTAAAGCTTTCCTCGGTATCGCCCGGAAGTCCCGCAATCAAATCTGAGTTTATGTTATTAAATCCGCATTTTCTCGCAAGCTCAAACGCAGATAAAAACTGCTCCGCCGTATGCTTTCTTCCGATGCTGCGCAAAACATCGTTATTTAGCGTCTGAGGATTTATGCTTATTCTGTCAACTTTATTTTCCCTGAGAGCTGAGAGCCGCTCAAGGTCTACCGTATCGGGGCGCCCCGCCTCAACGGTAAGTTCACGGCAGGTTGACATATCAAAATTTTTCCGTACTGTTTTAAGGAGCCTGTCAAGCTGACTGCCTGAGAGAGTTGTGGGTGTTCCTCCGCCGAAGTATACTGTTTCAAGCCTTAACCCGAGGTCTGACGCAATCTGAGCCGTTTGCTTTATTTCTTCGCAGAGAAGCTCAACATACGGCTCTGTCAGCTTTTTTGCACGCTCTATTGACGACATTACAAAGGAACAATAGCTGCACCGTGACGGGCAGAAAGGGATTCCCACATAAAGGCTGAAAGAGTTGTCATCTGACAGATCGAGAATTTTCTTTTCGTTTATCTCGGTGGTTTTTGCAAGCCTGAGCTTTTCGCCGCTAACATAAAAATCGTTTAAGAATTTATCACGGGCACCCTTTCCCCCAAGCTCCTGCTCCAAACGCCTCAAAAGCTTGACGGGACGCACTCCCGTTAAAACACCCCACGGCTGGGAATATCCGCAGTATTCGCTCAAAATTCCGTAGAGAAGCTGAGCGGTTACAAGCTCGTTGTCGACATCGAGGTTTGCCTGAGCTTTTCTTTTAAAGCCGTTTATATCGGCCTCCACGGTTATTTTATCAGATAAAGATGTGAAAATATAAGGTGATTGTGTCGATTCAAATTCTTTAAAGACATTGATTTTCTCGTTAGGGAAAAACAGCCTTGTTAAATTTTCAAGTTCAAACCAATAGTTATGGTTTTTTACATATAAATTCATATTACAGCTCTCTCATAAGAGGATTATATTTTCTTTCGTGTTCAAGTGAGGAAACAGAGCCGTGTCCCGGAATTACGGTATAATCTCCGTCGATATTTTTAAGCCTTGCAAGCGATTTTATCATATCGCCGTCGCTTCCCGTCGGAAGGTCGGTTCTTCCGTATGACTCACAAAAAAGAGTATCGCCGCTGATTATCGTATTATCAAATATATAACAGCCGCTTCCGCCCGTGTGTCCCGGCGTCAGAATATAGCGGATTTCGGTATCGCCGAGCATAAAAGTATCGTTATCTTCAAGCAATATATCCGCCGAAAACCGTGGTATCTTTATTCCGTGATAAAAGCTGAGATTGAGCGATTCATCCGACAAAAACGGGTTTTCCGTTTTGCCGATTACAATTTTCGCGCCGTATTTGTCGGCAAGCTGCTTTGCGTAGCTTATATGGTCGTAGTGACCGTGAGTGAGCATTACATACTCAAGTTTTCCCCCGTCCTTTTCGATCTGAGAAATTAGCTCTTCCGACTTATCTCCCGGGTCAACAACGGCCGCTTTGCCTGTTGCCTCGTCAACGAGATAACAGCAATTTGTTAAAAGCTCTGTTACATTATATATCTTTACCTGCGTCATTTTTTCAAATCCTTTGAATTTATTTCGATGGTAACGGGTCCGTCATTTACAAGATGCACCTGCATATCCGCGCCGAAAACGCCCTTTTCGACACGCTCGACTCCGTTATCGTGCATTTTATCGCAAAAATACTCGTACAGCGGTTTTGCCGTTTCGGGGCGGGCAGCCCCGATAAAACTCGGTCTTCGTCCGTGAGAACAGTCGGCGCACAATGTAAAATTCGATATTACAAGCACGGCTCCGCCCACATCGGAGAGCGAAAGGTTCATTTTATCGTTTTCATCGGTAAAAATACGAAGTGATGATATTTTTGACGCTAAAACCTCCGCGTCGCGCTTTTCATCTCCGTTTTCAACCCCGAGCAAGATTAAAAATCCCTTTTCTATCTTCCCCACGGTTTCGTTTTCGATATCGACACGGGCATTTGCTACCCTCTGTAAAATTGCCAACATACTACAACCTCTTGATTTCTTCTATTCCGTTTATGTCGGAAAGCTTTGAAATTACGCCGCGCAGGTGGTTGCGCCCCATAACATCTATGGTTGCGGTAACAACCGCCTTGCCCTCTTTAAGCTCTCTTGAATTGAGAGAATGGATAAAAATATGCATATTGGAAAGCTTTATCGTAACATCGGCAAGCAGTCCCGTTCTGTCCGTTGCAGTAATTTGAAGAGTGCTTCGGAAAACCTCTCCTACCTCGTCCTCCCAGTAACAGTGAACCCAGCGCTCCGGCTCCTCGCAGGCGGAAATATTCTTCGGCACATTGGTGCAGTTTCTCTTGTGGATGGAAACGCCGTAGCCTCTTGTGATGTAACCTATAATATCATCGCCCGGAAGCGGATTGCAGCAGTTTGAAAACTTGACAAGCACATCGTCTGTACCCTCGATTACAACGCCCGATTTCGCCTTGCTGCGCTTTACGGGAGCCTGCTGTACGGGCACATCTTCAATTTCAACGGTGTAAGCCTTCTGATATTCCTCTTTGAGCCTCGGCATAATTTTCCACAGCTGGATTCCGCCGTAGCCGACAGCGGCGTAAAAGTCATCAAGCGTATTGTACTGCTTTTTTACCATAAACTTTTTGAGGAATTCTTCGTATTCGTCCTCATTGAGATTGATGCCGTGGCGCTTAAATTCACGCTCCAGCATCTGCTTGCCCTCGACAATGTTCTCGTCACGCTTTTCGTTTTTGTACCATTGTCTGATTTTGGACTTTGCCGAAGCGGTTTTGCAGATGTCAATCCACGACCTGTTGGGGTGCTCTTCCTTTTGGGTGATGATTTCGCAGATTTCACCTGTTTTGAGCTTGTAGTCGATGGGAATTATTTTGCCGTTGACTTTTGCGCCCACCATTCTGTGACCCACCTGAGTGTGAATTATATAGGCAAGATCTATCGGCGTTGAGCCTCTGGGCAGGCTTATTACATCGCCCTTTGGAGTGAACACATAAACGTCGTTTTCCTCAAAGTCGTTGCGTATGTTCTTTGCAATATCCGTTGCGTCCTCGGCTTCAAGCTGGTCAAGGATCATCTTCTTTACACGCTGAATGTTCTGGCTGAGCTTATCCTCCTTGTTTTTGCCGTTCATACCGAGCTTGTACTTCCAGTGAGCCGCGATTCCGTACTCGGCGGTGTAGTGCATTTCCCACGTCCTTATCTGAACCTCAAAGGGAATTGCCTTGTTGTCAAGCACGGTGGTGTGAAGCGACTGGTACATATTGGGTTTGGGCATTGATATATAGTCCTTGAACCTGTTGGGAATAGGCTTGAAAATGTCGTGTACCACACCGAGCACATTGTAGCAGTCGGGAACGGTATCAACGATTACACGCACGGCAAAAACATCGAATATCTGGTCTATTGTCTTGCCCTGCATAAAGGTTTTTCTGTATATACTGTTGATGCTCTTTACCCTTCCGCTTATATATACATTTTTGATAATCGACTTTGTTTTTTCGAGGATCTGTTCTTTTATGGATTCGATAAATTTATCTCTGCCCTCTTCGTTCATAAGCAGGGCGTCCTCGATTTCCTTATAGCCTATCGGGTCAAGGTACTGAAGCGAGCGGTCCTCAAGCTCGTCTTTAATTGTTTTGATACCGAGGCGGTGAGCAATGGGGGCGAAAACCTGCATATTTTCAAGTGATTTGTCCCTGCGCTTTTGTTCGGGCATACAATCCATTGTACGCATATTGTGCAGTCTGTCCGCAAGCTTTATGATGATTACCCTTATATCGTCAGCCATTGCGATAAGCATTTTTCTTATGTTCTCAGCCTGCTGCTGTTCTCTTGTTGAATAAGGGATTTTTGAAATTTTGGTCACGCCGTCAATAAGCTTTGCGACGTCCTTTCCGAAACCTTTTGCGATTTCGTCAAGTTTTACGGGGGTATCCTCCACCACATCGTGCAGCAAAGCTCCGCAGATTGATTCCGTATCCATTCCGAGCTCCGCAAGAATACAGGCAACCGATGTCGGGTGAAGTATATAGGGAATTCCCGAAACTCTGCGCTGGTCGCCGTGAGACTCTTCCGCAAGTTTATATGCTTTTGTAATCAATTCCATATCATAGGAATTTCCGGAGTGTTCCAATATTTTTTTCAGCTCTGAAAAATCCTGATAATGCGCAATATTTGAATACTTACTCACGCTGGCATCCCTCATTTAATTTCTTGATTATAGGCGAAGATTCAAGCGACACCTTGCCCGAAACATCGTTTACCGCTATCAGACCCGTACTAACTCCCTCGCTGTAACTTATCAGTCCGAGTTCACTCATCGCCCTGAGTATAACTTTTATTTTACCAAAAGAAAGCCTGTTGTCAAGCTTATGTACAAGAGTATCGCACGGAAACTCGTATTTCGAGCGGGATTTGAGGAATCTGTACATAAGAGCAAAATCTTCTCTCTTTGGAATTATTGAGCAAAGCTTGTCCGGCTCAACTTTTCTTCCGCTGCAAAAATCCTCATAAATCCTTTCGCTTTTGAGCATTTCTTCCGTATCGTCAAGGCTTGACTTTATATCCTTTATTATAACCGAAACGCTTATGTTTCCGTTGTATTCGTTTGTATCTAAGGTTACCGCAAGGTCAATTGATTCTCCCTTTTTGTACGGAAACTGCTCTTTTGACATAAAAAAGTAAAGCGCATAAAGCCTCGTGTTGTTTTTGGAAAGCGAAAGTTTAAGGTGCTTATTATTCGATAAAGGAATAATATCGTCTACCGTCATATTGTAAAGTCCAAACACGGGAGTCGGGTTGCCCGAACCGTACGGCTGTAAATACGAAAGCGACGAAACAAGCTCATTGTTTATAAAAGCGGGGTTTAGCTTGCAGTCAATTTTGAGCCTGTCAAAGGGCATATCGGAAAATGAATTTGCGTAGTCGTTTAGTTTTTTGCGAAAGGCATCAATTTTTGAGCTCTCAAGCGACAGTCCCACCGCCATGGGGTGTCCTCCGCAGTGGGTGAGCAAATCGGAGCAGGCAAATACGGCGTCACAAAGCGAAAATCCCTCGACGCTTCTGCCCGAAGCCTTTGCGGTATCGCCGAAGCGGGATATTATAATCGCAGGTTTTCCGTAGGCGTCCTTTATGCGCGACGCAACAATTCCGATTACGCCCTGATGCCAGTTTTCGCCGTCAAGAACAATTATTCTGTCGTAAATGAGCGACGGATTTTTGACTATCTGTTCGTTTATATCATCAAGTATCTGCGCTTCAATCATTCTGCGCTGTGAGTTATCAAAACAAAGCTCCTGAGAAATTTCAGCGGCGGTTTCCTCGTCCTCGGTAAGCAACAGCTCAACCGATTTTCCCGACTGACCGAGCCTGCCCACGGCGTTTATCCTCGGAACAAGCGTAAACGACACGTTTCCTGCCGAGAGCTTTCTTCCGTCAAGACCCGAACCCTGCACAAGCGCTTCTACACCTACTCTGTCGCCGTTTTCAATGCTTTTCAGTCCACGCTTAACAAAAACCCTGTTTTCACCTCTAAGCTCTACTATATCGCCTATTGTGCCAATGCTCAGTAAATCGGCGTAGTTATCAAGCAGGGAATCAACATCGCAGTACTCCCCCTCAAGCGCCATAACAAGCTTAAACGCAACTCCCGCTCCGCAAAGCTCTTTAAATCGGCTTTTGCAGTCCTCCCTGTGAAGATCCACAACAGCGCAGGCGTTAGGAAGTGTTTTCTGGGGCATATGGTGGTCGGTTACCACCGTGTCAATTCCGAGAGAAGAAGCGTGTTCAATCTCTTTTGCCGCCGCAATTCCGTTGTCAACGGTTACAATCAAACCTACTCCCTTTTTGTAAAGATAATCGACAGCTTTTATGTTCATACCGTAACCCTCCGTTTCACGGGAAGGTATGTAGTACATCACATTTGCTCCCACGGCTTCGAGATAGGAATAGAGCAATGCGGTGGAGGTAACTCCGTCGGCGTCGTAATCGCCGTAAACGCAGATAAGCTCGCCGCTTTCAACGGCTTTTTTAATTCTTGATACCGCCTTGTCCATATCCTTTATCTCAAAGGGCGAATTTATCACGGATTCGTTAAACAGGAAATCCTCTATTTCTTCCGCCGACTTAATATTTCTTATCTGAAGAAGCATGGCGATTATCGGCGGCAGATTATATTTATTTTGTATTTCAAGGGCTTGCGCCTTGTTTAGCTTTGACACAGTCCACAGCTTCAATACTGCCTCTTCCTTTCGGTCTTACGATATTTTATACGAATAATATCTGATTAATAATTTCGGAATAGTTTAATTTCAGTTCCCGTTTTCGCTGAGCATAGCCTCCGCATGAGACAGAGCGGCGTCGGTTACGTTGACTCCGCCGATAATGCGGGCAAGCTCGTTTTTCCTGCCCTCACGGTCAAGAAGCGAAACATCGGTAAAGGTTCTGCCGCCGTCTATCTGCTTTGAAATCAAATAGTGGTTATCGGCAAGGGCGGCTATCTGCGCCTGATGGGTAACGCAAAGCACCTGACGTTCTTTTGCTACCTGTCTGAGCTTAAATCCCACTTTCTGCGCCGCAGAGCCTGAAATTCCCGTGTCAACCTCATCAAAGATGAGAGTATCAACGGTATCTGAGTGCGACAGGACAGTTTTGATTGCAAGCATCATACGGGACAGCTCACCGCCCGAAGCGATTTTTGCGACGGGACGGGGTGTTTCGCCGGGGTTTGCCGAAATTAAAAATTCCACCCCGTCGTATCCCTTTGATGTAAGCTCGGTGCGCTTGAATCGGGTCTCAAGCACAACGCTCGGCATATTGAGGTAGCTCATCTCGTCTTTTACCCTTTTTGCAAATTCCTCGGCGGATTTTCTGCGAAGTTTGCTGAGCTTTTCCGCCGCTTTTAAAGTTTCGTCCTCTGCTTTCCGCACCGCATTTATAAGCTCATCACGGTTTTTATCGTAATTTACAAGCTCTTCAAGCCTTGTTTCAAGCTTTTGCAAAAGTGAGTCGAGCTCATCGCAGGGACAGTCGTATTTTCGTGAGAGAGTGCTTAACAAGTCAAGTCTTTCCTCGATTTCCTCAAGCCTTTGCGGGTCGCTTTCGAGGTTATCTATGGCGTCTGAAATACTCTCGGCGCAGTCGCGCAGATTGTAGTACGCGTCCGAAAGAGCGTCAAAAACCGAGCTGTATTCGGCGTTGTATTCGCTTGCACGCTGTATGTCGGAACAGGCGGAATCCACGCAGTCTATGCCGCCGGTAAAATTATCACTGCCGTAAAGGCTGTTTTTCGCATCGTTTAACAGCGACGAAATTTTTTCTACGCTCATAAGCGAGGTGCGCTCCGCTCTTAGCTGTTCCTCCTCACCCTGCCTTACTTCCGCCTGAGTAAGCTCGTTTACCTGGAACGTGAGCAAATCTATTTCGTGAAGACGGGCCGTGTCGTCGGTGTTTGCTTCATCTAATTTCTTTTTTAGAATTTTATATCTTCCGTACTTTTCCTGATAATCAGCCAAAAGCTCTTCGCACCTGCCGTATCGGTCGATATAATCTATATGCGTATCGGGAGAAAACAGCTCATAGCTTTCGTGCTGTCCGTGAATATTAATCAGATTTCCCGAAAGCTCTCTGAGCATGGAAACCGTTGCGGGTCTCCCGTTTATTTTGCAGACGCTCTTGCCGGATGCGCTCAGCGTTCTTTGCAAAACAAGCGTGCCCTCATCGTCGCAGAATCCGAGATCCTCAAGCTTTTTTAAGACCTCATCGTTTATGTTTTCAAACTGGGCGCTGACAAACGCTGTCTGTTCGCCCGTTCTTATTATTTCTTTTGAAGTTCTGTGTCCCATAACCGCGTTTATGGCGTCGATTATAATACTTTTTCCGGCGCCCGTTTCACCTGTCAGGACATTGAGTCCCGGTTTAAACTCGATTGAGGTTTTGTCGATTACGGCGACATTTTCTATATACAAAGTCAAAAGCATTTTATTCACCCTGTGTTAAATCAGCCTTTTGAGCTCGTCTGCAAGGCTCTGCGCAAACTGAGAGGAACGGCAGGCAATAAAAATGGTGTCGTCGCCCGCTATTGTTCCGACAACGGCGGTAAAGTCCGTTGAGTCGAGTGCGGCGCAGACAGCCTGAGCCATTCCGCTGAGCGTTTTTATTACTACAATGTTTTGAGCCGCTTCTATGGAGCTTACCGACGTTGAAAAAAGTGCGGCAAAATTCGAGCGAATGTCAGACGACGCTCTCGTCCCCGAAGTGTACCTGTACTTGCCGTCGGAGCCGAGGGTTTTTACAAGCCTCAAATCCTTTATATCACGGGAAATTGTCGCCTGGGTTGCCTTGTAGCCCGCCTCTTTAAGGCGTTTAAGAAGCTCATCCTGAGTTTCTATGCGGTACTCGCTTATTATATCAAGAATTTTTGCGTGTCGTCCCGATTTCATCAAATTTCCCTCTCTTTCAGCTTTTCGTTAAGCTTTCTGTAAAAATTGCGTTTGTTTATGGAAAGAAGCCTGAGCTTTAAATCTGATTTTTTTATAATTACCGTGTCGTCCGCCTGAATACCGACATTTTTTTCTCCGTCAACCGTAAGCACACAGCAGCAGTCGCCCGGGATTTTTACCGAAACCGACAAAACCGAATTGCCCTCAAACAAAACGGAACGGGAAAACAGCGAATGAGGACACACGGGCGTCATCAAAATGCAGTCAAGCTGCGGGGCGACAATGGGTCCGCCTGCAGAAAGCGAATATGCCGTTGAGCCTGTGGGAGTCGAAAAAAGCAAACCGTCGGCACGGTATTTTGCGATTTCCTCACCGTTTAGGGCAACATGAAGATCAATTATTCTTGAAAGCTGCCCCCTTGCTATTACCGCGTCGTTTACGGACAGATAGTGGGTTGACACACCGCCTTTTACCACCTCAACATCAAGCAGTATCCTTTCTTCAAGCGAATATTCACCGTCTATTATTCTGGTAAGCTCGCTTATCGTGTCCACTTCGATGTCCGCGGCAAAACCGAGTCTGCCTACATTTACTCCGATAAGCGGGGTGCCGTATCGGGCGGCGTATTTCGCGGCGTGGATTATTGTTCCGTCGCCTCCGACTGTCACCGCAACATCGCACGTTTCAAATAGTCGGTCTATGCTGTCGCAGTAGGATATTTCAACGCCCTTGTAGTGCTGAGAACACTCGCTGAGCATACAAACCTGAGCGTTGCGTGACAACATCAAAAGCGCTATTTTCCCTGCGCAGGCAACTGCCTGTTGCTTTGAAAGATTGACTATGATTGCTGTTTTCATTTTATCACCCTACTTATCAAGCGCCTTGTGAGATTGTTCAACAAGCTGTTTCGGCGTTATATCGGTATATGACTTTGGGTTGTCGCTTTTGCGTATGTGAATAAGATACTCGATGTTGCCCTCCGGACCCTTTATCGGGGAATAATCGAGATTAAGTACATCAAATCCGTTATCAAGACAAAAATTATATATGCCCTCTACAACCTCGATATGTACTGCGGGGTCACGCACAACGCCCTTTTTGCCCACCTTTTCACGCCCCGCCTCAAACTGAGGCTTTATAAGGCAGACCGCCTCGGCATTTTGCGCTGTGAGACTTCGTGCGACGGGCAGAATAAGCCTGAGCGAAATGAAAGATACATCTACCGAGAAAAAATCAATTTCATCGGGCACCTGCTCACGGGTCACCTTTCTCATATTCGTGCGTTCGAGGTTCACAACCCTTTCATCATTTCTAAGCTTCCACGCAAGCTGACCGTAACCTACGTCTATCGAATACACTTTTTTTGCGCCGTTTTGAAGCATACAGTCGGTAAATCCGCCTGTTGACGCCCCTATATCCATTGTTATTTTGCCTTTTAAATCAAAATCAAAATTCTCTATCGCCTTTTCAAGCTTGAGTCCGCCTCGGCTCACATACTTATTTGCGCTTCCCCTCACCTCTATGCGGCAGTTTTCATCGTATGAAGTTCCGCATTTGTCAGCCTTTTGATTGTCAACATATACAAGGCCCGCCATAATCACCGCCTTTGCCTTTTCGCGGCTTTCGGCAAAACCCTTTTCATAAACAAGTATATCAAGTCTTTTTTTCATATCAGTTTGTTTTTCCCTCTAAATCCTTTATAATGACATCGCACATTCCCTCGCTGTCGAGACTGAGCATTTTCAGAGCCTCGGAAACCGACATCTGCTTTACGAATTTATCGTTTATCGCCTTGATGTGATAATTTCCGTCGAAGTTAGTTAGCTGAAGCAAATCGGAAAAATTGCGTGCAATTCCGCCGTTTTTGATTCCCTCTTCAAAAAACCAAACATTTTTAAAGCCTGCGGAAAACTCGACTGCCTCGTTATCAATCGGTCTTATTTTGCAAAGTTTTAATATACAAATTTTGATTCCCTTTTCTTCAAGCATTTCCTTTGCCTTGCAGGCGTATGAAAAAAGTCTGCCGTAGGTAATCAAAAGATTGTCGCAGTCACCGCTTCCGTATATATCGTAATCAATGCTTTCCTCGCCGTAATCTTCGGGCTTGTACAGCTCTCCGCCCCTCGGATACCTTACCACGGCAAGGCTGTCGCACAGATATACAGCAGTTGAAAGCGCTTTTTTAAGTCCGATGAAATATGACGGCGAAAAAACCGTTGTGTTGGGAATTGAGTTGAGCATCGAAACGTCAAATACGCCCTGATGCGTTTCACCGTCGTTGCCGACAATCCCCGCGCGGTCAACGGCAAGCACAAGGTGTAAATTTCCGAGCGCCGAGTCGTGAATAAGCTGGTCATAGGCACGCTGGAGAAATGTTGAATACACGGCAAAAACCGGTCTCAAGCCTCGTGAGGCAAGTCCGCATCCGAAAGTCACCGCATGCTCCTCGGCTATTCCCACATCAAAAAAGCGTTCCCTGTACATCTTTGAAAAGTCGGAAAGTCCCGTTCCCGCCGACATTGCCGCAGTTATGGCGCATATTTTTTTATCTTTTTCGGCAAGCTCGCACATTGTCCTGCCGAAAACGGATGAAAAGCCCTTATGGCTTGAAAGCGGTTCGCCCGAATCAATATCAAACTTTCCTATTCCGTGAAACTCACCCGGATTTTCCTCGGCGGGCTGATAGCCCTTGCCTTTTTTGGTGACAACATGAAGAATTACGGGGGCGTTTATTTTCTTTGCAACCGAAAAGGCGTTTTCGAGCTCCTCGACATTGTGTCCGTCGATAGGTCCCAAATAGGTAAATCCGAAGCAGTCGAAGAGCGTGTTTTTGTACACTAAATTTTTTATTCTCGACTTGCTGCGGCGCAGAAAATTATTGATGGGATTGCCCAGCAGCGGAATTTTTGAAACTGCTTTTTCTGTTACATTTTTTACTCTGATATACCACGGCTGTATTCTGACCGTCGTAAGATAGCGGGGAAACGCTCCTACGTTTTTTGAAATTGACATTTTGTTGTCGTTTAAAACAACTATGAAATTTTTATTAAAACGCCCGGCGTTGTTCATCGCCTCAAACGCAAGTCCTCCCGTAAACGAGCCGTCGCCTATTACCGCAACGGTGTAGCTTTGGTCGCCGAGCAGATGCTTTGCGTTTGCTATTCCGAAGGCCGCTGAGATTGAGGTGCTGCTGTGCCCCGTGTTAAAATCGTCGTACTTGCTTTCCGACCTCTTCGGGAAACCCGAAATACCGTCCTTTTGACGAAGGGTATCAAAGCTTTCAAACCTGTCCGTGAGAAGCTTGTGGGTGTAGCTTTGGTGACCTACGTCCCACACAATGCTGTCTTTGGGAAAATTAAAGCTTCGGTTAAGCGCTACGGTAAGCTCTACTACTCCGAGATTGGGAGAAAGGTGGCCTCCGTTTACCGAAACCGTTTCGACGAGCTTTTCACGGATTTCCGAGCACAGCTTTGGGATTTCTTCGCTTTTAAGGCGTTTTACATCGTTAGGTGATTTGATTTTTGAGAGTAATTTGTATTCACCCATATTACCATATCCTAAAATTTTCTTATTTTGTTCTGTGCGCAAGCCTTAACGCAAGCTCCTTAAGCTCCTGCGCACCCTCGCCGAAGGTTTCAAGCGAATTTACCGCCTGATTTGTAAGCTCATTTACAAGTTCACGGCATTTTTCAACTCCGAGAAGCGATACATAGGTTGACTTGCTGTTTTGCCTGTCGCTTCCGACAGGTTTTCCGAGTTCCTCGTCAGAGGAAGTAACATCAAGAATATCATCGACAATCTGAAACGCAAGTCCGATACATTCGCCGTACCTTGACGCCGCAGATATTAAGGATTCGTTTGCATTGGCGCAAATGCATCCGAGTTCGCACGAGGCTTTTATTAGGCAGGCTGTCTTTTTATAGTCCATTTCCCTCAAAACCTCAACAGGCGCGCTTTGATTTTCACTTATCAGGTCAATGACCTGTCCGCCCACCATTCCGCCTGCTCCTGCGTAATTTGCAAGCACATTTACTCCTCTGCGGCACGCCTTGTCGCCTATTAAAGCGGCAGTTTCATCGCTGCTCATAATTTCAAAAGCAAGCGTCAAAAGCGCGTCGCCCGCAAGAAGCGCTATGTCCTCGCCGTACACCTTGTGATTCGACGGCTTGCCGCGTCGCAGGTCATCGTCGTCCATACACGGTAAATCATCGTGGATAAGCGAATATGTATGCACCATTTCCACCGCGCAGGCAAAGGGCAATGCCTTTTTTTCATCCGCACGGCAAAGCTTTGCAAACTCTATTACAAGGCTCGGCCTTACACGCTTTCCGCCCGCTTCGAGGCTGTATTTCATTGACTGAGCCAAAACCTTTTCTTTGCAGTCGGATGAAGGCAGATAATCATATAATGATTTTTCTATTAAAGAAATATTATGATTATTCATTTTCATCACCCTGCAAATTGTAGATTTTTTCGATTCTTTCGTGCACATCTTCGAATTTGCCCCTAAAAGTTTCAAGCTCTTTTTTGCAGTAGGCGATAAGTTCACACGCCTTTGCGTAATATTCGAGGCTGTCCTGAAGAGTAATATTTTTATTTTCCATTGCCTTTACGGTTTGCACAAGCTTTGCGTTTGCCTGTTCAAAAGTCATTTTCTCTTCCATAAAAGCTACCTCCGTGGTTTTATTTTACGCACTTTGTGCCGTTTTTGCTTTGACGCAAAGTATTTTACAGTTTGAGATTTTATTCTCTCTATGTATGTTTTTCTTAATCATTTCTCGTTTGCACACGCTGTTTATTGCCGCATACATTAAAGCGCATATTCAAGCAATCTTTTCATTCTGTGGTTTGCTCCGCTGCGGCTTATGGGAGGGTTGAGATTAGCTCCCAAATCCCTCAGCGACATTTCGGGATTTTCAAGCCTGAGGTACGCAATCTCCCGCAAATCGTCGGGGAGTGACTCAAGCCCCTTTTGCGCCTTGATTTTCTTTATGGCTTCAAGCTGTTTTGCCGAAGCCGCAGCAACCTTGCCGATGTTTGCCATTTCACCGTTTATTCTTCTGTTGATATTGTTGCGCACCTGCTTTACCGCCTTTGTGCCCATAATTTCCATCGCCTTTACGGGCGCTCCGATAAAGGTAAGCAAATCGCATATCTGCTCGCTGCCCTTAAAATATACAACATAGCTTCCGTTTCTTGTTACCGTTTTCGGCGTAATCTCAAGGCTGTCGGTTTCATCAATTATCCTGCACAGGTCAACAGAGAGATTTTTATGCGGCACGCAAAACTCGGCGTGATAGCTCTTTTTGGGGTCTGATACGGAACCGCAGGACAGAAAAACTCCCCTTAAAAACGCTGCCGACTGCTCGTCGCAGCCGACATTTGCCCTGTTGACCCTTAGGGTCACCTGATTCGGGATGTGACCGAAGTCCTCAAAAATTCGCCTGCAGTCCGAGGAATCTACTATTAGTATTTTATATAGATGATTTTCGTTTCCCCTTGTGCGCAGAAGATTCTGCTTTTCGATTATAGGCATATAAAGGTTTTCAAGCAAAAATGTTATCCGCCTCGAAGCGTATACATTTTCGGTTGTGAAAACTATCTGATTTTCCGAAAACTTTTTTCCGAAAAGCAGCATTCCGTAAAGCTCCGACTTGAGAAGTTCACGCTCGCACACCGTACTGCGGCAAAGCTCCTTTTTTATTTCAGAAGAAAAAGACATACTATCCTCTCTCGTTAAAATAATTTTATTACGATTTTAAATTCAGTCAGCGTCTATTTTTCAACATCTCTGTGCTGGATAATGCACCTGTATCCCTTTTCGAGAAAATGCTGTTCAAGCGTAAGCGCAACCGTAACGCTCCTGTGCTTGCCTCCGGTACAGCCTATTCCCACAACAAGCTCGCTTTTGCCCTCTTTTAAGTAAAGCGGAACGGAAAAATCAAGCAAATTAAGCGTTCTCGCGATAAATTCCTGCGTGTCCTCGCTTTTTAAAACATAATCACGCACTTTGCTGTCAAGTCCCGTAAGCGGCTTGAGCTCGGGAATATAGTAGGGATTCGGCAGACAGCGAACATCAATTATCAGGTCGGCCTCAAGCGGTATGCCGTACTTAAAACCAAACGACATAAATGTCAATGTAAGACTCTGCGACGCATCATCCATAAACATCGACATTACACGCTCCCTAAGCTGTTTTCCCGACATATATGTAGTGTCGATTTTGTAGTCGGAAATTCTTTTTATCGGTATTAAAAGCGCCTTTTCAAATTCAACCGCCTCAGACACCGAGCCGTCCTTTAAGCGTTCTGAAAGCGGATGCTTTCTGCGTGTTTCCTTGTATCTTACAATAAGGCAGTCAACCTTTGCGTCAAAAAACAGCAGGCTGACCTTTTTATGCATTTTCTTGAATTTTTCTATTTCGGCGTACATATCCTCAAAATTTTCGTTGCCTCTTACATCGACAACAACCGCAACACGCTTCATCATATTTTCCTTTGAGTTAAGACAGAGCGTGTAGAGTGTTGACAAAAGCGAGGCGGGAAGATTATCGACGCAGTAATATCCAATGTCCTCAAACACATGAAGCGCGCTTGTTTTGCCCGCACCCGACATTCCCGTTATGATTACAAATTCCATAAAATACACCTAAATTAAAGTATGATAAGCTCACATTCAAGCTTGGTTCCTGTTTTTTCTAATACTGTTTTTTGAATTTCACTTATCAATTCCTTAACATCGTCTGCGCTTGCGTTGGACTTGTTGATTATAAAGCCTGCGTGCTTATCGGAAATCTGCGCTCCGCCGCACATTTTTCCCTTTAGTCCGCACTGTTCAATCAAAGTGCCCGCAAAGCACCCCTCGGGGCGCTTGAAAACACTGCCCGCGCTCGGGTACTCAAGCGGCTGTTTTTCGTTTCGGCTTCGCATATATTCGTCCATTTTTTCTCTTATATCGCTCTGTATCCCCTTTGTAAGCTTTAGGGTTACTCCCGTGATTATCATATTGTTACTGCGGTAAGCGCTTGTTCTGTAACCGAAATTCAAATCTTCGCTTTCCAATCTGCCGATTTCACCATCACGCGTCATATGAGATACGCTGAAAACAACATCTTTCATTTCTCCGCCGTATGCGCCCGCATTCATAAACACGGCTCCGCCGACAGTACCGGGTATTCCCCACGCAAACTCAAGTCCCGAAAGTCCGCACTTGAGCGCAAACTTGCAAAGCGACGCAAGCGACGCTCCCGCACCGCAGTAGACCGTGGTTTCGTCAACGAGTGTAATTTTGCGAAAATCACCGTCAAGCCTTATAACCGTTTTTCTTATTCCCTCGTCGCCCACAAGCAAATTGCTTCCGTTGCCGACAATCATATAATCGACCTGAGAAGCGCTGCACTCCTTGAGTATTGTGCTAAGCTTACTAAGATTGTTCACCTTTATGTATGCGTCCGCATTTCCGCCGATTTTAAATGTTGTGTGCCTGCTCATAGGCTCATTTTTTCTTGCGTCGCATCTTAAAATTTCCGCAAGATTGAAAACAATATCCGATTTATTCACAATATACCCCCAAGTTATTAATAAGATATGCTTTTTTCATCAAAATACGACTTTAAATTTTCGATATTTGTATTTACTATCAGCTTTTCGGGAAAATCAATATCTTTAAGCATCTCAAGCGTTTTATACGCTCTGCCCAATGTGTCGGTAAAATGAGCGTCCGTATCCACGCAGATTCTCGCATTGTATTTTTTGCAAATTTTTGCAATTTCCACGCAGTTGCCCATACAGTTCTTTTTGTATCTGAAAGCCGAATCGTTAATTTCTATCAGCTTGCCGTTTTTTGCAAGTACAGGTATCACCTTTTCGTAGTCATACTTAAAAAAATCCGAGCCGCTGTGCGCTATTACATTGACATTGGGATTTTCGGCAGCCTTTAAATAGGCATTTGTACATTTTTCAACGCTCGGCTCGCCCTTTAAAGTCAGAGTGTGCATTGAAGCCACCACCCATTCAAGGTGATTTTGTAATTGCTCCTCAACATCAAGATTTCCGTTGTAGTCGCAGATGTTCGCCTCTATTCCCTTTAATATTCTTACACCCTTGAGATACTGCGGGATAAGTCCGAGTGATTCAAAATACATAGGTCCCGGAGCGCCCGGCATTGTGCGTGCGTGGTCGGTTACCGCCATTGCGAAAAGTCCCAGCTTTGCCGCTTCGTCTGCCATTTCGGTAACCGTTGCGTATGCGTGGGTTGACGCAATGGTATGCGTATGAAGGTCTGCTATCAGTTTCATTATATCACTCCCATTTATCTACAATGTTCCTGACCGTCTGCGCCGCCTCGTCTACATCCATTCCGAGGCTTTTAAGCAAATCCTGAGCCGCATTGTAACCCATTTTTTTCTGTCTGTTGTTCATCGCAGCGACCTCGATGATTACGGCAAGGTTTCTTCCCGGCTTTACAGGTATTGTCAGAGCCGGCACCTCAACGCCGAGAATGTCCATATACTGATTTTCAAGCCCCATTCGGTCATACACCTTGGCGTTATCCCAAGGCTCAAGGTTAATGATAATATCAATTTTTTCCTGCATTTTTACGGCGCCCATTCCGAAGAGCTGGCGTGCGTTTATTATTCCTATTCCCCTAAGCTCTATAAAATGCCTGATATTCGCCGGCGACTGTCCCACAAGGGTCGTCGTTGACGTTCTGCGGATTTCAACCGCATCATCTGCAACAAGGCGATGTCCCCTTTTTATTAACTCCATAGCTGTCTCGCTCTTTCCGACGCCGCTGTCACCGATGAGCAGACAGCCCTCGCCGTACACCTCCACCAAAACGCCGTGACGTGTAATTCGCGGAGCAAGCGCGTTGTTGAGGTATTGAACCAGACGGGCGGTCAGGTCGGAAGTATTCTCGCTCGTGCTGAAAATGGAAACATTGTGAAGCTTTGCGCTTTCAACTATCGCAGGGGTAGAATCAATATCGTGGCAGATGATTACCGCCGGCGGGCCGAAGCTGAAGATAGAGTCAAAGACCATTTTTTGAGCTTCACTTCCGAATCTGCCGAGATAGGAAAACTCGGTGTTGCCGAAAACCTGAATACGCTTGTTGTCAAAAAATTCAAAATATCCCGTAAGCTCAAGTCCCGGTCGGTTGATCTCCACAGTAGTAATTTGGGTTTTTTCGTAATTTTCCGCTATATAAACCTCGTTTAAATTGAGGTCTTTTACAATATCTGATAACGGTACAGAAAATTCAACAGCCATAAATTCACCGCCTAATATTTATCGGGTACTATTACGATATATTATACACCATATCAGGGTCGGTATAAAGTCTTTTTGTGAATTATTTTTCAATATTTTATAATTTTTATTATTTTTTCAGGGGCATTTTTATAACTTCGGCTTTTAATTCTTTGTCGGAATTAATATATGAAAGAGCTAAATCCTTGCCCTTGTTTTCATAAAAATTATTGAATATTGATAAAGAAGTTACTGATACCGAAGAATCTTTTTTCTTGTTTAGAATTATAAGCTCCTCGAGCTTTTCCCCGAACTCCTTGTCGCTGTCAAGCATTTCCACCACACCGTCTCCGCATAATGTTACATATATCAACGGTGAAAAATATGCGTTTTCGGCAATAAACTGCGTATCGCCTTTCAGATTTTTCTCGGCTGAGGATTTTTCCGACACATATAAACCGAGCTTTGAAAGCATTAAATTAGGCACGCTCTCTTTTTTTGCCTTTTCGCAGGCGTCCTCAAGCGATTCGGCGGCAACGGCTGTGTATACGGGAGTTTCCGAGTCCGAAAGCAAATAAAACGAATAGTAAGTTTTTCCTCCGTTTTCAAATACAGCTACTGTCTCGGCGATATACGCCTTGTCAATCTGCTTTGACTGAGAACAGCCCGACAGCGCAAGCGATATGGCGCATAAAAACAGCGCCGATAGTTTTTTAAACATTCAATCTCCTCCTGCCGAAAATAATATAAACGCACGGAACCGCCGCCGCGCATATTACGGTGAGCACATTAAATACATACGGGTCTGTCAGCAGTTTTTTGACCGAATAAAAGAATGATGAGCTTATGAAAAGAATAAAAATCAGCAGAGCAAATAACGACGCAAACACGGGAGAACCTGATTTGCCCGAACTTTTGCATATGCATATAAGGCTCAGAGAAAGTACCAAAAACACACAAAGCAGTGAGCTTGCCAGAAAGAAGCTGTCAAGTCCTCCTACGCTTTCAAAATGGGCAGTTTTCGAGAGCAAAAAAGCACTGTATTCCTGTGCCTGCGCATAGTCTCCCAAGGCAAACAGGGCAAAGAATATATACAATCCGAATATCGCCGCACCGATTATGAGGGTAATTGCGATGTGCCTTGAGCGAAAGTTTTTTATACTTCCCGACAAAACCGCAAATATCACGGCGGTAAATGCGGGCGTTGCAAAAAGTGATGCCGTGCTTATAAAATCGCTTTGACTGCCGCTTATATTAAAATCCGATAGCTTTATTTCTATATTAGAAATATTCCCCGAAATGATAACAACAAAAGCAATAAGTGAAAATGCGAATATAAACAGGGAACACCGAACAGCTGCGTTTGCTCCCTTGCAGGCGGAATAGACCGCACACGCAAGAAGTATAAAGGCAACGGCGTAAATATTTGCGTCGCTGTTAATTCTTTTTGAGAACATATCGGAATACTTCAGCAAAAAATATTCCGCTGTATACACAAAATATATGCAGTAAAGAGCCGATACAAATATGACAGCGGAAGGCGTCTTTTTATCGGCGTAGGCTATGAAGCCGAGATCTGTTTTACTTTTTATTACGGCTGAAGGAATAAAAAGCAGTCCCGCAAACAAAAAACCGACCAAAACAGAAAACAGCAAAAACAAAAACGATGAATTTTTGGGGAAATATGAGGCTTCAAGCAAAATGACGGAGCAAAAGCTCAACAGCAGAGCGAGCATAAGGCGCTTTGAGGGAAATTTAATTTTCGTCAGCATATACATCCTCCGTTTCGGGGAATTTTTGCACCTTGATGGTGCGTTTTGAAAGAGTTTTCCAGCTTGCGCGGATAAATACATCTCTCATACTTCGCATAGAAAACGGAGCGAGAGAGGACATATAGGGAACTCCGAGGGAAGTTTTTGAGCACATATTGATAAGCACGATGCAGGTGGCAAGCACTATTCCCCACAGTCCGAAAATTCCGCCGATAATTATATAGGAAAATCTGAGAACGGTTATCGGAGGATACAGCGACGCCGTGACATAGCTGCAAATTGCGGCTGTTGCTATAACCATAAGCGTCGACGAGCTTATAAAGCCGGCGCTTACGGCGCTCTCGCCTATCACAAGCGCTCCCACGATGCTGACGGCGTGCCCGAGCGGTTTGGGAATACGCAGGCCTGCCTCACGCATTATTTCATACACAAATGTTATGATAAGCGCTTCAAGCGTCACGGAAAGCGGCGTTGCAGACAGCGACTCCGCCGTTTTTATAAGCAGTCCCGTCGGGAAATACTCGGGATGATACTGTGCAAAAGCCGTATAAACGCCCGGCAGAAACACGGCGATTATAAACGAAAGGTACTTCAGTATTCTTATAAACGCCGCATAGTAGGGACGGTTTGAGTAATCGTCTACGCTTTGAAATTCCTCAACAAACAGGTGGGGCAAAATTATTGCGGCAGGGGTTCCGTCAACAAGGATTGCAACTCTGCCCTCCGCAAGCTTGCCGCAGACGGTATCGGGCCGCTCGGAAATTCCCACGCCCGAAAAAATCGACATTGAGCCTTTGTCCTCGAGATATTCGTTGAGATAACCCGACGCAAGCAGATTTTTCAGGTTGCTTTTGTTAAGCCTTTTACGAATTTCATCGAGTATTTCGGGCGAAGCGCTTTTTTGCAGGTAGCAAAGCATAAGCTGTGTTTGCGATTCCTCCCCCACCGTAAGCGTTTCAAAGACAAGGTCGGGGTTTTTTATTCTTCGCCGTATCAGCGTCATATTTATTCTGAGGGGTTCTGTAAATCCCTCTCTTGAGCCTCTTTGGACAACCTCGCTTTCGGGTTCGCTCACGCTTCTAAACGAAAATCCCTGAACGCCTACTGCAAGCATTCTTTGCGTGCCGTCAAGCGCAAGGACTGCAAAGCCCGAGGTTGAAAACATTATCGCCTCATCAAAGGTGTTAAATTCTACGATTTCGCTCGATGTGAGAACCGACTGTTTAATTTCGTCAAAAACCTCGTCAGCCGAACCGTCCGAAAAACTGTGAGAAAGCAGGGGATTGATTATTGAAAGCGCTATTACCTCCTTGCTGCACATACCCTCTATTGTTATAATTGCGGCGTTTATCGGCTTTTGAGCAGAAATCACCATCTCCCGAACGGTGAAATCGGCGGAGGACGCAAACATATTTTTGAGCGTATCTAAATTGCTTTTTAATGAGCTGTTCATAATATCACCGTTATTTATTGTTAACAGAGGATAAATTTTTATTCGGAAGAATATGTCAGGACTTTTTGCAAATATTAGTAACGGTGATGATATGGTTATAACTGTTTTGAGAACTGTACTGCTTTACGCCTTCGTTGTGCTTGCCGTAAGGCTTATGGGAAAGCGTCAGATAAGCGATATGCAGCCGAGTGAGCTTGTGATTACGCTGATAGTATCGGACATTGCGTCTATTCCGATGCAAAATACCTCACAGCCGCTTTTGAGCGGAGTTGTGCCGGTGCTTGTGCTCGTGGCTTTGGAAATACTTGCAAGCGTGCTGATGATGAAAAGCGGAAAATTCCACAGACTTATCTGCGGCAATCCCGTTGTTGTTGTGCGTGACGGAAAAATCCTGCAAAGTCAGATGAAAAGACTGAGGCTTACTACGGAGGATTTATGCGTTCAGCTTAGACAGCAAAATGTTTTTTCGCTTGAGGATGTTCAGTACTGCATTGTTGAAACCAACGGTATGGTGAGCGTTCTTGAAAAGCCCCAAAGCAGAAAGCCGAGCGCAAAAGACCTCGGCGTGAGGATTATTGACAACAAAATTGAAACCGTGGTTGTAAGCGACGGGCATATTTTGGATAACTCCCTTGAGCTGTGCGGCAAAAAGGAAAATGATGTTTACAATATACTGAAAAGAGAAAACACGAGACTTAAAGACATATTTATTATGACGCTTGACGGAGCGGGAAAATACAATATCATTTTAAAGGAAAGTTAGTATGAAGAGAATTTATATTGCATTTTTATTTATCGCCGCAGTATTTGTTTTTGCCGCAGTACAGCTCGGATACGTGAGCGGAAAGGCGGATATTTATATTTCTATGATAGAACAAAGCGACAGACTTATGAGAAAAAGTGAGTTTGAAGAGGCGATAAGCCTGTGCGAAACGATAAAGCAGGATTGGGACGATACCGCAAAAAGCATTGATATGCTGCTTATACACGACTATGTTGACGCCATAGGAATAAACATTTCAAAGATGAAGGCGTATGCGGAAAATTGCAGCGTCGATATGTACTTTGCCGAAAGCGACACGGCAAAAAAAGAACTCACCTCCATAAAAGAAAGCGAGTTTCCGTTGATTGAAAATATCCTTTAATTTTTAATTGAATCTTTTAGCTTTTGTCTTGTCCGTATTGCCTCTACAATCCAAAAGATGACAAACACGCAGGCGTTGACTATTACCACGCTGGCACCCGTCGGCGTGTCGAGCGAATAAGAAGCGCACATTCCGATAAAAAAGCACAACACGGATAGGACGCCCGAACAGAGAATGACCGACTTAAACTTTTTGCACACCCTCATAGAGGACAACGCGGGGAAAATTATCAGAGCCGATATAAGCAGAGTACCCATTATTCTCATACCGATAACTATCGTAAGCGCTGTGAGAAGTGAAATAATCGTGTTGTACGCCCCTGTTTTAAGTCCGGTCGCCTTTGAAAAGCTTTCGTCAAAAGTGACGGCAAAAATTTTATTGTAAAACAAAATGAAAATCAATATCACGGCGGCAGCAAGCACGGCACACATAACCGCGTCGGCGTTTGAAGTTGCAAGAATACTTCCGAACAAGTATGAATTGAGGTCTGTATTAACACCGGAAATGCTCACGCACACAACTCCTATTGCAAGAGCTGTACTTGAAATTATGGCAATGGCGGCATCGCCGTTGATTTTGCTGTTCTCGGAAAGTCTGAGCAGTAAAAACGCCGCAACGACCACTACGGGCACGGCGACCTCCAGCGGCGCAAGATTCAGCGCCGCCGCAACAGCAAGCGCACCGAAGCCGACATGAGAAAGCCCGTCGCCTATCATTGAATAGCGTTTGAGCACAAGCGTCACTCCTAAAAGCGCAGCGCAAAGGGACACGAGCACGCCTACTATAAACGCTCTGATAATAAATCCGTATGAAAACATTTCAGCTAAAATATCCATTTACTTCACCTCCGCAGATCTGTGACGGCAGTCGTCGCACGGACAGTCGGTTATCATAAACTTTTTGCCGACATCGGAATGCAGATACTGATGAGCCGTGCCGTAAAAATAAGTCTTGCCCGACAGGTGGAGAATTTTTGACGCGTTATTCACCGACGCCGTTATATCGTGCGACACCATAATTATTGTGATGCCGTTTTTGTTCAGCTTTTTGATAAGAGCATACATTTCCGTTGCCGCCTTTGGGTCAAGACCCGTTACAGGCTCGTCGAGTATCAAAAGCTTGTGGGTAGCGCACAAAGCTCTTGCAAGCAGAGCCCTCTGCTTTTGACCGCCCGAAAGCTCCCTGAAGCACCTTTTGCGAAGCGTATATATGCCCGTAAGCTCCATATTTTTTGCGGCGGTTTCCTTTTGCTCCTTTGAATAAAAAAGAGTATGCTTTTTATTAAGACAGCCCGAAAGCACTACTTCGCTTACGGAAGCGGGAAAATCCTTTTGCAAAAGCGTCTGCTGAGGCAGATAACCGATTTCGTTTTGCTTTAAGCCGCAGCCGAAAGTAACGCTGCCGCTCTGCACGGGCAAAAGTCCGAGCAGGCACTTCATAAGAGTCGTCTTGCCCGACCCGTTTTCACCTACGATGCATACATAATCGCCCTCGTCAATTTTTAGGTTTATGTCAGACAAAACAGTCTTGCCCTCATAGCCCATATATGCGTTTTTTATTTCTATAAGCGCCATCAGTTCAAAGCCTCCTTTAAAGCGGACAGATTCCGCCTCATCAAAGAAATATAAGTTTCTCCGTTTTCAAATTCTTCCTTAGTCACATTGTGACACGATGTAAAAAGACGCATTTCCGCCCCCGTATCCTCCGAGATAAGCTGCGTCGTCTTTCCGTTTGAAAATTCAAGGTAAAAAACGACGGGTACTTTGTTGTCCCTTACAAAGTCAATCATCGAAGTCACAGCCGATATGCTCGGCTCGGTTTCGCTGCTGCATCCGGGAAAAACGGCATAACAGTCAAGCGAATAATCATTCGCAAAATACAAAAACGGGAAACGGTCGCCGAACACGAGAATATTTCTTTTTGCGCTGTTTACGGTATCGGCTGTTTCAGCGTCAAGGTCCTTGAGCATTGAAATATAGCTGTCCTTATTTTCTTTGTACGCCTCGGCATTTTTTCTGTCAATCTCGGCAAAAGACCCGTATATTTTTTCCGTCATAATCTGAGCGTTTTTTACCGACGTCCATATATGCTCGTCGTATTCATCAGAGTGTTCGTGTCCGGACTCGGTTTCGTGGCCGTGCCCGTCCGCCGCGTTGACCTTCTGCCTGTCGCTCTGCCTTACATCCTGTTCCTCAAGCAGGGGTACATAATCGGACATTTTCATTACTCTCATATTCTTATTTTCAACTGAACCAAGCACCTTGTTGACCCATTCGTCGCTCTCTCCGCCGTTGTAAATAAAAATATCGCAGTTTTCGATTGCCACAATGTCGGAGGGGGAAGGCTCGTAGCTGTGCGGCTCGCTTCCCGGGGAGAGAAGCATTTTTACATCCGCAAGCCCGCCCGAAATACTGCGGGCAAAGTCATAGTATGGAAATATAGTAGTTACAACGCTGAGTTTATCGCCGTTTTTGCCGTCAGAGACCGAATCGTCTGAACACGAGCAGACAAAAAACGGAATACAGGCGGCAAGCACAACCGACAAAAATAATGAAATAATTTTTTTCATTGATTTACTCCGAAAAAAGGGCTGCGCAGAATGACACACTCTGAACGCAGCCCCGAAATTAAATTTTATTTTGAAACTTTCTTTGCTTTTTTATGTTTTTGCCACATTACCCAAAGCGGACCTGCAATACAAATTGATGAGTAGCAGCCCGAGATGATACCTATCATCATGGGAAGCGCAAACGACTGCACGGAAGGAATGTTAAAGAACACAGCAACGATGAAAACAATCAAAATTGCAGCCAATGTTGTAACGGAAGTCATAATTGTTCTCTTGATTGTCTTTGTGCAGCTCAGATTGAACACCATGGCAATATCCGTCTTGCTGCCGAGAATTTTTCTTTCCTCACGGACACGGTCGTAAATAACGATTGTATCGTTAAGCGAGTAACCGAGAATCATAAGCACAACGGCGATAAAGTTTGAGTCAATCGGCATCCGGAATATTACATAGAGGAAATATATCATAGCCACATCGTGGAACAGCGCAACAAGCGCCATTACGCCTGCGGAAAGACCGCCGATTTTCTTAAATCTTATTGTTACATACAATACCATAAGTATTGAAGCTATGATAACGGCTGTAATACACTTAAGAAGGAAGTTAAAGCCCATTGACGCGTCAACCGAGCTTGATTCAAGACAAATAAAGTTACTGTCGGGATACTGCTGCTGCAAGTCCTTTTCAAGCTGCTGCTGAATTTCCGTTGCGACAGCGTCGTTGCCCGAAAACTGAACAGTAACATTATTGCCCGAATTTCCCATAATATCCGTCGAGAACGAAGCTGAGATATTGTCGGTGGTTTTTCCCTGAATAAAGGTGTAAAGCTCGTTTTGGTCAATTTCTCCGCTGTAACTGAAGCGAAGCGTAGCGCCGCCCGTAAACTGAATGTCAAGGGTCGTGCCGAAAATAAAATTGCAGATGATGCCTATAACAATGATTGCGATTGATATACCGAAAAAGATTTTTTTCTTGCCGATAAAGTCAATGATTCTTCTGCCGCCGTTATATTTTTCGCTTACCTGCTCAACGGTCATCTGTGAATTAGCCTTTGTCTGAACATCATTTGTCATTCTTAGCACCTCCAAACAACCATTTCTTGCGCAGGAATTTGAAGCCCGCTACACTTCTGAGCATAACTCTTGTGAGGAACACGCCCATAATGAAGTTGGAAATAACGCCCACAAGAAGCGTATATCCGAATGAATAGATAGTACCTGTTGTTGATTCGCCGAAAATAAACGACAAAATGTTTGACGGACCGAACACAAGCATAAGAATGATTGATACTATAACCACGGTCATATTACCGTCGATGATAGCTGACAGCGAGTTCTTTGTACCTCTGTCAAGCGCTCCGTCAAGGGTTCTGCCCGCTTTGATTTCTTCTTTAATACGTTCTGCCGTAATAACATTACAGTCAACGCCCATACCTATCGAAAGGATAAGACCCGCAACACCGGGAAGCGTCATTGTAAACGAAGGAATAGTCGTGAAATATCCCGATATAGCGGCTATTGACAGACCCATCTGACCCAAAAGCGATATAACCGCGATAAAGCCGGGCAAACGGTAGAATAAAATCATAATCAAAGCGATTACGATAAACGCAATAACTCCCGCATATCCCATTGCAACAAGTGAGTTTTCACCGAGCGTTGCGCTTATGCTGCCGTTGCTGACAGTTTCAAGCTGGAACGGAAGCGCGCCGGCGCTGATTTTGTTAGCAAGGTCGGTTGCTTCCTCGGCAGTAAAATCGCCCTCGATAACTGCTTTGCCGTCTGTGATAGCAGCGTTAACCGTCGGAGCGGAAAGCATAATATCGTCCATCCAGATGGAAATGGTTTGGTTTATGTACTGGCTTGTAATTTCTCCGAAGGTCTTTGCACCCTCTTTTGTAAACTCAAGACTTACAACATACTTAGGCTCGCTGCCCTCTTCCTGTGATACGCTTGCGACAGCCGATTTAACAGCCGTACCGTCCATAAGTATATTTTCCGTGTCGCCCTTAGGGGTCTTGTAAACAGGATTACCGTCTGAACCCATTTCGGTATTTGTGTACTCCTGTCCGGGACGGAATGTAAGCTTTGCAGTTGACGAAATTTCATCTATTGCCTCTACTGCGTTTTGCTCTTCGTCATCAGACTTCCACGGGAAACGAACAATAATTCTGTCGCTGTTTTTATCGGCGTACAGCTCATAGTCGGTAATGCCCTGTGAAATCATACGAAGCTCAATGATTGATTTAGCAGACTCTAACTGCTCATCAGTAGCGTCATAGTTATCGGCAGGCTTAAATGTCGCCTCTACACCGCCTCTGATGTCGATTCCCCATCGAATATCGCCGATGCCTTTTAATACTGTGTTTTTGTTGTCGCCCGTGTAGTAGGATACTCCGAAAATCGCAGTAAAGGAAAAGGCAAGTATCAGCAAAGCAACAATGAAGAACATAGGCTTTGGAACTCTTTTCATGCCTTTGAAACCTCCGAAAAATAATTGTCTGAAAATGCAGGCAAAAAAATAACTCTGCTGCCATACAAACTTGCAGACATAACAGAGTTATTATAAGATTTTTTTTAAAAATTGTCAATGGATACAATAATATTTAATAAAAAAATATTTTAATTTGACAAAAATATATACTATTAGGAAGAAAAAAGATAATATTTATATTTTTCTCGCTTATTTGCCGAGAAGCTTCTCGCACGCAGCAAGCTTTGCGCAGATGCAGAACACTTGCATTGCCGTTTCAAGCTCGCTGTTCGGCGGGAATGTGGGAGCTATTCTGATGTTTTTGTCGTCGGGGTCTTTTCCGAGAGGATAGGTAGCTCCTGCTCCCGTCAGCACAACTCCTGCCTGCTTGCAAAGCTCAACAACCCTCTTTGCAGTTCCCTTGAGCACATCGACGCTTACAAAATATCCGCCGTTCGGATTTGTCCACTCGCCTATTCCGGCAGGCTTTAATTCAGACTCAAGGTGCTTGAGCACGATTTCAAACTTGGGCTTTAGGATTGCCTTGTGCTTTTGCATATGGGCCATAACGCCGTCAAGGTTTTTGAAAAATCTTGCGTGGCGCAGCATATTGAGCTTGTCGTAGCTGATCACCTCAAAGTTATATCTTTCCATAAACAGCTTCATATTATTTTCGGACGCCGCCATTGCCGCAACACCCGCGCCGGGGAACGTTATTTTTGAAGTTGAGCAGAACAAAACGGGCATATCTTCACTGCCGTTCTTTTTGCACTCTTCGTAAATATTCAAGAGCTCGTCGGGGGTATCGGTAATATCGTGAATGCAGTAGGCGTTATCCCACATAATTTTAAAATCCTTTGCGGCGGGCTTTAATGCCGCGAATCTTCTTACCGTTTCATCGCTGTATGTGATTCCCTGGGGATTTGAATACTTCGGTACGCACCAGATACCCTTGATTGATTCGTCCTTGCTTACAAGCTCCTCGACAACATCCATATCGGGTCCGTTTTCGGTCATCGGTACATTTATCATCTCAAAACCGTAGTACTCCGTTATGCTGAAATGGCGGTCATAGCCCGGAACGGGACAAAGGAATTTTCTGTCCTTTACCTCATACCACGGCTTGCAGCCCTCTGCCGCAGGCTTTGTCATAAGGCATGAGATTGTGTCAAACATCATATTAAGACTTGAACTTCCGCCCACCATAACATTGTTTGAGTCAACTCCGAGAATTTCTCCGAAAAGCTTTCTGCACTCGTCAATGCCCTCAAGCACGCCGTAGTTTCTGCAGTCCATTCCGTCTGCTCCGACAAAATCGGAACCGCTGTTTACTACGTCAAGCATTTCGTTTGACAAATCGAGCTGTTCCTTGCCGGGCTTTCCCCTTGCCATATTGAGGCTGAGTCCCAATCCCTTTACATTTTCAAATTCATTTGAAAGGACTGCAAATTCCTTTTCAAGTTCTTCCCTTTTTGCGTTTAAATAATTCATTTTGCTATCCCCTTAATTTACAAATTGCAAAAATTCTTTCAAATACCTAATACATTGTAATCTAAAAGGGATAAAAATGCAAGTCTTTTTTGCTAAACTTGCAATTTTTATATAAACAAAAAAGAACAGACTTACGATTATCTTTTTGTTGAAAGTTCGTAAGTCTGTAATATATTGCTTTATATTAATAATATTGATAGTAGTAATAACCCTTTTTCCTTTTGCCCTGTCCCAAATCGCAGCCTATCTCAATTATTCCGAGAATCTTGGAATCAGAAAGCTTTGTTCCGTCGATGATCTTCTGGAGGTCGCCGTGGGTCGTCGAGCGTTCCCTTACAACAACTACAAAGCCCGCAATCAAGTCCTTTAAGAGCAGAGCGTCTGCTACAACTCCGATGGGCGGAGTGTCGAATATGATATAATCGTAGTCCTCGTAAAGCCCCTTTATAAGCTCTACAAATGTACTTGAACACATAATCTCGGAGGGGTTGGGCGGAATAGTTCCCGCCGTGAGAATATCGAGATTATTGAGAACATCGCGCTTTACGGCGTCCTCAAAAGTAACCATTTTTCCGACAATATTGGAAAGTCCGTTGATATTGTCAATCTTAAAGATATTGTGAACATTCGGACGTCTTAAATCGCAGTCAATCAAGAGCACTCGCTTTTCCATCTTTGAAAAGGAAATCGCAAGGTTTGCCGACACCGTACTTTTGCCCTCTCCCTTTGAATAGCTTGTAACGGCAAAAGTCTTTTTATCCCCCGCCGAAAGTGAGAACATAATATTTGTACGGGCAGACTTATATGACTCAACAATCGCAAACTTGCTCTTATCGGAAATTGTTTCCGCCGAAACATTCTTGGAGCGCTGTGCGTTTTTATTTTTTGAAAAAAGCTTTATCTTCATATCTATCACCTATTTATGAATCAAAATCCGGAATCTCGGCAAATACAGGTACCTCGTACATCTCCTGAAGGTCGTCGTCCGCCTTGATAGTTGTGTCTACAAGCTCAAGCAGTATGGATATAACGCAAGAGAGAACGAATCCTGCCGCCAAACCGTAAAAGGTATTTTTCAGGTTGTTAGGCTCATACGGTCTTTCAGGCACCTTAGCCGATCTGATGCTTCCTATCTGACCGAATTCAAGGAAGCTTTTAAATACATCCTGACACTCTTCGGCAACCTGGTTCGCCACATTGGCGCACTTCTGCGGGTCATCGCCCGACACGGAAATTGTAATAAAAAATGTGTCATCATTAGTTGAAATATCAACATAGCATTCGTCATAAAGCGACGTTATCCGGTCCGAGTTTTTAAACAGGGTAACGCAAATTTTTGCAAGGTTTGATGAACCGCTGATGTCGGATGCGTAGATTTTATTTAGCTTACTGTTTGAAGCACTGTCCTCGTTGTAGTTTTGAACATAAATCATCGCTGATGTGCTGTACATCGGCGTTACAATAAACTTTGAGTACATAAAGAAAACCATACCCATAAGCAATGTAAGAAGCATAATAAATTTAACCCTGTGAAGTAAAACGGCAATTATTTTTTGTATGGTCATATTTTTAGCCATTGATAAAATACCCCTTTATACTATCTTAATATAATACCAAAAACTTAATAAATATATTCAATCGCGGCAATATTAAATAACATCACAAGGATATTATATTATATATGTCACAAACAATAATTCTAAATTAGAATAATCCGTCAAAATCCATAGATTAATGCAAAAAAGCGGCAAAAAGTGCCGCTTTTTTTCTATCAAACATCTAATTGTATCTTATGCAAACAAAGCAAATTTAACCCACTACATTGAGCAGAACGCCCGCTGCAACTGCAGAGCCGATTACACCGGCAACGTTGGGACCCATTGCGTGCATAAGCAGGAAGTTTCCGGGATTTTCCTGCTGACCGACCTTTTGAGATACTCTGGCAGCCATAGGAACAGCCGAAACACCCGCAGAACCGATGAGCGGATTAACCTTGCCGCCCGTGAGCTTATACATAATCTTTCCGAAAAGCACACCGAACGCTGTACCGAGACAGAAAGCTATAAGTCCGAGCACAATAATCTTTATGGTTGCAAGTGTAAGGAAGTTTTGACCCGAAGCGGTTGCGCCTACGGTTGTTCCGAGGAAAATCGTAATGATATTCATAAGCTCGTTTTGAGCTGTCTTGCAAAGTCTTTCAACAACTCCCGACTCCTTAAACAGGTTACCGAGCATGAGCATACCTACAAGCGGAGCTGCGTCAGGCAGGAAGATTGCGATAAGAATTACAACGATTACGGGGAACATAATCTTTTCAAGCTTAGAAACAGGTCTGAGCTGTTCCATAACAACCGAACGCTCTTTCTTTGTTGTAAGAGCTTTCATAATCGGGGGCTGAATAATCGGAACAAGCGCCATATATGAGTAAGCCGCAATAGCGATTGAACCCAAAAGATGAGGAGCAAGCTTTGTTGTAACATAAATTGCGGTAGGACCGTCCGCGCCGCCGATGATGCCGATAGCGCCTGCCTCAGCCTCGGTAAAGCCAAGGAAAACAGCGCCTGTAAACGTAAGGAAAATACCTATCTGAGCGGCAGCGCCGAGGATAAGGCTCTTTGGATTTGCTATGAGGGGACCAAAGTCTGTCATACATCCGATTCCGAGGAAAATAAGAGGCGGATAAATACCGAGCTTTACGCCCTGATAGAGATAGTAAAGAAGTCCGCCGTAAGTTGGGTTTTCATAATAGGTAACGCCGTCTATAATCATTGAGGCGTGACCCGAAGTGGCAATATCCTTTGCCGCACACTGTTCGGCAGTCAAAAGCTCCGTTGAAGGTGCAGCCATAATTGCGGGGTAAAGGTTTACAAGAAGCATACCGAATGCAATAGGAAGAAGCAAAAGCGGTTCATACTGCTTTTTGATTGCCAAATAAAGCAAAATAATCGAAATGCCGATCATTACATAGTTTTCCCATTGAAGGGTAAAAATACCCGAGCTTCTAACAATGCCGACAACGGCGTCTACAAAGCCCTGTAAAATTTCCATAAATATTGCGTCCTTTCCAAAAAAACTTTAAGCCTTAAAACGGGCGTGTATTGTCAAGTATGCCCGCGTTCGCCCAAGCGCTTCGTGAGCCGTCTGACTTTTTGATGCTCTTTATTCTTGTCCTTGACGAAGAATCAGACGATGCCGCAACTGCCGCCGTTATAACTGCTACAACTTCTTCGGAAATGCCGTTTTGTACATTCGGCGCCGACGCAGAAGCTGAGGCTGTATTTCTTGAGACAACAGAAGGTGTGGCTGAATTTTTTTCAGGCTCGCTGATTTTTTCTTTCTTCTTTTTGCCGCCCTGCGTTGCCTTTTGAATTATAGCACCGTAAATATTGATTATAAATATCAAAAGGAAAAGCACGACAAAAACCACTACAAATCCCGTCAGTATGACCTTGGCTGAAGAAATACTCTTTTCGGCAAGAGTCATTGTATCTGCGAGAATTGGAGTAATATTTGCAAAATTCATAAAACGACCCCCATACATTTAGTTTACATATACTGTTATTATACTTTATCCAATCGTATTTTTCAACAAAAAATCTTAAACGAAGTTTATTTCAGTAATATTACTAATTTTTATGATAAATGACAGCAATATTTGTATTTGTATTGTCCGCTGATTTTCACCCTGCGCGCAAATTTATTGAATTATGATTAATTAAAGCTTCAACTTGATTTCAACACAAAAGCAGCCGCCTTATACGGCGGCTGCTTCTTGGGGTATATTGGGTTATAGAAGGAATATACAAAACGAAAAATCTATGTGCTTATATCAAAATCAGTATATACAACGAAATAAGCATTGGAAATGATGCGCTTCCTATGAGCATCACGCAAATTTCAAAACTCCAAAACAAAATTACCTAAAAACATTGATTATCCAATGCTTATTTCGCAATGCTTTTTAAATTACAACTATATTTTATATTATTAAGCTCATTTGTACAATTGCATTTGCAACGAAATAATTTACCCTATGTAAAATAAAAAAGAAATATTTTGTGCAAATAATATAAATTTTACCCTGAATTACAATAAAACATAAAACAGCGGGCAAAAAAACAGCCCGCTGTAATATATTTCCATCATTAAACCGTGATTAAATTTTAACACTCACGCAAGGATTTCATCGGCAAGAGCTTCCAGCTTAGAAATTTCATCTTTTTTCAGCGCTGAACGAATCGAAACCGTCGTGTCGGTAAGGGTGATATTTTTCATCTTTTCAAAATAAGACCTCATAACCTTTGCCGCCATCGGCGCCCACGAGCCGTTCTCAATCATTGCGACAGTGCGGTTTCTGTATGTCTTTATTTCAAGATGGTGCAAAAAGTCGTTGACAACGGGGAAAATTCCGCCGTCGTATGTAGGAGCGGCGACAACCATTTTGCTGTAACGGAACGCGTCCTCAACACATTCAGCCATATCGCTTCTTGAGAGGTCCGCAATCGCAATTTTTTTGTCGGTTTTTGACTTTAAAATGTCATAGAGCTTTAGCGCCGCGTCTTTTGTGTTGCCGTGAATCGACGCATACGCAATGAACACACCGTCGGTTTCAGGCTCATACTTGCTCCAGATGTCATAAAGATGCAGATAATGCTCAAGATTGCCGCTGAGCACGGGTCCGTGAAGCGGACAAATCGTCTTTATGTCGAGAGCTGACGCCTTTTTGAGCAGATTCTGAACCTGCACTCCGTATTTTCCGCAGATATTAAAATAATATCTTCTTGCCTCGCAGTCCCAGTCCTCGTCGGTATCAAGCGTGCCGAACTTGCCGAATGCGTCGGCGGAAAAAAGGACCTTCTCCGTGCTGTCATATGACACCATAACCTCGGGCCAATGCACCATCGGCGCCATGTAGAATGTGAGCTTGTGACTGCCCAAATCAAGGGTATCTCCCTCTTTTACCTCAACCATTCTGTCCTCGATATTATAATCGAAAAACTGTGGGAACATACTGAATGTTTTAACATTGCCGACTATTTTAATATTCGGGTACTTTTCGCAAATTGTAAGAATATTTGAAGCGTGGTCAGGCTCAAGGTGGCTTACGACAAGGTAATCGGGAGTTTTTCCGCCGAGAGCGTTCTCGAGGTTTTTGTACCACTCGTCGGTTTTTCTTTTGTCAACGGTGTCCATCACCGCAATTTTTTCGTCCAGAATAAGATAAGAATTGTAAGCGATTCCGTTTTCAACAACATACTGGCTTTCAAACAAATCTATATCTTTATCGTCAACGCCAATGTACTTAATGCTGTCCGATATTTTTACTTCCATAACCATCTCTCCTTTTCTTAATCGGTATAATTATACTATGTTTTATTTTATAAATCAACATATGGCAATACTCAAATTTTTAAATTCGGCAGACATTTTATATGCAATTACACCATATAAGGCAAGTCGAGTACCTCGACACCCATTTCGGGCAGACAGGTTGATATTTTCAAATTTCATATGCCCGACCGTTTTCAGGC
>CALYBP010000005.1 GCA_944415425.1 uncultured Ruminococcus sp. | reverse complement strand
TGTCCTCTTGCCGAAGCTGATGTCCGGTGAGATCGATGTCTCCGGCATCCATCTCTAAGCCGCTAAATTATCGTTTACACGAGGAGATGATTCTGTGGAAAATAAAGATTACTCCGATGAAAATATTATCTTGGTTGAGACCCTGAATGATTATCTCTCCTCGATTTCTGAGATTAGAGAACAAGTCAAGAACGAAGAGGGCCCGGAGCCAAGCAATCAACACTTTTATTTTCGTGGACAAGCAAATTCAGATTGGGACATAATTCCCAGCGTGTATCGTGGAAATTTACTCGCCTCTGAGCCTGATTTAATTCGTTCTGCATACTTGCGTAATCCTGTAGAATTTCGCACATTTGCCAGCAACTTTGAACGACTTACCAAACTTCAACATTATGGATTACCGACACGTTTGCTTGATGTGACAACCAATCCGCTTGTTGCACTCTATTTCGCCTGTCAACAGCATGATGAAATTGAAAAAGATGAGGAAGCTTCTTCAAAAAAGATTACACCAACTGATGGTGCTGTATTTTATAAGCGTACCTACGGACGAGGCTTTCAAGATATTGAAATAGAAACGGTGGCGTTATTGTCATCCTTAAAAATTCAAGGCGATCTGACACTTGAGAAATGCTTGCAACTATTGATTGAACACGGATTGTATTCTTCGGCTGCCGCTCAAGAGTGCAGAAAAAATGGCTATAAAAGTCTAATAGAATCTTTGCAGAACAACTATTTCGTTATTTCCACTTTGAATAATGAGAGGCTGATTCGGCAAAGCGGCGCCTTTTTGCTTCCTGGGCACTATAATATTTTTAAGAAGGCAAATAGTATTGGCGAAAGTTTGATTCAGCGAGGAATTGGCAACTTAAATGATGAGTTTGAAGCCACTCGCTTTATAATACCATGTGAGAAAAAGGCAGAAATTCTTGATGAGTTGGATTTATATAACATCAATGAAGGAGCTCTTTTTCCGGAACTTGAACACCAAATGTCATACATAAAGCAAAAGAGACTTCCGGTCGGGATATCTCAGATCGGACAATTTAACCGTATGCAGGAAATGAATGACGGTGATGAACCTGACAAAAGCACCATTTTTCTGGAAGATATCGACGCCGAAAAGATATTTTCAGATGCGCTTTCCCAACACAATATTCCCTCATCCTATATTCAGGAGGCACTGGATATTCTAAAATCTGATTTGTGCTTGGACTGGCACCAAAAGGAAAGTGTAATTAGTACCATGCGTCTTCATCTCACAAAACTGCTTTCAACCAAACCTGAATTTGATCGATCCTCTGCTACGGAAAAAGCAAAAGAAATCATAAATACGGTTTTACAAAAGATTAAGCAATAGGAGTCATGAATATGGCAGGATATTATACTGAATCAAATTATGAGAACGCAGTTCTTCAACTGCTTAATGAAGGTCTGGGTTACACCTATATATACGGGCCGGATGTGGAGCGTGATTATCATTCTCCACTTTATGAAGATGTCCTTTTGCCCGCATTGCAACGAGTGAATAAGGGCCTGCCTCTGGATGCCATCAACGAGGCGATTTATAAACTCAAAAACTTTGAGTCCGGCTCATTGTTGCAAAAGAATATGACCTTTACCGACTATCTGCAAAACGGCGTACCGGTCAAATACTTCGTAAACGGCGAGGAACGCTCCACCCTCGTCTACCTTGTTGACTTTAAAAATCCTGCCAATAACGATTTTACTGTTGCAAATCAATGGACTTTCATTGAAAATTCAGAGAAACGTCCGGACATCATTCTTTTTGTTAATGGTCTGCCGCTTGTTGTGGTGGAGTTGAAATCCCCTTCCCGTGAAGAGACGGACGCTTCCGACGCATACCGCCAGCTTCGCAACTATATGTATGAGATTCCTTCCATGTTCATTTATAATGCAGTCTGCGTCATGAGCGACATGAGCACTTCTAAAGCTGGAACGCTTACCTCCGGCGAAGATCGCTACATGGAGTGGAAAACGACGGACGGAAGCTATGAGAACACCCAATACGCTCAGTTTGACACTTTCTTTGAAGGTATATTTGAGAAGAATCGTTTTCTTGACATCCTGAAAAACTTTATCTGCTTCAACGTGGACGGCGAGAAGACATTCAAAGTGCTTGCCGCCTACCATCAGTATTTCGCTGTAAAGAAAGCAATCGAATCCACCAAGCATGCCACCGTCACAGATGGAAAAGGCGGCGTGTTCTGGCATACACAGGGCAGCGGGAAATCGCTGTCGATGGTGTTCTATGCCCATTATCTGCAAGAAGCGCTGGAGAGCCCGACTATTGTTGTAATTACAGACCGGAATGACTTGGACGATCAGCTTTACGGTCAATTTGCCCGCTGCAAGGATTTCCTGCGCCAAACGCCGCAGCACGCCCAGAGCCGTACCCATTTGAAAGAGCTGCTTGCAAATCGGCAGGCAAACGGTATTATCTTCACGACTATGCAGAAGTTTGAGGAAAGCGATGAGCCGCTTTCAGAGCGCCGGAATATCATCGTCATGGCAGATGAAGCACACCGCAGCCAGTACGGATTGACAGAGAAAGTTGTGGTCCGTCAGAAGGAAGACGGCGAGGTGGAAGCGAAGACCATCATTGGCACTGCCCGTATTATCCGGGACAGCCTTCCGAACGCTACATACATCGGTTTCACCGGTACACCTATCTCTTCTAAGGATCGCAGCACCCGTGAAGTGTTTGGTGATTATATCGATATTTATGATATGACGCAGGCGGTTGAGGACGGTGCGACCAGACCAGTTTACTATGAGAGCCGGGTCATTCATCTCAAGCTGGATGAAAAAACGCTGCATCTCATTGATGATGAGTATGACCTGATGGCGCAAAATGCCGATCCATACGTTATCGAAAAGAGCAAAAAAGAACTCGGTCAGATGGAAGCAATTCTGGGGGCTGATCAGACCATCCATTCATTGGTAGATGATATTCTTGATCATTACGAAAACTATCGTGCCAACATCTTGACCGGTAAGGCGATGATCGTCGCCTACTCCCGTCCTATTGCCATGAAGATTTATAAGCGCATCTTGGAGTTGCGTCCGGCTTGGACAGAAAAGGTCGCTGTTGTCATGACGCAAGGCAACAACGATCCCGAAGAATGGCGAGAAGTGATCGGCAATAAGGCGCACAAAGAGGATATGGCGAGAAAATTCAAAGACAACGACTCGCCCCTTAAAATTGCAATCGTTGTAGATATGTGGTTGACCGGTTTTGATGTACCTTCCCTCGCCACAATGTATGTCTATAAACCAATGGCTGGACACAATCTTATGCAGGCGATCGCTCGTGTCAACCGTGTATTCAAAGACAAGGAAGGCGGCTTAGTGGTTGACTATGTGGGCATCGCTGCGGCTTTGAAGCAAGCTATGAACGACTATACGGCGCGGGATAAGAAAAACTACGGCGACACCGATGTTAGCAAAGTTGCATACCCGAAGTTCCTTGAAAAGCTGTCTGTGTGCCGTGATCTATTCTACGGCTATAACTATGAAAAATTCATGACCGGCACTGATCTTGATAAAGCGAAGACAATTACTGGAGGCGTAAACTTTATACTTGGTAAGAGTGTTGCTGAACACGACCTTCCCGATAAGGAGAAAACGCAAAACATATATATCAAAGAGGCTTTACTGCTTAAACAGGCACTTTCTCTGTGCGGTAGCTTAGTGGATGAGAAAACGCGTTTTGAAGCGGCATTCTTTGACTCTGTCCGGACAATGGTTGTACGGCTGCTGTCTGGCGGAACCGGCAGAAAATTCACACTGCCGGAAGTGAATGAGCGAATCAATGAGTTACTCAAGCACAGCATCAAAAGCGAGGGCGTTATTAACCTTTTCTCCGATGTGAAAGCGGAGTTATCGCTGTTTGACCCGAAGTTCCTTGAAGAGATTGCCAATATGAAGGAGAAAAATCTCGCCGTTGAACTTTTGAAAAAACTGATTGCCGAGCAGGTTTCGGTTTATCGGCATACGAACATTGTCAAATCCGAGAAGTTTTCCGAACTCATACAGGGTGCAATGAACCGCTATCTTAATGGAATGCTGACGAACGAAGAGGTCATTCAAGAACTCTTAAAACTGGCGAAGGAGATTGCAGACGCAAATGCTGAGGGCGAAAAGTTGGGCTTGACCGCCGATGAACTTGCCTTCTACGATGCTTTGACCAAGCCGCAGGCAATCAAAGATTTTTATGAACACGATGAACTGATTGCCATCACAAAGGAGTTAACGGATCTGCTTCATAAAAACCAGACGATTGATTGGCAGAAGAAAGAAAGCGCCAGAGCTGGTATGCGTCGGTTGGTCAAACGCCTTCTCAAAAAGCACAAGTATCCGCCAGAGGGTATGGATGATGCTGTCCAGACCGTCATGAGCCAGTGCGAAATGTGGACGGATAATATGGAGGTTCCAGCATGAATGTACAGAAGTTAGATGTAGCTATTTCTGCTTTTTTGAAAAATCAAAAATCAAACGCTGCTTATTATGAGGATCATTGGGCGGAACGAAGAGAGCGAAAGCTTTATTATCAATCATTTACAAAAGATAAGTTGTTATCTATGACGGAAGACGAGTTCTTGGAGTATGTCAGCAAACTTTGGTCTATGCTGATTTGGGGCAATAAGAAATATGTTGTGGATAAGTTGATTGCTGACAATGGATTTTTGGCACTAAAAAAGCAATTAGCAGAATTGTTGTATGGGACAAGCCCCATTGAGAAACGGTGGGATTTATTTCTCAAGTCCGTAAAAGGTATGGGGCCTGCGACAATCAGTGAACTTCTTACATACGCTAATCCTCAAGAATATGTAATCTTTAATAAGACAACGATTCTTTGTTTTGGATACTTGGACATTCCTGATATGCCAAAATACAATTATCAGTACACTGGAAAGAAATATATAGAAGTCTGCACCATTGCAAAAGGAATTGCCCAAGAACTAAAGAAATCCGGTGCGGAGAATTATGATCTCTTGGCGGTCGATTACTTTCTGTGGGACGAGATTTTACCACTTGCCGAAAAGAAATCCGCAGAAACTCCTGTCTCTGAGCCCAAGGAGCCTACGACTGTCAGCGACTCAAAATCTCTGCACGATGAAATCAAAGAAAAACTGGTCGCAATTGGCGAACTTCTGGGATTTGACAGCCGTTCTGAAGTAAAAATTACAGCCGGAGCTGTTGTGGATGCAGTATGGGAAGCCAAAATCGGAAATATGGGTAAAGCCATTTATGTATTTGAGGTGCAGTCCAAAGGTTCTATCGACAGTCTGATCCTTAACCTTAAAAAGGCACAGAGCAATGCGGCTGTTCAGGCTGTGGTTGCTGTTGCCGACGAAGAACAGCTTGCAAAAATTATCCGGGAAAGCGCCGGGGTTATCGACGAAAACTCTTTGCGCACTTGGGATTCTGAAGATGTTTTGGCTGTATATGACTCACTTGTCAGAGCTCACGAATCAATCAACAAGTTGGCATTAGTGCCGGAAAGCTTTTAAATCCGTATTTCGCAAACAAACTTTTCCAATTTATATGGTTTTCAGTTTAATATAAAGGAGATGTCAAAATGAAAGAGCACATTATTCTTGAAAAAGCAAAAAGATATGAGGTGTCAATTAATAATAAAAATCCTGACGGATGTACGTATAAATCCAAGGAGGATTTTTGGATTGAAAACATTTCCAATAAAGCTATGATGAAAAGTGATAATCCCAAAAAACCAACTTCTAAAAAATGTGATATTGAGACAGGAGAGGATCAAAAAGGTGAATGAAGTTGACTATTTAATTATTTCTTCTTCCATTGATTATTCAACGGATTTAATCTGCTATGAATTATATGAGAGGAAAGTACGATATATCCGATTAAACCGAGATCATTTTAGCAAATATAAAATATTGTACAATTTACAGAATGCAACGATGACCATATATATGGATGACGACTTATATGTGGTAAGCAACCGCACTCTCAAAGGAATTTATTTTCGAGCACCGGTTTTTTTACGCTCACATAAAAAATATGATTTGCATGAACAATTATATCGAAGCCAATGGAGCTCCTTCATTCGTAATTTGATTGTTTTTGGAAAAGCAAAATGGATAAATCATCCCGTCAGTACATATAAAGCTGAAAATAAACTTTATCAACTGAAATGTGCTAAAGAAATTGGATTACATGTACCTCAAACATATATAGGTAATGTGGTGCCAGAGTATATTTCATTGACAAATAATTATGTTGTTAAGCCATTAGATACTGCTTTGTTTTATACAGACACACAAGAATTATTTACATATTCAACTATGGTCAATGGTCAAGATCTTCTTGATGAAAACATTAATGACGCTCCAATTATTTTGCAAGAATATCTAGAAAACAAGCTTGATTTACGAGTTACCGTTATAGGCTCAAAAATATATCCTGTTAGTATTACCAATAATGGCCAACATATTGTTGGGGATTGGAGAAAAAATCCGAAGAAGACTTTACAGTATACAGAAACATTTTTACCTCAAAATGTCAAAGATAAAATACTAGAACTAATGGATAAATTGAAGTTGGTATTTGGCGGAATTGATCTAATAATTTCTAATAACAAATACTATTTTATTGAAGTGAATCCTACAGGAGAATGGGGCTGTCTCAGTTCCGGTTGTAATATACCAATTGAAAAAGCAATTGTTGAAGAACTATTGGCGGTGTAAACGATGAAAAAGTGGTTAAAAAAAGTTTTTGAACAAATTTTACCTACAATTTCATATATTAAAGCAAATAGAACGCTAAAGGAGAAAATAGAAAATCCAGATTGTCAAAGCAACTCTTCGTATAAGGCTAATTTTGATCAGATTTCTATAGACAGTTTTCGGCAGAAATACTTAGAGGCATTTGACACAAAAAACAAATTTGAAGACAAAGCTAAAACTAATGTAATCGGGATTACTATCGCAATTACATTGATCACGGCTTCTTCTGGAATGATTAATACAATAATTAATAGATTTTCTTTTGTTTGGCTACATTGGACAGCTTTTTTTATCTTACTATTTGCTATATTATATCTATTGTCGGCAGGCATCGTGGCCATAAAAGTTTTATTTGTAGAAAATACTATGTCTGTTGTTGATTTAATCGATCTGAGCTCAGATAATAAAGATACAAAAATCAAATATGATGATTGCATTAATAGAAATATATCAAGGAATATAATCAGAAACAATCTTGTATTTGCATCTTATATTTGTATTCGCAATGCGTTGATCTGCCTGATTATGCTTTTAATTTTAATGACCATTCCTATTGCTAGTGTTTAACAGATTGGAAATATAAGTCCTTTTAAACATCCTATTCATATAAAAGCCTCCTTCGACCCGCATCATAGCGTCAAAGGAGGCTTCTCTTTCAAATGTGAAATTACATCCCACTCACAATATCCTCATACCTCACCAGCGTCACATTCCCCATCTCACTTGCCCGATCGGTGCAGCCTTTGGTGAAGCCGGTTTTGGCAAAGAGGTAGTAGTGGACATTTTGATAGGGGAACAGCTCGCTGCGCTTTATGAGAGTATCCAAAACGCCGAGGTCGACTTTTTCATTCGTCCATTTACACTCCCCGAAAAGGGCAGTGTTTTTATCTTGTTCCGCAAGAATATCGATTTCAGCCTGCCGTTTTTCTTTGGGATCGTTGCCCCACCAGCGGCCGAGAGAGGAAAACTCAACCGGGCATTCGCCAGAGAGCAGCTGCTTCCAGAGATACTGCTTGCAGATTTCCTCAAACACCTTGCCCATATAGTCGGACAGATGCGGCTCGATGCGCTTGTATGCCAAATCGGCAGCACCACGGGCGATGATCGAATTGTTTTCCGGTACAAAACGATACCAAAAGCGGAACATATTGTCCGCAATGGTGTAAATCGCTTTCCGGGATGCTTTTTCACCGTATGGCGTTTCTTTTTCGATAATGCCGAGGGAGATCAGGTTTTTCACATAGGCGGAGCAAATGTTGGTACTTTCGCCGACCTTTCCGGAAATCTCCGACATACGGGAAGCGCCGGTGGCAATCGCCGTGATGATCGCATTATAGAGCGCCGGTTCCCGCACCTCCTGCTTGAGTAGGTTTTCCGGCTCCTCAAATAGGGCGGAGTTGGGGTTCAGAAATGTGTTTTTAATATTGTCCTCAATGCTCAGCTTATCACTCATCTGAAGCAGATACTGCGGTGTTCCTCCTACGATTCCATATACATAGGCTTTCTCTTCATCCGTGAAATTTTTGAAATAATGGCAAGTCTCTTTAAAGTCAAAGGGAAGAATTTTCATTTGCGCCGTCCGTCTGCCGTAAAGCGGCGCTTTGTAGGCAAGGACGTGGTCTTCCATATAGGACATCGACGAACCACAGAGGATCAGCATCAGCTTGGAAGTATCTTTGTATTGGTCAATCAAAAGTTGTATGGTGGAAGCGAGACTTTTCGACGAGCGGGCAACATAGGGGTATTCGTCGATGGCAAGAATAATCCGTTCCTTTTCGGACAACTTGAACACATACTCCAAAGCCGCCTGAAAGGACAGGAAAGAGGTTTCGGCGTCCATGCCGGTGTGGAAGCTTAGAATGCTCTTGCTGAAATTTTCGAGGTTTTGCTTGGCGTTGCTCTCAACGCCCATAAAATAGATGGCGTTTTTATCATCAATAAACTGGCTGATCAGCGCTGTTTTGCCGACACGGCGGCGACCATAGATTACAACAAATTCAAACTTATCCGATTCGTACAGCTTATCTAGCGCCGCAAGTTCACGCTCTCTGCCGATAAACATGACTGGTATCCTCCTATCTGCCATAAATTCACTGAGTATAGTATACCACAAAATTAAAATTAGTCAAGTATGATTCGGTAAATCACACTTGACTAATTTCTTTCTCGCTTTTTCTGTTGCTACGCAAAAATCAAGTCGGCATAAACGGTTTCTGCCGCCCGATTGCGGATATTGTTCATTTTCTGCACCCACTCCATTGGATTCTCCGCTTTCAGCTGTTCGGTTACGCCCTCACGCTCGGCGTATTCTTTGACTAGCCGAAGAAAAAGAGATTGCGCTTCTTTCTCCACATCAGCGAGGTGGAAACGGAGTTTGCCGGAAGTGAGCAGATTGTAGTACAGGATTTTGTGGTGCTGCTTCAGGTACTGTCTGCGGCGCTGCGCCCAGACACCGATGAGGCGTTCTTCTTCGGCGGGTAATGTAAGATCGGGCAGACAATAGTCGCCCTGCATGGTGTATGTGCCGCCCGTTTGTTCAAATATTGTTTTAGCCATAATGCAAAACCTCCTTTGATACCGTTATTGTACCAAAGGAGGTTTTGCTTTACGAATGTGCGATTTTTAAAATTATAGTTTCTACCAAAACTCTCTTTTTCTATTGGAATAGTTGACTTTTCATCGTATGGTATATATAATTTGAATTGTAGGATATGTTAAATTTGAATCAGTTTGTATGCCGGATCGACGAGAAATCCCAAAGAACAACCGGGTTCAAAACGCCTACGATGAAAAAATTGTAATTCTGAGATACTATCAACATCGATTGAAATTCTCGTTACGATGCTGAGAACCCACAAGATAGGCTCCGAGAGATATTTATCTCTTTTGAGGTGGGCCCAAGTTGCTGTATCAAAGCTTTACACCATACAACATTAGGCAACGGCTTCGGCTGATGTCTTTGTTGCTATGTGTGTAAAGTTTCGACTCGGATCGTTGATGCCTGTACACACATGGTTGTGTATGGGCTTTTATTTTGATCCGGGTTGGAGGTGATACAATGAAAATATGTAAATCCAATGCGTTGCGCCTGTGGGACGCATACTATGGCAATGTTCGTTTTGCAGAGGATTTTCATGGCAACCTAATGTGCAGAGACGGATATGGAAATGCAAATTACTGCGTTATTCGTTGGGGAAGGACGGTATATTGCGGTTGGAATATCCACCATATACTGCCCATTGCCTGTGGAGGTACCAACGAAAAGCAAAATCTGATTTGTACAAATATCTATACCAATGATATGGCGGAAGATAAAATTACATATTGGATTGATGATTGCCTGTATCAGGTTCGACGCATATATGGTACACGAGAACATGAAATTGTTAAATTGAATTAGGAGTTCATTCCTAAGCGTTATTTTCAAGATAAACGAACCTCAACTTTTCCTATCCTAATGCGGTTTTCAGCAGGAAACGTGGTTGCCTTTTACCACCTAAAATGTGCTAACATAAACGAGTTGTGTGTATTCCTGTTAGCAAGGTGTTAGCACGCCCCTTAAAAAGTTGTCGCATAAGGTGGTAGTTTTGGAATGTACTTCTTAAGAAATTATTATGCAATAGTAGTATAACACAAATATAAAACATAGGCAAGGAAAAATTAGGACGCTCCAAACGGAATGTCCTTTTACACTTATATATAGCTATTTATGAGTTGCTTTGATACTGCTGGAGAAAAGCCTGAAACGCTAGCCGCGATGCAAATCGAAATCCGTTTGTGAACGCTTGTAGCTCATTCCGGTCGTAATTTCTACATCCGTTTTTTAATTTGTTTGAACAGAGCCTTTTGTTGTTCTGTGAGAGTGGCTCTGAGCTTTGTTTCAAGCCGCACAACGGTTACAAACGATCCGCCTTTGTCTGTGCCGTTTGCTATGCTCTGCGCTGTTTTTTAAAGAATGAGCGCCTTAATGCAATCTTAATACAGAGTGCCGAATCATTACACCGTTTTTTTATATTTCACGGTATACTCTTTGTAATCAAGCAGAAACAGGAGAAGTATATATGCCTAAAATTACACATAGAAAAAAGCGGCTGTCATCCTTTAAGCTGATCGTTTTGGGCTTTGCCGGCGTCATAGTGCTTGGAGCGCTGATATTAATGCTGCCGTTTTCATCGACTTCCGGAGTTGTTACGCCGTTTCATGAGGCGCTGTTCACATCGACCTCCGCCGTTTGCGTTACGGGGCTGGTCGTGCAGGATACGGGCAGTTATTGGTCCGCTTTCGGGCAGACGGTAATACTGCTGCTGATTCAGATAGGCGGGCTAGGTGTTGTGACAGTTGCGGCACTTTTCGCTATGCTGTCCGGCAGAAAAATATCGCTGATGCAGCGCAGTACCATGCAGGATGCCATCTCTGCTCCGAAGGTCGGCGGGATCGTCCGCCTGACTCGTTTTATTGTGCGGGGAACTTTTTTGATCGAGCTTATCGGGATGATCGTCATGCTGCCGACATTTTGCGGAGACTACGGTATTAAGGGAATTTGGATGGCGGCGTTTCATTCGGTTTCCGCCTTTTGCAACGCCGGTTTTGACATACTCGGCACCGCCGAAAACAAATACCCGTCACTTACGGGATACATAGGAAATCCAGCGATAAACATTACAATTATGCTTTTAATTATTGTGGGCGGTATTGGATTTTTGACCTGGGACGATATTTACACAAACAAGTGGCATTTCAAAAAATACCGTATGCAAAGTAAGGTCATATTGGTAACAACGGCAATCCTCATTATCGCTCCCGCAGTATTCTTTTTCTTCTGCGATTTTACGGGGCTGCCGCTCGCCGAAAGGATTCTTGCGTCGCTTTTTCAGTCTGTCACACCGAGAACTGCCGGTTTCAATACCGCTGATCTTCCCGCTATGACCGGTTCTTCCAAGGCAATTATGACCCTGCTCATGCTCGTCGGCGGCTCGCCCGGCTCCACGGCAGGCGGTATGAAAACGACCACGCTTGCTGTTCTGATTCTGAGTGCATTCTCCGTCTGTCGCAAAAAGAACGATGCCGAAGTCTGCGGCAGGCGCATTGACGGTTCGGCAGTGAAAAACGCCGCAGCCGTTGCCGTAATGTATTTCCTGCTGTTTTTTGTCGGCGGCATTGTTATCAGCACGGCAGAAGGTCTGCCGCTTAGCACCTGCCTTTACGAAACGGCGTCCGCTGTCGGAACGGTCGGGCTTACCCTTGGAATCACACCGCAGCTCGGTGTTCTTTCTCAGCTTATTTTGATCGTCTTGATGTATCTCGGCAGAGTCGGCGGACTTACCCTGATTTACGCGGCGATTTCCAACAAAAATCAGAGCGGAGCAAAGCTGCCGCTCGAAAAAATCACAGTCGTATAAAGGAGTTACTATATTATGAAAAACATATTGTTAATAGGTCTCGGCAGATTCGGTAAGCATATTGCTTTGCAGCTGAATAAGATCGGACACGAGGTGATGGCGGTAGACATCAACGAAGAAAGAGTCAATGAAAGTCTGCCGATCGTCACCAATGCACAGATCGGCGACAGCACAAATACGGAGTTTTTAAGGTCGCTCGGCATCGGAAACTTTGATGTGTGCATTGTCACCATCGGCGGAAATTTTCAAAACTCGCTGGAAACCACTTCTTTGCTGAAAGAACTCGGCGCAAAATTAGTTGTATCCCGTGCCGAGCGTGATGTGCAGGAAAAATTCCTTCTGCGGAACGGAGCGGACGAGGTCATTTACCCGGAAAAACAGGTAGCAAATTGGGCTGCCATTCGGTACACCGCCGACCACATTCGGGATTACATTGAGGTTGGTGAGGCTCATGCCATTTTTGAGGTAGAGGTGCCGAAGGGATGGATCGGCAAAACCGTCGGAGAACTGGATATCCGCAGAAAATACAGCATCAATATTATGGCAACCAAGGAGAACGGAAAAATCAATATGGCAGTTTCACCGGAAACCGTTTTTACGGACAAGATCACTCTTTTGGTTCTCGGTGCTTACAAAGAACTGCAAAAGTGTTTTCGCATTTAACAGAGGTGAATGAGGATGGCTGAGCTATTGCTGATTGTCAGCCTGCTTGCCGTATTTGTTTTCGGATTTTATCTTATGAGCAGGCTGGATCGATTTCTTGAAGAAAACAGAAAGGCACTGTTAAAGGAAAACGAATCCTGCGAGCCTTCCAAAGTCCTGCTGCCGCATGGACTGTCCGAAAGTGAAATATTATGTGAGATCCGCCGTTTTCGTGAAACGCACGGAAATGTCGATATTATTCTTTCCGATGGGCAGAAGAATGATTTTTAGGTTGCGGTAGATTTTTTTACAGTTTTACTGTATAATAATAAAATAAAATAAAAAGGGCGGTGAAACCGGTGAAAGTACAAACCGAACAGTCAAAATTCGATACAGACGAGCATATCCTTGTCTGCCTATCCTCTTCGCCGTCCAATGCAAGGATCATACACACCGCCGCAAAGATGGCTAAGGTCCTTCATGCAAGATTTACCGCCATCTATGTGCAGACGGATATGGTCATAAATGATGAGGATCAGTCCCGGCTTTCGCAGAACATACAGCTCGCGCAAAGGCTCGGCGCCGAGATCGTTATGACGCACGGCGAGGATGTAGCGCTGCAGATCTCGGAATATGTCAGGCTTTCCGATGTCACAAAAATCATGATCGGGCAAAGCAGTGCCAGACGCAGAGGGCTGTTCGGAAGACCGACTCTCACCGAAAAGCTGATCTCCTCCGCCCCCGATGTTGACATTCATATTATTCCCGACGCACTGAACTACACAAAGTCGCACAGACGCCGTCTGTTCTTTGGTGCAGAGATACCGTCGCTGCGGGATATTGCCGTGACCGTCCTTGTGCTTGCCGTATGTACGGCGATCGGGTTTCTGTTCGACCATCTCGACTTTCCCGATACCAATATCGTTACGGTATACATCCTAGGTGTGCTGATGATCTCCGTTTTGACCAAAGGATACTTTTGCAGTATGGCAGGCTCACTTCTAAGTGTTGTATTGTTCGGATTTTTCCTTACCGAACCCAGGTTGTCCTTTCAGACCTATGCCGTAGGCTATCCTGTTACCTTTGCAGTTATGCTGGCGTCTTCCGTTCTCACCGGCACGCTTGCCTCGAAGCTGAAAGATCATGCAAGGCTCTCGGCTCGCTCTGCGTTCCGTGTGCAGGTGCTGTTTGACACTGACCGTCTGCTGCAAAAAGCAAAAAGCAACGATGCTGTTTTAAGCGTGACCTGTATGCAGCTCTCGCGGCTGCTTGACCGCAGTATTGTTGCCTATACGAAAGGCGAAAACGGAATGTTGTCCGGGCGGCTGTATGCCGAAAAAAAGGATACACACGCTGAAAAGCTGCTAAACGATGCAGAGCGGCAGACCGCAGAATGGGTGCTTCAAAACGGTCGCCGTGCAGGAGCAGCGACAGCACAGTTTGGAAAATCCGAATGTCTTTATCTTGCTATCCGTGCAGGCGGCAGAGTCTACGGCGTAATTGGGATACCGATGAAACCCGAAAAGCCCGATTCATTTGAGAGCAGTATCGTACTGTCGGTTGTGAACGAATGTGCGCTGGCAATGGATAATGCTCACAACGCCGCCGAAAAGGAACGGGCGGCAGATCTTGCAAAAAGCGAGCAGCTGCGCGCCGACCTTTTGCGGTCTATCTCACACGATCTGCGCACGCCGCTTTGCTCCGTTTCGGGTAATGCGGACACGCTTTTGCATAACGGAAACTGCCTGGACGAAGCAACCAAGCAGCAGATCTATAAAGATATTTATGACGATTCTGAATGGCTGATCGGCGTGGTGGAAAATTTGCTGTATGTTACACGGCTGAATGACGGACGCCTGAAGCTGGAGCTTACCGACCAGCTTGTGGACGAAGTGGTCAACGAAGCCGTTTCGCATTTGAAGAAAAAATCTGTCGGACACAAGGTGACGGTAAGGTGCGACGATCTGATCCTTGCCCGTATGGACGCACAGCTTATCGTGCAGGTCATTGTCAACCTTATTGATAATGCTTTGAAATATACCGAACAAGGCTCCGAGATCTGCGTAAGTGCGGAAAAACAGGGCGGGGATGCCGTGATCCGAGTCACCGATAACGGAAACGGAATTGCAGACGATATGAAACCGCATATTTTTGAGATGTTTTACACCGGAAAAAATACCGTCGCAGACAGCCGCAGAAGCTTCGGGATCGGGCTTACCCTGTGTAAATCTATCGTAGAGCTGCACGGCGGAACGCTGACGCTTACGGATAATGTACCGCACGGCTGCATATTTACATTTACTTTACCGCTCAGCGAGGTGACTCTGAATGAATAAACCCCTTGTACTCGTCGTGGAGGACGACCGCCCCATCCGCAATCTGATCGTAACAACGCTAAAGGCTCACGATTACCACTACCTGACCGCGGAGAACGGACACAGCGCTATTATAGAAGCGACCTCCCATAACCCGGATATCGTTCTGCTGGATCTGGGGCTGCCGGATATCGACGGCACACAGGTGATCGAAAGCATCCGCTCATGGTCAAATATGCCCATTATTGTGATCAGTGCGCGCAGCGAGGATAAAGACAAAATCACGGCACTGGATGCCGGGGCGGACGACTATCTGACAAAGCCCTTTTCCGTAGAGGAGCTTTTGGCACGCCTTCGGGTCACGCAAAGACGGCTGCTGCTGCTTCAAGCAAGCGGCGACGCCGACTCACCCGTTTTCCAAAACGGCAAGCTTAAAATCGATTATGCCGCTGGCTGCGCTTATCTAAATGGGGAGGAATTGCACCTGACCCCGATTGAATACAAGCTTTTGTGTTTGCTCTCTCATAATGTCGGAAAGGTGCTGACGCACACCTATATCACGCAGCAGATTTGGGGCAGCAGCTGGGAAAACGATATTGCTTCTCTGCGGGTGTTTATGGCGACCCTGCGCAAAAAGCTGGAGCCGCAAAAGGACAGTCCGCAATACATTCAGACGCATATCGGCGTCGGTTACCGTATGCTGCGGGTAGACTGAGAAAAGCGAGAAAACAAGGATTTGAACCGATATGCAATAGAAAATCTTTTCGGAATTGAAGGGCTGAATATTGCTTAGTACGGACTCATTTTCCTGTTAGCTATAAAAAAGCACAACGCCACAGAGCTTTAAAACTCTGTGGCGTTGTGCTGCTCTCAATTGGTCACTTTTTGAAAATATCCTTATGTGAGCCTGCCTTTTGCTGGGTTTTTTCGGCGGAGTTCTTGGCGTGCCAAAAGGGATTCGAACCCCCGACCTTTCGCTTAGGAGCCAAATATGGGAAAAAGTGTTTTTGACTACAATGACGGTGATTTTATCTTTTCTACATCTTCTTTGGGATTTGATTCCGACGGAAATATGATGATGCGTTTAGGAGACAACATGGCGCTGGAAGTGGATTCCGGAGAACTGCACATAGTTTCTTCGTGGGAGAACGAAGAATAACGTGCTTTCATATTAAAGTATCAGCCGCCTCGAAAGGGGCGGCTGATACTTTAATATTTTTTCTCCGCACCTCCTTCGCTGTCTGCTATGTGCAGGTCACGGATTTTCCGCCAGCTTGAAAAGCCTTGCAGGGTGCGGATGTGCCAAGGTGATTTGCGGGTGATGGTGCGAAAGTAGGTAGAACAAAAGAACTCCACCAAATAGACCTTCGGAATGTGGTTGACATTATTTTTCTGGAAAGACTTGATGTGCCCCTGATTGCACCAGTTGTTGATTGAAGTTTTTCCGTAGCCGGTGATTTTGGAGACCGTCTGGGTGCTCAGCACATCGGGATAGCCGGAGAGCAGCTCAGTATAATACAGCCGTAAATGCTCCCGCACGATTGGGGGCACCTGTTCCTCCATCCGGACAGTATAATCGCCCTTGTACCAGCCCGCCGGGGCAGAGTAGCTTTCAGGGAACACCTTGCTGTTTTCCAGATAGGCAATCACATCTTCCTTTTTGATTTTGTAGCAGCGGGTTTTCCTGCCCGTGTACTCGCAGGGGATTTTCCCACTTTGGAGCAGGTACAGGGCGGTGGATTTGCTGATGTGGCAAATGCGATACAGCTGATCCTTCGTGATTACATCGGGAACGGCGTCCCAGTTGATTGCGTTTTCTTTCATGACAATACACCTCATATCTTGATAATCTTTGCCGGCATTCGAACTGTCCGTGTATTGCCTTTTTGTTTTTGTTCTTTCCGTTCTTTCCGCAGTTCTTTCCAAAAGCGGAAAAATCGCTGATTGGAACCGATGGGCGATTCCTCAGTATTTTCGGGCTTTTTTCAAAAAGTCCAGATTTCATGCGGGTTTGCGGGCGCACAAGGCTGACTGAAACTGACAGGAGAAACTATGTAAGTAACAGACGACGATAAAACTCGAAATCAGGTAGCCTTCACGGGCTCGTGGGTTCGAATCCCACCGCTTCCGCCATCGAAAAGCCATAAAACAATTTCGTTTTATGGCTTTTCGCTTATATTCTTAATGTTGGTTGAAAAGAGGAAGAATATGACTTATAACGCAAAATACGCAAGTTCGTTTAAACTTGAAATGATGTATGGTAAAGATATTGACCCAAATTCCGAAATAATTGCAATGAGTGTTTTAAACAAGGACGACATTTTATGTGCAATAAAAAAGGCATATCTTGATATGTCACCAAGAACACTTGAAAATTCGGACTTTGTTAATGAGAAATCAGAAATTAATAAAGATCAAAAAGAAATTTTATTTGAAAAACTGGCAATTAAATTTGCAAATTATATGGAAAAGGGCACTGACGATTTTGAAAAATGGCATAATGATACTTGTCTACTATTTAAAAACGAATTTGCGAAGCTCTTAACAGAAGCCAATAAAAAATCAATTAATTCTACTTACGGAAAAGCTCAGAAAATTGTAAATATGACATTCAAATATTTATACTGCTTTGATGATGCTTATAAATACATTGACCGATTTGCACCATGCCATATGGCTCTTGATAGTTATATTTTAAATTGGTTTTTTTCGTGGTACAAAGAAATATGGGACAACATCGAAAATAATAAAAGGGCTAAAAGAAAATTAACTCGTTCGGGTAAATATCATCTCCCTGTTTGGAGCAATTTAGAATATGAAGCAATTGGTGATAGTACTATTCCACAATATAAAGAAATTCAAGAAGCTATCAAAACACGATTAGGTAATACGTCAAGAATAGAAGCTGAGTTCGTTATTTGGTATGAATCTAAAAAATATCAATCTTCAAAAGCTGAAAAAATTCAATATACATATTAAATTTATTTTGCTGTTCTTTCTGTAATCTCGAAAAGAACAGCTTTTCTTTTTAGGCTCTGTTTCAATAGTTGAATAACCCAAAAGCGAAATAGTTTTTACGAAAAAGCGATAGCCAATAAAACCTTCGCCGTTTATGCAATTGATGAGAAAAAATATATAAATGTTGTTGGGAAACACTTAAGTTTCTGTATCCGTAATCATTGCATTTAAAAACCTTAATGTGTTTACGTTTTATTGAAGGCAAATATGGATTTATTATCAAATTCTTAGATATTATCTGTATTAATATCCTGCAATTTAAGAGCTTTTCGGTAAATATTAATAGAGCATATTCGGATCTCCGTTTTCGGTTTTAGTAAATTCCATTATAACGGTTTTTCCAAATACGCTCTACTCTTTAAAAAATTATATTTAATTCTGTCAACTCTGTTTGTGGCCACAGCATTTATTATAAAGCCACCAAACAGCGGAGAATAATTTATTAATCGTCTCCGAACGGTCTGTCATTTTCTGTGGGGTATAAAGTTTTCGACAAATTTTGTATGTTTACCTCTGCTTTTTATATAGAAAAATCCGACAATATTAAACACGACAGCTCCCACAAAATTAACAATGAGATCTTTCATTGTATCAATAAGTCCAATATCAAGATACCCGTTTATTCCGAGACTTTGTCCGTTTACCACCGTGTCGGTAATTCCCTTTATTGTGGTTACCTTATTTTCATCTCCCGATAAAAGGTAGGAATTTATTGTATATATGACCGTATCCTTCTGCATATCCTTTGAAAAAAGCATATCCATCGCAAATTCAAAAAACTCCCATACCGTTCCCACGGTCATAGAGAAGCAGAACGAAAACAAACACACAAAAAGCGGTGACAAATTCATTTTTATTTTCTCATTACGGTTTAAAATATCAATAAGTCCAAATCCTACTCCTGCGCATATAAAACCATTAAGCGTATGGAGCATGGTGTCCCATATCGGGATTTTTTCATAAAACGCGCCCAGTTCCCCGAGCACATTCGCCGCGAAGACAAATACTATCATAATGACTTCCATCACATTGGGGAGGTCAATTTTAAGCTTGTTTTCAATAAATGACGGAATCATCAGGAGCAAAAACGACAATGTGCATGTCATAACATTTTCCCAGTTTCCGTTTATTGCACCGTATACGATAATAGCTATAAGAATTGTTCTGATTATAAAGTATACAGCGGTCGTAATCTTGTGAGCTTTCATCTCACGCACATTAAATACTGCGCTGAAATTCAGCTTTTTTCTTACGCCTTGCTTTTTTCCGCTCATCTTAATCCCCCTATTGTTTAATAAAACGATTTTATCCCCTTTTTGCAAAACCTCCCTTATTGTCTTTAAATAAAGGAGGTGTTGCTTTAGTTATTCCTTATTTTTAATATCCTCTTCTTTTTCGCCGTCTTTTTGTTTTGCCAGCTTCTTCTCAAGTTCCTCTTTTCCTACGGCAAGCATAAGCTTTATCCTGTTTTCCTGATTGACCTTAGGTGCGCCCGGGTCATAGTCAATGGTAACTATGTTTGCATTCGGCATAATTTCCTTAATCTTTCTTATAGCGCCCTTTCCGTTTATGTGATTGGGCAGACAGCCGAACGGCTGGGTACACACGATGTTTTCATAGCCCGTTTCCGCAAGCTCAAGCATCTCCGCCGTAAGCAGCCAGCCCTCGCCCATTTTGCTGCCGTAACCAATTACTCCCTTTACAAGCTCTTTTGTGTGAGCGTATTCATGCGGCGGCACAAAACCGTATTCCTTTGCCGCGTCAATCATAAGGCTCTCCAGCTTTGTAATATAATTAAACAGCATTTTGCATACTTTATACTTTATCGAGCTGCCGCCGAACATCTTAATATCTTCAAGTCTGTTATCAATTTTAAACGAGGCAAAACCCATGATGCCCGGTACACAAACTTCACAGCCCTGTTCAGCCAAAAAATCCTCCAGTCCGTTATTTGCCATCTTTGAATATTTTACATATATCTCCCCGACAATACCTACTTTTACTTTTGGGATCTTATTAACCTCTATTTTTGAAAATGATTTTGTTATTTTGCGCAGATTATCATCAATTTCCTCAAGAGTATACCCTTTTCCCTCTGTGAGAAGCTGAGAAATTTTGTCGCTCCATTCATCTACAAGAGCCATGCTCTCGCCCTTGTTTATCTCATAAGGCTTAGTCTGGTTTGACAAAAGCATAAGCTGATCTCCGTAAACGAGACCCGCCGCAAACCTGCGTATAAGCGGAATAGTAAGTGAAAATCCGCTGTTATGCTCCATACCGAACGAAAGTGATATTACGGGGACAAATTCAAAACCGGCTTTTTTCAGAGCCTTTCTTAAAAGAAAAATGTAGTTTGAGGCACGGCATCCGCCGCCTGTCTGCGTAATCATAAGCGCCGTTTTATGCACATCGTACTTTCCGCTTTGCAACGCGTGGATAAACTGTCCGATTACAAGCAGGGCAGGATAGCAGGTGTCGTTGTGAACGTATTTCAGCCCTGTCTGTGCAATCTCGGGACCTGTTGTGTCAAGAAGCTCCGATTTGTAGCCGTAATGCGTAAATACATTACGCAGAATTTTAAAGTGAATCGGAGCCATATTAGGCATAAGAATCGTATATTCTTTTTTCATCTGTTTTGTGAACAGCAAACGGCCTGTTTTTTTGTCATATTTTAACTCTGCCATAACACAATCCCTTCCAGTCGCAATTTACTTATATCTGCTTACTCAATTCTCTCCGTTAATCATTATCTATTGCCGCAAGCAGACTGCGTATGCGGATTTTAACCGCACCGAGATTTGTAATCTCGTCTATCTTAATCTGTGTGTAAATCTTATTGTTGGTTTCGAGAATTTCTCTTACCTCGTCAGTTGTTATTGCGTCAACGCCGCATCCGAACGACACAAGCTGTACAAGCTCCATATCCTTGCGTGTTGTAACATATTTTGCCGCTGCATAAAGTCTTGAATGATATGTCCACTGGTTAAGAACATGAGTCGTAAATTTTTCGACTCTCGGAGAAACAACATCCTCGCTGACTATTGCAACATCAAAGCTTGAAATAAGCTTGTCGATTCCGTGGTTGATTTCGGGGTCAATATGATACGGTCTTCCTGCGAGAACAAAAATCTTCTTACCCTCTTTTTCGGCAGTTTCAATTATCTCGTTACCCTTTTCAATAACCTTTTTTCTGTACTCAGCCTGCTCCTCATATGCTTTTTTAGCCGCAATTCTTACCTCATTGAGCGTGAGATCGGGGAAGTGCTGAGAAAGCTTCTCATAGGCTTTTTGAGGGAAATCCTTAGGTCTGTGAATGCCGAAATATTCCTTAACGAAATGAACCTTGTTTATATCTTTCATATTATTTTTAATTACTTCGGGGTAATACGCAACTACCGGGCAGTTGTAATGATTATCTCCGAGATGCTCGTCAAAATTATAAGAAAGGCAGGGATAAAATATTGTCTCCGCTCCCTGGTCAATAAGCGTTTGAACGTGACCGTGCATAAGCTTAGCGGGGAAACAGACGGTGTCGCTCGGAATCGTCTGCTGACCTCTCTGATAGAGAGCTCTGCTTGAATACGGCGACTTAAACACCTCAAATTTAAGCTCGGTTAAAAATCTGTACCAAAACGGGTAAAGCTCAAACATATTAAGCCCCATCGGTATTCCGAGTTTGCCGCGAAGTCCCTCAACCGGCTTGTATGAATCCAAAAGTTTAAGTTTATACTGATATATATTAAGGTCATTTGACGTACTGCGCTTTGTAATCGGTCTCTCGCACCTGTTGCCCGCAATAAACTTTCTTCCGCCTCCGAATGTATTTATTGTAAGACGGCAGTTGTTATTGCAAAGTCCGCAGTTTGCTACCTTTATTTCGTGAACAAAGTTTTTAAGCTCACTCATATCCGAAAGTGTGCTTTGCACCTTGCCCCTTGACTTGTTTTTGGCATACAGCGCCGCACCGTAAGCGCCCATAAGTCCTGCGATATTAGGTCTTACAACCTCAACGCCCATTTCCATCTCAAATGCTCGCAAAACTGCGTCGTTGAGGAATGTTCCGCCCTGAACAACAACCTTTTTGCCCAGTTCTTCAGGACTTGACGCACGGATAACCTTGTAAAGCGCATTTTTTACAACGCTCAAAGAAAGTCCCGCGGATATATCCTCTATTGTCGCACCGTCCTTTTGAGCCTGTTTTACACTCGAATTCATAAACACGGTACAGCGTGAACCGAGATCAACCGGTCGCTTCGCAAACAAACCGAGCTTTGCGAATTCCTTAATTTCATAGCCGAGAGCATTCGCAAATGTCTGCAAAAAGCTGCCGCAGCCCGACGAGCAAGCCTCGTTAAGAAATATGTTATCAATCGCACCGTTATGAATCTTAAAGCACTTAATATCCTGCCCTCCGATGTCGATAATAAACTCAACATCGGGCATAAAATACTTAGCGGCAGTAAAATGCGCAATGGTTTCAACTATTCCGTAATCAACGCCGAAAGCATTTTTAATTATTTCCTCTCCATAACCCGTGACCGCCGACGATGCTACATTGATTTCGGGATTAATCGTATATACCTCTTCCAAGAAAGACTTAATAATTTCTACGGGATTCCCCTTTGACGGAACATATTTTGAATAAAGCAGCTCTCCGTCTTCGTTTAGCACGACGCCCTTCACCGTTGTAGAGCCGGCGTCCATTCCGACATATGCCTTTCCTTTATATCCCTTTAGCTCCTTTTGCTTTACCTCGGCTCTTTTGTGTCTTTCTGTAAAAGCCTTGTATTCCTCCTCGCTTTCAAAAAGCGGAGGATTAAAAGCAAAATTGCCCGAGCCTCTGTAATTTTTTACATCTTTTATGACCCTGTCAAAATCAATTGTAGTCTCGGCGCACAATGCAGCCCCGCAGGCAACATAGTACAGCGAATTCTCAGGACATATACCCTTTGTCCCAAGCGTTCTGTCAAAGCAATTTCTGAGCTCGCTCATAAAGGTCAGCGGACCTCCGAGATACACAACCTGACCCTCAATTTCTCGTCCCTGCGCAAGGCCTGCAACAGTCTGATTAACAACGGCATTGAAAATACTTTCGGCAATATCGCTTTTTCTCGCGCCCTCGTTTAAAAGGGGCTGAATATCGGACTTTGCAAACACTCCGCAGCGTGAAGCTATCGTATAAGTTTTTTCGTGCTGCTTTGCAAGCTCGTCTAAATCCTCAAGCTTTTCGTCAAGCAAAGTTGCCATCTGGTCGATAAACGCACCCGTACCGCCTGCACAGGTTCCGTTCATTCTTACCTCAAGGCCGTTTGTAAGGAAGAGAATTTTGGCGTCTTCGCCTCCGAGCTCTATAACAACATCGGTACCGGGCAAAAATGTGTTTGCGGCAATTCTTGTTGCGTAAACCTCCTGAACAAAATCAATGGAGCAATCCTGCGCAACTCCCATTCCGGCAGAACCGGACATGGCAACATACGCATTTTCAACCGCCGGAATTTCTTCACGCACTTTGCCGAGTATTTCGGCAATTTTTTCGGTTATCTGCGAAAAATGGCGTTCATATGTACTGTATATCAAATTATTTTTGTCATCAAGCACAACGCATTTTATAGTTGTTGAGCCAATATCAAGTCCTAATCTCAAACCGCTGCCTCCGTATCATCGAAGTTTTGTTCCAATGGACGCAAATACATCAAGTATTCATCCAAAACTCATATCATCTCATTATAATATTTTTACCGTTGTTTATAATTCTGCTTTGGAAATAAACAAACCGTTTTATTGTAAGTTTTTTGTTTCAGCCTGTGTAAAATTTGCCGTTTTTTCTCTTTGCATTTTATAAATATATCAGTTCATCTCAAAAGCTCACGCGTTTCAAAAAACAATAAATGAGTCTGACTATACATCAAACTCATCTACTTAATTTCATATTTTGTTTTGTAAAACAGCGCCTCCTGCTTTTTCAAAACAGGAGTATGTGTGTTTCCGTATATTTATCTGTCACTAAGGTCAATATACTGCTTTTTCTGAGAAATACTCATATATGCGGGTCTGATAATTTTACCTGCGTTTACAAGCTCCTCAAGTCTGTGGGCGCTCCAGCCGGCAATACGAGCAGTAGCGAACAATGGCGTATAAAGCTCGCACGGAATTTTAAGCATGCTGTAAAGCAAGCCGCTGTAAAAATCAACATTTGAAGCTACGCCCTTGTAGATTTTACGCTTCTTACCGATTACCTCAGGCGCAAGACGCTCAACCTTTTCATAAAGATTAAATTCGTCCTCATATCCCTCAGCAAGCGCAAGCTTCTGCACAGAGCCTTTAAGGATTTTCTGTCTCGGGTCAGAAATCGTGTAAACTGCGTGACCCATACCGTAAATAAGCCCCTTGCCGTCAAACGCCTGTTTGTCAAGGATTTTTTCAAGATAATTTGAAATGGCCTCGTCGTCGTTCCAGTCCGTAACATACTTTTTCATGTCCTCAAACATTTCGTAAACCTTTACATTGGCGCCGCCGTGTTTGGGGCCCTTCAGGGACGCAAGAGCTGCCGCAACGGTAGAATAGGTATCCGTTCCCGATGAGGTTACTACATGGGTTGTAAATGTAGAGTTGTTGCCGCCGCCGTGCTCCATATGGAGAATAAGCGCCATATCCAGAACCTTTGCTTCAAGAGGAGTATATTTTCTGTCGGGACGAAGCAACGAAAGTATAACCTCTGCCGTTGACATTGACGGGTCTGCACGGTGAATATAAAGGCTCTTGTCACGCAGATAGTGATTATACGCATGGTAACCGTAAACCGACAAAAGCGGGAACACTGATATAAGCTGAATACACTGCCTTAAAACATTGTTGATTGATGTGTCGTTCGGATTTTTGTCATAGCAAAAAAGAGTAAGAACACTTCTTGCTATGGAGTTCATCATATCTTCACTCGGGGCTTTTAAAATTACGTCACGCACAAAATTCTGTGGCAGCGTTCTGTACTGTACAAGAAGCTGTTTAAAATCCTCAAGCTCTTTCTCGTTTGGCATCTCTCCAAACAAAAGCAAATAAACCGTTTCCTCAAAGCCGAATCGGTCATCCTTGTTTATACCGCTTATAATATCATTAACGTTATATCCGCGGTAATAAAGCTCACCGTCGCAGGGAACAAGCTTTCCGTCCACAAGTTTGTTCTGATTGATAGTAGAAATATCAGTCAGACCTGTAAGTACACCTTTACCGTCAAGGTCTCTGAGTCCTCGTTTAACATCATATTTTGTATACAGAGTCGGATCAATCACAGAATTAGCCGCCATCTTCTTAGCAAGAAAATCTATCTCCGGAGTATTGGTCGAATAGTCACCGTAAATATAATTCATAAAATCACTCCTTCTAATATTATAACTGTTTTAATTACGTATAATAGCATTATAACATATTTTTATAAAAAATAAAAGGTATATTTAGGCAAAACTGTAAACATATTTTTAAAAATATTTATTCAATTAGCAATATAAAAAGACTAATTATGCATTTTTTGTGATATTTTGATTAATATAGGCAATTTTTCAAAATATTTTGCAATATATTCCATTTGTTAATTCATGTCATATTTCTTTATTGCGGCATAAATATTTTGCTGTTTTATAACGTTTTAACTTGTTCTGTAAATTCTATGCGGTTTTACCCGTAAAATTATATTTTGCCGTCAATCCGAGGCATATCAATCATTCACAAATTATCTTACTCGGATTAAATTTCTCTGCAACGCCGTATTTTTTAAGATCGACTCTTCCGTGTGAGACCTCTATACCTTCTGATTCAAGCAGTCTTTGCTGTTCCTCTATCCCGCCGAAAGCAAAGCTTTTTGAAAGAAATCCTTTTGCGTTTACCACACGGTAGCACGGGATTATATCAGGTGCGGGATTTCTGTGCAGAGCATTTCCAACCGCCCTTGCGTAATACCTGTTTCCCGCCATTTCCGCTATTTGTCCGTATGTTGCTACACGCCCATACGGGATTGAAAGTACTGCGTCGTAAATTCTGCGGTATATATCCGATATTTTTTCTGCGTCATTTTTCTTCCGAGCTACTTTTTTCTCCACTTTTAACCTCCATTGCACTTTGCTCTTCCGACTCACTGCTGTTTTTTCTTTCATTTCTCTCATCATCACAACTCTGTGACTGTATCCTCGCAATAATATCGTTAATATCTTCGGCGTCATTTTTAGTTTTTGTATTATTGGTCACTATCCTTGCAATAGCTATTACCTCGTCAAAAAATATCAATATGACAAGGCCGATAATAATAAGCAATCCCCACGGGGACAAAAATATATTGTAAACCGTATTGAGAAATGGTATTTTACACACCATTATTCCGCACACCTTGTCAGTACTTATAGGCGCGTCCGCCGTATCGTTTGCAACGCCCTTAGTCTGAATCATCAGCACCCCGTTTTCCTCATAAGGCGCTTTTACGACCTCGTGCGTAACCACTATGCCCCCCAATTCATCGCTTATAAATGTTATTACATCGCCTTCGCTGATGCTTTCTATGTCTACATCGGATTTATCCAGTATCACATCTCCTACCATAAGCTCAGGCTCCATACTGCCGCTTGTTACCCTGTATATCGAGTATCCGAAAACCGACGGCGCTGTGCCGTTGATTTTTGAAATAAAAAATACTGCGAGCGAAAGCACAAGTATTGCGACAATCGCCCAGCAAATAACATTTTTTGCTATATTTACTGCCTTTAGAATTTTATTCTTTTCCATACTAGCCACCGTTTTGTTCTAAAATTGTCCTGTGCAAACCGCACAATGACGAGCTCTGCTATCCTTAAAATTTAATATAACAAAAAAGGGCTGTAAAAACAACCCTTTAGCGTTATCATTTTAAATTTCGTCTTACAAAGTAAGGTAAATATCCTCTACATTATAAATGAGCGTTCCCGAATCGGAATCGTTCTTTATGAACCAATAAATTGATTCAACCGTGGGTTCACCGTCTTCATTGAGACCATCCACCCTCAAATTTGTAACTATCGGCACATCGGCCGTTACTGCTTTTGAAACCGCCTTGCCGACCTTTACGGTCGTTTCAACTCTTACGGTATCATTGAATGTTCCCTTTACCTCCGTTATCAGCTTAGCCTCTCCCTGAGTTTTGGCACTTATTGTTCCCGAAGCTGAATCGACGGTAAATATACTGTTATTTTCCGAGGTATAGGTTATAGAATTACCTATGTAATCCGTCCCTGCCACAAGTGAAGCGTCAAAGGATTCTTCCGCAGGCAGGGTAATGCTATTGTAATAATTTACAACATTTGCGCCCTCTGTGACTTTCACCTTCTGCGCCCATGCGTTGTCGTATGTTTTATCATATGTTCCGTCAAGGTAAAACACAAGCGAGCTGACATCCGACTGACCGTCCGACTTTAAATCGGTAAATGTTTGAGTCCTTTGGTAAGAATGCTTCCAGTCTTGAACAGAGAAGAACAGCTGGGTTGCATTCGCCGGAATATCCGCATAGTATGTTCCGCTTGTCGGAGTCTGGGAAAGTGCAAGATAGTTACTCGGAGCGCTGTCCACGCCGTAGCAAACATAATAATTTCTATTTATCCAGTTGTTATCGGGCTGCGACATACTGCCGCTCTTTGGCTGAAAGTAAACCCTCATTGTACTTCTTGCCGCTTTTTCACTTGCCGTTACAAACGAACCCTCATCAAAATAATTTTTATATGTTTTCAGCGGGGCGTTCACTCCTAGGTAAAAGCTGCCTTCAGCATCAGGCGTCAAAGAAAGCTTTGAAAGATAGAGCGAAACACTTTGTGCAGAAGCGCCGTTATTTATTATATCGGTTCTGTACCATTTGCGCTCTCCCGGGGCAATTCCAGCTGAGTTTGAAAACTCTGTAACGGGGGAGTCCTCATTATAGTTTACTCCGCCGTCTGTTGACTCGTAGGTGACCATACTCACTCCGCTGCCGACAGAAATCTCATAATCTATATCCCAGCCGAGCGAATCGCCCTTTTGAGTCTGGGGGCGGTTAAACCATGAAAAAGTCACGGTAGTAAAGCATAAAAAGCACAGCGCAAGCGCAAGCGCGGAAACTAAAACAAGCTTTGATTTTTTCACGGTTGTCACCTCCCATTTTCATTACTGATTATATAAATTATTAAAAAATCTGCAATTCTTGCAAAACAAGCAAAACCGTACATTAATTCGGATATGCTCCCCAGCTTCCGTCGCCTTTATCCCAAGCTCCCTCTGCAACCGTATAACAGTTATTGCTATCAGTGGGAATGTTAAGGTCTTTTGTCTGATCCCACTTATTAGCCCAGTTATTATCGGTTGTACTTGAATTCATGCGGACGAAGATAATGCCGTTCCAGCTTCCCTCAGGGATTTGTGCGGAATAATATCCGTTGCCCAAGTCCGTCATGCTTGCCCAAGTATCACCGCCGTCGCCGTATACGTAAATTGCAAAGCGAGCACCGCCTGATAACCAGTTTGCATTAGGCTTGAGATAAACAATGTTTTTAGGTTCCTGTTCTGCAAACTTAGCGTAAAACACCTTTTCTTCCTCTGCTGTAAATGAAAGAGTTGAGGATGTGCTGACAGGCTCTCCTACACACTCAGCATTGTCATACCAGCCTGCAAACTCATAGTTTCCGCTTGCGGTTGCGGTCGCGGAGAACGATGCCCCTTTATTAACCGCAAAAGTATTAGCAGAAGTGTATGATTTACCGTCAACCGTAATTGAGCCGCCTGTAAATCCGTTTGACTGTGCAACTCCCGATGCATTGACCGAAACAGCATTTAGAGTTATGCTTACAGGATTGTACTCCGTCATTTCGGTTCCCGAGAACAAATAAGTTTTTCCGTACTCTCCTTCAAGTCCTTCGTCTAACGGATACTGATTACCTTCACCGCCGCTTCCGTTGTTTACAATAACACGGAATTTACCGTTGTATGTCGTTGAGAATGTGTATTTGTAATATCCTGTTACCGCGTCTTTGTCAAGCATCGTGCCGGGCCAGTTTTTGGCAAGCTCTGTTCCTGTATCGTTGTCATAAACATACGCGTAGTAAGACGAAAATCTGGAACGCTCGGCAAAGTAAATTGTTGTATAAATATCATCCGATGCCGTGAATCTCGCGTAAACCGTCATATTGTCGGTAACTGTTATCGTAAGAGTTTCAGACGCAGGGTCGTCAAGACGATTTCCGCCTGTTTCGGCGTCATACCATCCGTCAAATGTCGCTCCCCTCTCAGGCTTAGCCAAAAGCGTTACCGTACTGTTATGAGCAACATCACTTATATTGATAGTAGAGCCTGACTGCACCTCCGCACCGTCACGGATTTCTGCCACCGTACCAGCGTCTTTGCCGTTATCTTTCACGGCAACCGCCGTTACGGTATATCTCTTTAGCCTAAATTCAGCATAAAGCGTCTTGTTTTCGGTAATATTTTCGAGAGTGTACTGAGTATTGGTGCTTATCGCGGGGTCAGAACAATCGGCTTTTTCATGCCAGCCCTTAAATTCATATCCGTCGTCTGCATTTACAAATGCACCGAATGTTACATTTCCGTTGTAGTCAACTACAACGCTTACATATGCACCTGACTGAGCCTCTGTACCAAATGAAACAGAGCCGCCCTCGCCGCCTTGGTTGCCCTCGGAAACAGCATAGGCCTCTATTGTAAATGTCTTTTTAACAAATTCGGCATAAAGCGAAATGTCGTTTTTCACATTTGAAAGAGTAATTTCCTGCTCCGCACCGAAAGATGTGCCCTCAGCATCAGTCCACTTTATAAAGCTGTAACTTATGTCCGCTGGAGTTGCGGTAACAATAACGCTGTCGCCGTAGTTAACGCTTACAGAAGACATTGCGCCCTCAGCACCTGAACCGGCCTTAACAGAGCCGCCGACTCCGCTTATTTCCCCATCGGTTTTTGAGGCAAGCGAAACGGTGAACACTTGTTTAAACATTGCATACACCTTTATATCGCCTGCAACGCCGTCAGCGGTATAAACCTCGTTCTCACTTAAAAGCTCGCCGCCGCTTGCACTGCTGTACCAGCCTGCAAAGCTGTATCCGTCGTTTGCGTTGGCAGTAAACTTTGCTGATGTTCCGTGAGTAACCTTTGTTGAGGCGCTTGAACCGGCCGGAGTGGTAACTCCGTCGGCAGAAATCTGAACAGTACCGCCCGACTTATTGTTTTCGTCAAAATTTGTGATGACATCAGCCTGTGCGTCATACTTTTTCAACACGAATTTCGCATACATCGTCTTGTACTTCGTGTTTTTATCCGCCTTGTATGTAAGTTCCTTTGTAACAAGGTTTGTGCATGCCTCGTCGCTGTACCAACCGGCAAATTCATAGCCGTCAATATCGTTTACAAAAGCCATGAACGTTGCCTCACCCGTGAAAGCAACCTTAACCCTTGCGTATGCGCCTGAGGATGTCTGCGAATCAAATTTTACAGTACCACCCTTGTCGTTTTCCTTTATCGCATCCGTTGAAGCGTAAGCCTCAAGCACAAATTTTTTAACATTATATACCGCAAAAAGGTTTATTGGTTTTTGTAAATTTGTTATACTCACGGTGGTTTGTGTACTGTCATAAACCAACTCATTGTTAGTATCATACCAGCCCATAAACTCGTAATCTTCCGTATTAGGCAGGGCTATAAGCTTTACCGAGCCGCCCTTCAAAACAGGCAGGCTTACCTTAGCGCCGGGTGTACCGTCGTCGTTAATCTGAACCTGACCGCCCGCAGAGTCACCCTCTACCCCGTCGGTTTTTGCGGTAAGGCGCACGTTATACTGAAATTTTGCGTAGTATGTGTATGTTTTATCCTTTTCGGGCGGTGTAAAACTGAATTCGCTTGTTTTCTGTACAAGCTTAGTGCAATCGGGGTCAGAATACCACCCCTCAAAAACGTATCCGTCCGATACAGGTGCTGCCGTAAACTTAACGGTCGTTCCCTTTGTTACCTTAACGGTTGTCGCACCTACGGGTCCGCCGCTGACCTCTACCTTACCCATAGAGGCATACTCCTGCGGTACTACCGCCTTAATAATTGCAGGCGGCTCCCAGTAACCCGTGGTAGCCGATGTTACACGGAATGTTGAAGCATTCTCGGTTAAATCACGGTTTACCGCGTCTATGCTGTAATTTTGCGAACCGTTTGAAAATGTGAGTTTCAAATTTTTTGAATCAGAATCGTTGGGTATGTAGGCTCTCCAGAAATTCCTGTTCCAGTTCATCGGCACGGATGTTCCGTTGTCTGTCTGCAAAGTAAGCGCCTGCGGATTTTCCCCGTCGGCAGGTGTTTTCAAAATATCCTCAGCATCATCGCCGAGCACCTTGATTTCGGCCACATCGTCCCATGTTCCGTAGCCCTCGCTTGAACCCGGCTTTGTATTGCCGTATGCGGTATATGTCGGCACGGTCGCCGTACCCGCTTGCGAAAGCTTTGTTTTCCAGAAATTCCAATAGCTATTCGGCAGAGGACTCGTCACAACATCATCGGTTCTGTAAAAATAAAAATCGCCGTTTGTGTCACCCAGACTGTCTGTGGGGACAGTCACCGTCCATTTAGGCGCATCTGCGGAATCGGGATCGCTGTTTTCAACCTTATTCATTTTAAACACTTCTCCCGAAGCCGTACAAATCCAAAGATTTGCGCTGTCGTTGCCTACCCAGTTCCATGTCGGTTTTGTTGCATCCGCGCTGTTGTGGGCAGACGTTCTGTCTATAAAATTGATAGTAGTATATTTTACACTCGTTACAATCTTAAAATCATCCGCCGTTACGGATTTTCCCGCAAAATCTGAGGTTTTTTCGGGATCCTGAAGCCAAAGCGTAAGAGTGACTATCTTTGACTTGTCTTTATCGACAGAAAACAGGATGTTTTCTTCGCTGTCGTTTTTATTGTCATAATCCTCAAAAGCGTATATTTTCGTTGTCGCAACAGAACTACCGTCTACATCGCCCACCACATACTCGCTGTCTAACGCGTTATATGAGTAGACCCTGGTTGCGTCCTTCGTGTTGGTTTCCTCGTCGTATGAAGAAACGGCAAGCCTTACGGTATTGTCATCAACAACCGTGTCCCCAATCTTAAAGGTAGGCACCTTGTCAAAATAAAAGTTTGCGCTCGTGCCCTTTGCCTGAACCCTGAATGAAAAGCTGATATAATTTGTGTTCTTATCGTTTATTGAGCCTTTTCTGTACAGATTGCTTGAGGCATTTGCGTTAGCTACCTGAGGGAAATAAAAATCCTCGCCGTTTGCGCTTGACGCAGAAGAAAGGTGGATATTTCCCGACGCTAAAAAGTAATCGGAAAGGTTAATAGGCTGTCCCGAATAGCCTGTGCCGGTACCCACCTCGGCGTTTGTGTAAACATATGTCTTGATATTTCCCAGCGTGTTGCTGATTTTGATTGATGAAATCGTTTCAACCCATGCAAATGTAGAAACGACCAATATCATAATTACCTCAATAAGCGCCACGGCGGACAGCAAAAAGCCATAGCGGGACTTAGTATTCTTTTTTACGGCCTGCCTTATCTGCAATAATTTATTTCTCACCGTGACACCTCCTTTTTATCCTGTTCTTATAACAGTATCATCGTTTGTCATCTGGAACGACATATTTCTGTTGCTTGTAATCAATTCCGGGGACTCAAGCGACAGATACTTTGTATCCGACGCACTTTTAAGAGTAAAGCACTTCAGCGTAGTGTTAAGCTTTGCCGTCACCGCACTGTTTTCATAATAGTCGATATTTTTTCTTTCCATTTTTACAAGGTTACCGTCGCTGAACTCAACATACAGCTCATAACCGTCATTTTCGAGATTTCCCTGTACCCAAGGTCTAATCTGTCCGAGAGAAACAGTTATTGTAACCCAACCATCCGGAGTTCCGGAACCTGTCGGAGTTGTTTCACCGTCCGGCGATGTTGTAGCAACAGTAGTTTCTTGAGAACCTTGCGGTGTTCCCCAATATCCGATACACGGAGAAAGTCGTTTTCTCTGCAAATTTTCATCATCCTCGGCTACCATACCGTAGCCGTTACCCCTTCGGGCTGTGTAAACCCTCTCTATCTCACCGCTTGAAGTACCGTCGCTTGTACGGTATTCCTGAAGCTTATCGGGACCGACCTCCTGCAAAGCCCAGTTACTCGATGTCTTGTTGAGCTGATCGTCCACACCCTCAAAAGTGTGCCAAGCGTTATAAATGATTTCCTCGTTGAGGCTGTATCTGTAAAAAGATATGTCGGTTATTATATTATCGGGGATAGGAGCCATCCACTCGTATGTATCCTCCTGCTTCATAACTACCGACTTTGTAGCTCCGTCGGCGTTAATATCCTTATAACTCATAACAACAAAGCAGTCATTTGCGCTGTTTACCCAATGCGATGTTCCGCCGTCATTATCGGGCAGGGTATCATCGACAAATGTGATATAATCCATATTTGTCCAGTTACTCTCAAGCTCAATATCTATTGAAATATTCTGCCCTGCGTACTGGTCGCAGGCTTCGCTTGTGCCCTCAAGCCATACAACCATAGCAACCGTCAGAGGCTGAGAACCGACCAACGTGAATATGGGCTTGCCTGTTGCATAATAGTAGTCGGAAAACGAAGAAGCCTCAGACTTCAATGTTGATGCCTTTCCGTTTTCATCAATCGTGGCAACAGCATTGTAGTCGGTTGCGTAATTGTTGATAAGAGCAGACGGGTCAAGCACAATAGGAGTTTGCGAGCTGTCGCCGATAAAAGAAATTCTCACGGGACATTCTGCGTGCTTTTCCTGGGCAATCGGAACACCGCTGCTGTCGTAGGTGATTTTTGTAGAACCGTCAAAAACCTCCGATACCGTCTGATCCCCCTGCTTGCGGTCAACAGTAACAGAGTAACTTTTTATATATACATATGTAACGCCAGAGTCACCTTTTAAATTAAATTCCTCATAGCAGTAATTTTCGTTTTTATCTCCGGCATTGCCCTCTCTGAACACCATTTCCGAAGTGTTGCCCGTAAATGTGCCCGTTGTCGGGAAGTACATATTTCTTCCGTCAACGCTTGAAGCTTCGGCAAGCATAAGATTTTCAATGGAAATGTGATTTTTCAAATCCTCACCGTCATTAACTCTTAGGCCTGAAACCGATTCCATCGTAAAAGTATCGGAAGATACATCTGCGGTGTCATTTACGGTAAACCACGCCAGAGTTGAAGTAACCAAAAGTAAAAAAGCAAGGAAGATTGAGAGATATGAAGCCGCAAGCTTTTTTTTGTCGCCTATTCTTCTGTGCGAAAGAGCTTCCGTAAGAAAACCAAAAGGATTTTCAATTTTCACGCTCTCATCTCCTTTCCGTACAATCTCAATTTAATTATACTTTATTTTATAGTTAAATCAAGAACAATTTTGAACTGACCCTTTACAAGAGCAAGTCTGTCCTCGGTATCCTCACCCTCAATCCACATATTGCACGTAACATGGTTTGTGTAGTAACCGTCGTCGCCTCTGATACTGAGCCGTGCAATTTCGGATTTTTTGGGGAGAACATACTCCGAACCGATAAGCGCCGATGTTGTAACAAGGCTGCTGTCCAGGGTTTTCAGGGTTTTCTGTGAACCGTTAACCTCGTAATAGTAATGATTATATGTTATTCCGTCGTACTGATCCGCCGTTACATTCTCAGTAACAGACGGAGTACCCTCCGAGCTGAAATACAGATCGGGACGAGGAATCCAAAGCAGCTCCCTTGCGGTGCTGTCACTATTAACAACGGAAAATCTTGAAGCCCCGACAATGCAGTCCTTTGAAAAGTCACCGTATTCACTTTTGTTTCCGCAGTTTGCGCCTGTAAGCACAGACGAAAGCGGGGAAAATTTTGACTTTGTCGAAAGCGAAACTATCTGACTTGATTTTGAACGGATATAAAGGTCAAAACTCAAATAATTTTCATTTGCAACGGCAACATCCCAGTCGGCGTCAAGATCCGGGCTGGCTGTTCCGTTTGACTGAACAAGCGCAGGCTTGTAAAAATTAATGCCGTCTGATGTTACCTCTGACAGCGAAAAATCTTCAAGAAACTGCTGATCTTTAATTATTATTCCGCCGTCCTTATAATCAGCCTCCTCAGGCGTTTCGCCGGGAGCAACAACAGCAATTTCAACCCCGTCCGGGGCATTACATTCAATGTTTATTCCCCCTGCCTGCACCGTCTGTCTGCTTGTAAACCACGCCCAAATCGCCAAGAAAGCCACAACGGCAAGCACAAGCAGAATTATTAAATTTTTCGTAATCATTCTGCCCGTGTGTCTGCTGGGCGCTGTGTTATTTTCCATCAGTTTGCCTTTCTGAAAACAAAATTAATTTATCTCGTCAAGCTCTTCCTGCGTAAACATATTTTTTCTTGCCTTTTCTTTTACGAGCCTGATTTCTTTTTTTGATTTTTGCTTAGCAAGCCTTACTTCTTCCCTTGCCTTGCGCTTTGCTTCGGCAAGCTCCTTAGCATGCTGTGCCTTTAGCTGCTTAATCATCGACATATACTGCTTTTCGGCCGCTTTTTTGGCTGCGTCTACACGCTTGTCAACTGACTTTTGCACCTTTCTGATTTCAGAAGCGTGCTTTGCGTCAACGGCCGCTGCAGCATTTGTATTAGCCTGCTTTATCTGCTCAATTTGCTTTTCATGCTCCGTCTGCTTTAACGCAAGCTCTCTTATGCGCCTTTGCTCTGCCAAATTTGCTTTGTCGGCAAATTCCTCATTAAGTTCCGCTATATGCTTTGCGTGAGCCGTATTTGCTTCGTCAATATCCTGTTTGAGAGATTTCACCTCGGCGTCATGCGCTTCTTTTGCCGCCCTTGTTTTTTCCTCGAAATCGGCATTCATCTTCGCAATGCGCTCCTGATTCGTCTTTCTCTCAAGATTAAGGATATTTGTAAGCGATTCGGTCTTATCGGTAAGATAAGTAATCTTTTTATGGTTTTCCTCAATTTCCGATTCACATTTTGCAAGATTATCATTAAGAGCTGCAATTTTTGCAAGCTGCTCTGCTACCTGTGCTTCGAGCTGCTCAATTTTTGCGTTTTGCTCCTCAATTACCTCTTCCTGCTCTTTTATCTTAGACTGCATCCTGGCATTTTCCTGCATAAGCACCTGAATACGGTCGTTAAGGACGATTATCTGCTCATTGAGCCTTTTTATTTCCTTGTTTAAGGAATCAATAGTTTTGTTAAGCTCTTCGATTTCAGCCTTGAGGGCTTGATTTTCTTCTTTGAGCGCTTTTATTTCGTTTTCTGCCTCAAGAAGCTTGAGCTTTGTTTCTTTCAGCTCTCTCTTTAGTTCCTCTATCTGATCCTGAAGCGCCGAAACCTGTCCCTTCAGGGTCATAATCTGCTGTTCCTTCTGTTCGAGAGTTACCTTTAGATTCTTTATCTCGTTATTGAGATCAAGAATTTTCTTCTCTCTTTCGCGGATTTCACGCAGACGGATTTCCATTTCTTCTTTCCTTACAGCGTCTATCTGCGCTTTCATAACAGACTCACGGGTTTTTTCCGGCTTTGCCTGTTCCTCCGCTATCCTTTCGTTTTCTTCTTCATACTTTTGCTGAAGAATATTGCGCAATCCCTTATTAGTGGCTATTGACATTATAAAATGCTCAAATCCCATAGCAAAATATATGTCCTGCTGTACATCTTCCGTCATTTTGCCCTGATATGTCTCTCCGACTATCTCAAAGCCCTTGCGCTTGTAGCTGTCGAGGAAATTCCATAAATCCATGGCTTTTTTAAAGTTGGGATTCTTTTTAAGCAGGTTAGTCTGCGTTATAGGCGGATGAACCTCAGGCTCTTTTGCGATCTCACGCATTAGCTGAGTGTTTAAAAACTCGTTGAGCGTCGTTCTTATTCTTCTTATTCTGTCAAAGTCCGAAAGCTGTGAAACATCAAGAACATCTAAGTCATCGGCAAGTGTTTCGTGAGATTCATTGACATAGTTTATAATAAAATCAACTTTTTTCTCGTGAAACTGAAGCTGTCTTTTTACTTGAATATTATTATAGCTGTCGTTGGGCACATCCTTCATTTTTGAATATTTATCGTCAACAAAACGAAGCGCCTTGCGTATCAATGTCATAAGCACACGGTTTTCGTAAATCGCAAAGCTCTCCTCGCGCTCAACAGTCAAAATCTTGTTCGGAGTAACCATACCGTCCTCTACCTTTGCGATGAAGTTGGTATGCTGAGAAAGATGCTTTACCGAATCCGGACCTACCTTTTTTGCAAGCTCGATGCGCACAACATTTTCAACCTGTTTGATAAAACGCCTCTGCTCATCAATGGCTTTTTGTATATACGGAAGCGTCTCCTCAATGGCCTCAACCCAGTCCATATCAATGACTTTTTCGTTAGTCTTGCCCTCGAGGGTATCCTCGCCCTTATCAGCGTCTTTTAAGCTTTCATTTATGTAATTGTATGTAAAGTCACTTTTCAGAAGCTCCTGCATATACATATAAGCTCTGTAATATTTTCCGAAATCAGCCATAAGCTGCTACTCCTTCACCGATACAAATCAAATACTGACTAAAGGGCGAACAAAGTTCGCCCTTATTTTGCCTAATTATACAAGCTTTTTGAGCATACGCAGATAATCCTTGCATTCATTCATATTTTCTTCGCCGAAAAGCTCGTCAATATAAGCACAAAGACCGTCTATTTCATCTCTGATATACGAAAGGTTAAGAGATTCAAACTTTCTGAACACCTTTCTTGCAAGTACATAGTCAAGACCGTCAATCTCTGTGCCGCCGCATCCGACATACGCCGGAACAAAATCACGAAGCTGTTTTACGATACGGTTACCGAAAGCTATGCGGAAATGTTCAATAACATAGTCGTCAAGCAACAGTATTTTCTTGATGCTCTCGTTTGTCACAACATTATTTGCCTTTGCCTCGTTTAAGAGATCTTCAAAATGTTTGTAGTTTATGTAGATCGAGTCTGTAAGCGGAGCCTCAAACGCAACGCCCTTTGTGTTGATTTCAATAGGCATTGCACGGTCATATACCTTATCTGTGATTGCAAAAGTAGAGTCATCGTTGTTTGCTGTTCCGACATACCACATATTCGGCGGAATCTTGATCTGACCGTTTATGATATGCTTAGGATCGTTTGACCAAGAGTTTGGAACAATATCAACAACCCATTCATCCCTCGACGGCATTTCAAGGATTGAGAGCATCTCCGCAAAGTAGTACTCAACACGTGCGATGTTCATTTCATCGAGGATTACCGTGTAAACATTCTCGTTGTAAGAAGCCTCGTACATAGCGCGCAGAAGCTCGGTTTCGTTGTATTTCTTTGTAAATTCATTGAAATATCCGAACAGCTCGCTTCGGTCACGCCAAGACGGCTGTACTGAAGCAATAACCGCGGGATTATTAACAAATTTTCCGAACGCATACGGAAGTGAAGTTTTACCTGTACCTGAAATACCTTGAAGAATAATCAGTCGTGTTGAAGCAAAAGCCGCAACGAAAAGACGAATTATCTTGATGTCGTAATACAGACCGAGCTGTGAGCAGGCAAACAAGCGGAAGCGGTCGCAGAACTCAGGCAATGTAATTGTATTGTCATAGATAGGCGGAACATACTCCGACCAGAGATCGTCGATCTCGGTAAGCTTGTAGAAGCGCGAGCCGTTAGCCTCGGGATCTTCTTCGCCGTTGTTGAGAGATTCGATTTCTTCGCCGGTAAGCTCGGCAATCTCGTTGGGATTAAGACCTATCTGAGAAACTTTCATCGAAAGAATTTTATCCTTTTCAAGGTTAAGTCTCATAACCTCCTTATTGAGCGCCTGAACCTCTTTAACAAGAGATTCCGTATCTTTTCTTCTGCGATGAGAACGGATAAACTTTTTTACGGCGACGATAATAAGCCATACAATAAGCGCAAGCACCGCTGCAAGAAGAACTATTGCAAGAATCGCAATACCCCAGGCAAGTCCTCCGAGCTCAGTGGTATAGCCGTTTATTATGTTGACATAGGCGGGAAAATTAAAAGCCTCTCCTATTCCTGTAAACAAGCCTGTTATAATTGACCACAGTGAGCCAAAAAACTGACCGAGAAATTCAAACAGAAATCCAAATACTGTATCCACGGTACTTCGTCTCCTTAAAAAAATCTACCTCGACGCATTCTGCGTCAAAAAACACACAGCGGAAACAATTTATTCCGCTTAAAACATCCCGTATTCGGTAACACAATATTTCTTTTCCGCACAAAACGGAAAAGAAATACTCGGTTACTATAATACACCTATGTGTATAGGGACAAATTTATTATAAGTAAGCTTTAGCTTTCACTCTCGGAATTATCGCCTTCGGCAGGTGTTTGTACCGCTGGCTCATTTTCCGTCTGAGCTGTTGTGCTCTCCCCGATTGACGCAAGATATTCTTCAATAGCCTGCTTCTTCTGTTCTTCGGTAAGCTGTGTACCTCCTACGGCGGCCTTAGCCTCCTCAACAGCCTTTTCCTTGCTGTAAGCAATTATGTTTATTACAACTCTTATTGCTTCGTACACAAAGAAAATGATCATCGGAAGCAGCACACAGAGGAAAAATCCGAGCTGCGTCCTTATAAAGCTCAATACATTACCCAATCCCGCAATTTTAAAGTTCGTGTACTTAGCCACGATCGATGAGGATGTCTGAAGCTCATCGTCCGGCTCAGGATTAGTCTTTGAATTGTCGCCCTGTGTTCGGTAGTAGATAATATTGTCGTCATTTATTACTTCCACTATCCTGTGCGTGTTTAAGACCGTTTCGCCGTTAACTTCAATGGGGAATGTAACTATATCCCCTTTTTGATATTTTTCGGTGTAATCGGTCACTTTTGAAAAGATAAGATCTCCCTCATTTAGGGTATCTTCCATTGACCCTGTCTGCACGCTTAAGGGCGCAATTCCGAAAATATTGGGGACCCCCGATGACTTTGATGTTAACGACAGCGTCACTACCAAAACCGACACTATCAGAATCAACACAACAATAATGTCAATTATTATGTTTATTATTCTTTTTAACACTTTGCTCATAAGGGGTCTCCAACTAATTTAAGATTTTTGCATTAAAATTGTGATTTGTTATAATCAGCCAATCTCGCTTACTGTGTCACCTGTTACGGTAAACTCGATGTCAGGCACTACTGCGCCAGCCTTAGCATCCTTACAATCAGGATCCTGACCTTCAAACCATACATAGAGATTGTAGTATTTAACTTCATCCTTGTTAAGCGTGCCAACAGGTACTTCATATTTGTTCTTTGGAGTGATCTCTACGCCTGTACCTTCAGTTGAAGTAAGACCTGTGTATGAAGCTGTATCTGCTGCATAAACGCAATCTGTAAATGTTGCACTTGTTGAGTTAGGCTGATTTTCACCCTTTGCGTCAGCAGGAACAAGAGCTACACGGAGATAGTCATTAGGAACGCTGAAACTAATTGTAACATTTTCAACAGCAGCTTCACCGGCATTGTGAACATTAAGCTGATTCTTAACAACATAGCTGTTGAGATCTGACTGAGATGCAACTGTGCCTGACTTTAAAGTACCGTCGTCATAAGACTGACCTTCAGCTGTAAACCAAGCTGTGCTGTTGCCGGTAGAAACAGGAAGAAGAACCTTATTCTGTACACCGTAATTAATAAGTGTACCCCATTCGGAAGTAGCGCTTGAAATCTCAAGCTTTGATGACTTTACAGTCTTTACATTGATACCGTTAGCCGTTGCAGTTGTACTTGATGTGAACCATGCGTATGTAGCTGTTCCGAGTGCGAGCATTGCTACGAGGAGCATTGCTACGGAAGAGACTAATAATCTCTTTCTTGATGTTGTTTTCATTGAGAAATTCCTCCTAAAATGATTTTTGTTTTGTCCCTAAAACACCATAGGGATGTTTTTTATATCAGTGCAAATGCACTTAATACCGTTATTAATTTGCGGGTGCGGTTGTTTCGTCGTCACGAACGCTGAAAAGCATTCTCATTCTGACATGACCGTTTCTTATATCGTCAATACATTCGGGATCATTGCCCTCTATCCATATAACGATAGTGTACTTGTCAACATCGTCAACCTCAAAATCTTCTGTCGCCGTTGACATTACCTCGGTATTGGTATTAAATTTTGTACAGTCGGTTTCAGCGGTGTTTCTGTCATCATACTTGCCCTTGCCGTAAATTGACGGCTCGCCGTTCTTATAAACCATAACTCTTACGGCTTCGTCGGCTGACTTTGCGGCGCCTGTAATCTCAAGCACAGCGTCATAGTCAAGCGTTTCCTGACCGTTGTTTTTGCAGTAAAATGTGTAGGCAACATAATTATCGCCGTTATGAGCTCCGTTTTCGCTTGTGTCAAGGTCAACGGGCAGCCACGAATATGTAATATTTGTTACATCATCAGCCTGCTCTGCCGAAAGCGAAACGCCCATCGTCTCGAACTCGGGGTCTTCGCTGAGCACGATGCCCTTCTTAGCGGCGGGTGAATCAACTTTTATGATGAGGTCGCCCCACTGGGTAACAAGCATTGACACCAAAAACAAAATAAGTAAAACGATAAGACAGACGCTTAAAATGATACTGAGTATCTTTCGGCGTTTTTTGTACTTTACTATCTCTATTGAGTCATTTTTTACATGAAGATGCTCAATTTCGGAGTCTGATATCTTTTTATCGTTTAATCGACTTAACTCCTCGGGAGTAACAGGCTGTTCAATTTTAGATTTGTTTTTTCCGAACAATTTAATCACTCCGTGAGTTTTTATTTTGAAAGCTCAAAGCAAAATCCTGCGATCCGCTCATAACTTTGTAATCGAATTATTTATGAAATCGGAATGTTGTTTTCGTCACATCCGATAAAGCCGAGCTGAACGCCGAGCTGCGCATCCTGCACATCGTCGTCGCACTGCGGGTCCTCTCCGTCAACCCAAAGTCTTATCGTGACTTTGGTCGGGGTGAGCTGTTCAAGATGAAAAATTCTTGTGCTGTCAGAGTATTCCATTTCACCGGACGGAAGATCAAACGTAACCTGACCGTTTACGGGGGCAGCCTTGTTAGGCTCATAAATTGCCGTGCCGTCCTGTTCGGTTGAAAAATCGACTCTCGTACAATTCACTACATCCGCCTGAGGTCCGGTCGAAGTTGTGGTGACCTTTGTTCCGTCATCCTCACCTTGCTCGGTACTCTCGGTCGTAAGATGAACCCACATCTCCTCGGTTGCGATAAAATAGCACTCAAACTCAAGGTATGAACGGTTATTCGGCTCTCTCTCAGCGCCTCGCTGATTGGTAAAGCGTATGCCGTCCGTTGTGGTGACCGGATCCAAAACCGTTTCTTCAAGACTTGTGTCAAAATCAGCGAGGTATCCGTCTATCATTTCGTTTGTTATAACCTTGCCGTATCTTTCGAGATCGGTTCCGTAATCCTCCATTGCAACCTTGAGCTGGGCGCTCATACTGATTTTTACATCCAGATTATCAACCCCTGCGAATGTGTTTATTGAAAACCACGCAACGGTTGATGTTGTCATTGAGAGCAGAGTAATAAGGGCCACAAAAATTATAAGTCTTTTGCGCCTTTTTAAAGGTACCTTTTTGCCGTCTGATTCATCGGCAATCCAGTTCAAAAAGCCCATTACTGATCCTCCAGAAAGTTTGATTAAAAAAGCACGAGTAATCTGCCCAAATTACACAAACTCGTCCTCCCATACCTGCAATTTTATATTAATTTCACATAAAAGTCAATAATTTGTAATCCGTTCACAAATTTTTGTAGGCGTATACAAATTATTTATGATAAATTTGTGCAATACCACAATTAGAAATTATTCTCAATTTCATCTCCGATTTATAAGGATGGATATATTTTTATTACAAAGCGTAAATACGACAATATAATAAAAAAATAATCCCTTGAAACGGTTTTTTAATAGGGTATAATAATATTAAAAGACAATTTTATAAGCAAAAAGGGATACTGAAACAGTATCCCTGTAATATATATAACCAATTTTAATTTACTCTCAAACTGTTATTTTACAGATTTGCGAGACTGAAATTTTGTTTAAACTTTCTTTAAACAATAAACGCACATCATATTTGCTTTTTTACGATTTTATATTCATCATAGAGCTGAAAATAATTGCACTGGGTAACATTTTGTGTAAGAAAGCGCTCCATTTCATCTTCATCGAGATTTATGCTGCAATAATCTCCGTATTCCTCATCAATTACATAGTGAGCGCACATTTCGCACCTGTCAGCCATTTTTTTCATCTCCTTTTGACACAAAAGCGTATTTATCGTACGAAAAAGGAACATAACTTTCAAGCTGGCAAAATACCTCGTCAAGGCTGTTTGCAACCGAATAAAGTCCCTTGCAGTCGCTTGTCATAAAATTATTGTTAATTGCATTTTCAAGCATTGCAAACATCGGATTGTAATAGCCCTTGACATTGTATATTATAATCGGTTTTGTATGCCGTTTAAGCTGTTTGAGAGTTAAAACCTCAAAAAACTCTTCAAATGTGCCCATTGAACCCGGACATATTATGAAAGCTTCGGCATTATCCTCCATGACGGCTTTGCGTTCTCTCATTGTTTCGGTAAAAATAAGCTTTGTGCATTTATCATACAAAACATCAAGTTCCTCAAAAAACTTAGGACTTACGCCGATAAGCTCTCCTTTTTGCGCAGTTACTCCGCGGGCAACCGCTCCCATAACACCGTATTTTCCCGCACCGAACACGACGCCGTGTCCTTTTTTTACGAGTGCGCTTCCGAGAGCTTCGGCAGTATCAAGAAATTGTTTGTCAATCAGCTCACTTGATGAGCCGAATACACATATATTCATAAAAAAATCCTTTCAAATATATTTACCACATTATACAACCGGATTTAATATCGGTCAATATCTGATTTACCTTTCGATATTTCAAGCTGTTAATCCTTACAATTTATCAGGGGGAGTAAGAATGCAGATTTTTTCAAAATTCAAAAGTGACACCAATGCGCCTATGATAGAGCGAAGCGTACTAAGCCTTGCATGGCCGATATTTTTCCAATCTCTTTTGGGAATAGCGCTCGGCTATGTTGATACCGTAATGCTCTCAAATTACAGTGAAACCGCGGTTGGCGCTATCGGAAACGCAAATTCAATTATTGGATTTTTAACCCTTGCGTTCACTATTATTTCAAGCGCCACAGGCATAATGGTAAGCCAATATCTCGGCGCCGACAAAAAAGAGGAAATGAACAAAATTTATACCGTCGCGTTGGCGTTCAATCTTGTTTTGAGCGGCGTTATAAGCCTTATTGTGTTTTTGTTCAGTAATCCACTGCTCACGGCAATGCAGGTTCCCTCCGAAATGATGAGCGATGCCGATATGTATATGAAAATAGTCGGCGGTACAATTTTTACTCAGGCTCTTCTTAATGCCTTTAACCAGATTTTTTCAAGCCACGGCAAAACTCTGTACGGTATGATAATTGCTTTTGCAATGAACATCTTGAATATCTGCGGTAACTATATGTTCCTATACGGCCCGCTTCAGATGCTTAACTTAGGGGCGTCCGGCGTTGCGGTTTCGACCTGCATAAGCAGGGTTGTCGCCTTGATCGCCGCAGTAATCTACTTTTATAAAGTAATAAACGGAAAAATCGGAGTAAAATATTTGATACCGTTCCCGTTTGATATTCTCAAAAGGCTTTTAAGGCTTGGAATACCGACAGCAGGTGAAAATATCTCCTACAATTTTTCACAACTTGTTCTGACAGCCTTTGTAAACACAATGGGCATAGTTGCGATCAACACTAAAATATATGCAAATATGCTTTCGATGTTTACATATATGATAGCATTGGCGGCGGCAAACGCCACTCAGATAATTGTCGGTCACAGCGTGGGAGCGTCAAACTACGATTTTGCGTACAAACGAGTTATGAAGACGATGCGTTTCAGCCTTGTGATTTCAATCACCGTGGCTGTCATCAACTGGCTTGCGGCTCCGTTTACTTTTTCGCTGTTCTCGTCCGATAAAAATGTTATTGCTCTCGGCTCTGCCGTTATGCTTGTTGCGGTATTCCTTGAATTCGGAAGAACTACAAATATTGTAATCATAAACAGTATGAAAGCCGCAGGAGATGTAAAATTCCCGACAATGCTCGCGATATTTTCAATGTGGGGACTGAGCGTTCTCATAGCCTACATACTTGGTATTGTCCTCGGCATGGGACTTGTAGGCGTTTGGATAGGAATGGCCGCCGATGAAATTTTCAGAGGAATTGTTGTGTTTATAAGATGGAGAAAAGGCACATGGCGCGGAAAACAAGTCGTCGCAAGATAGCTTTTTAATGATGTTTTTCTACTTTATTTTTTGACTGCTTTATCATAATATTTTAAAAAGATTGTAAAGTAATTTACAATCTTTTTTTATATAATATGCAATAATTGTAGTGCAAAGAAATATTTAAAGATACAAATTATATTATAAGGAGTGATATTTATGGGTATGACCATGTCACAAAAAATTCTCGCGGCTCATGCGGGTCTTGACGAGGTTAAGGCAGGTCAGCTTATTGAGGCAAAGCTGGATATGGTGCTCGGCAACGATGTAACTTCTCCTGTTGCAATCAACGTTTTTGAAGAAAACGGCGCAAGCTCGGTTTTTGACAACACAAAAATCGCAATGATTATGGATCACTTTACGCCGAACAAGGACATAAAAGCTGCTACACAGGTTAAACAGGTTAGACAGTTTGCCGATAAATACGACATTAAAAATTATATGGACGTAGGTCAGATGGGCATAGAGCATGCCCTCCTCCCCGAAAAAGGTCTTGTAGGTCCCGGCTGTCTTTGCATCGGCGCAGACTCGCACACCTGCACATACGGCGCTCTCGGAGCTTTTTCAACGGGCGTCGGCTCAACCGATATGACGGCAGGAATGATAAGCGGCAAAGCTTGGTTTAAGGTTCCCTCCGCGATTAAGTTTAATTTAATCGGCAAGCCGCAGGGATATGTAAGCGGCAAGGATGTTATCTTGCACATCATCGGCAAAATCGGCGTTGACGGCGCACTCTACAAGTCAATGGAGTTTACTGGAGAGGGAATCAAATACCTCAATATTGACGACCGTCTCTGCATTGCAAATATGGCTATTGAGGCAGGAGCAAAAAACGGCATATTCCCCGTTGACGATATAACCCGTGAATACTGCAACGGCAGGTATCAGGGCACACCCGTTGAATATACGGCGGACGAGGACGCTGTATATGACGAGGAGTACACAATAGATTTAAGTACGCTCAGACCGACGGTCGCTTTCCCGCATCTTCCCGAAAACACAAGAACGGTTGATGAAATCGGCGAAAAGGAAGTAAAAATCGACCAGTGCGTCATCGGCTCATGTACAAACGGCAGAATTTCCGATTTGCGTGCCGCCGCAGAAATTTTCAAGGGCAGAAAGATTGCAAAGAATGTAAGATGCATAATTATCCCGGGTACACAAAAAATCTGGCTTGACGCCATGCACGAGGGACTTTTTGACATATTTGTAGAAGCAGGCGCAGTTGTTTCAACTCCGACCTGCGGACCGTGCTTGGGAGGTCACATGGGCATTCTTGCGGCAGGCGAGCGTGCAATTTCAACTACCAACCGTAATTTCGTCGGCAGAATGGGTCATGTTGACAGCGAAGTTTACCTTGCAAGCCCTGCCGTTGCCGCTGCAAGTGCGGTAACAGGCTATATAACAGATCCCGAAAAGTTAGGTTAAGAAAGGTAAGGTGCTAAATATGAACGCAAAAGGTACTGTGCATAAATTCGGCGACAATGTAGATACCGATGTAATTATCCCGGCTCGCTATCTTAATACAGCCTCCCACAAAGAGCTTGCCGCTCATTGCATGGAGGACATCGACAAAGATTTTGTAAACAAGGTAAAAGAGGGCGACATAATAGTAGCCGAAAAAAACTTCGGCTGCGGTTCATCGCGTGAGCACGCACCCATCGCCATCAAGGCAAGCGGAATTTCCTGCGTAATCGCATCAACCTTTGCACGAATTTTTTACCGCAACGCAATCAACATCGGCCTTCCGATTCTTGAGTGTGAAGAAGCGGCAAAGGAGATCAAATCGGGCGATGTCGTTTCCGTTGACTTTAACACGGGCGTAATCACCGACGAAACAACGGGCAAAACCTATCAGGCTGAACCATTCCCCGAGTTTATTCAGAACATTATAAAAAAGGGCGGACTTATAAAGTCGCTTAGCTGATTTATTCGGGCAGCAAAACAAAAGATAACGGCTGTTTCAACCGATTTTGTGTTGAAACAGCCGTTTTTATTTATTTATCTTTATTAACATTTTCAGCCTTTTTCTTTTTAATTTCTTCAAGCTGTTCGGGGAGCAGCAAAAATTTCGGCAAAGGCAGATTAGCCGCTGCAAAGCTTGCAAGTATCATCCACGGAATTACTCTTACGGGGAAGCAAAGTAGCAGCAAAAGAGAAACAGCAACGGGCTTACGCAGATTTACGGCAAGCAAGGCGGCAGTAACAGTCGCAACAGTCATAGCCGCACCTGTTTCAAACAGCATTGAAAATCCGTAGCCTATGGCAACTCCGCTGAAAATCATCGGAAAAAAGTTTCCGCCTTTCCACCCCGAATAAATACAGCAGTTTGTCACAAACAGCTTTGCCGTACCGAGCAATATAAGCACCGCGGGAGCAAACTGCGTGTAGCTTTGTGCAAGCTCTGTCATCTGCTCCTCGCCCGAAAACATCGTCATGGGCAAAAGCGTTCCGATTATTCCCAGAATAAGTCCGCCTAAAATTACCGAAACAAACGAAAGCAGTCTTGTCTTGTTCAGTTTTCCGAACAGCGTTGCCGCAAGCTTGCGAAACAGGACATAAAGCATCCCGAAGAAAATACCGATTAAAATCAACGGGATACCCATAAGTCTGTCGTAGTTAGTTATTTTATCAGCGGTGATAATGGTAAACGACATCCCGCTCCCGAAAAGCTGACCGAGCAGAAAATACGCACACAATCCGCCTAAGGCAGCAATTATTTTTGAAAAAACATCAAATTTTTTTGGCATAATAAAATCTTCTGCGCCGTCGGATTCCGGCTCTATTTCCGCCGCCAATCCAAAAAGAGGTGAGCCGAAAATAACGCCTAAAGCGGCGTTTATTCCGAGCGCCGAAAAATTCTTCAGGCTTCTGCCCACAAGCTTGAGCCTGTCGCCCACCCAGTAGCACAGTCCTATGGCAACTCCCGTCAAACCCGCCTCGGGGCCTAAACTTCCGCCGAAAACCAGAGGAACAAAGGCACAAAGCATCATGGCAAAGATTTTATCGTACGGATATTTTCCGTCACGCTTTACTCTGCCCATAACCTCCTCCATTGTTTCGGGGTAGTTACCGAACGCAAGCCTTAAAACACCTATAATAACCGCACCGATTAAACAGACGATTATCGTGTAACAGGGCACATCGAGTCTTTCGGGGACAAAATTCCAAATGAATTCCGTGCCGAGCGATACGGCCTTTAAAAACACCCAAACAAGCGCTCCGACAACGGCACCCAAAAAACCTGAAGCTATAATATAAACCGTGCCTTTAATAAAGATTTTATCTTTCATATTCTGTTACCGCATATTTTATTTGTTATTTTCAAGAGCCTCTGCCGCTTCGTCAAGATAACAGCCCTCAAATGACTCTATTCTTCCCTCATCCACACTCTTTGCAAGGTCGGGGTCAATAGGAAGCTTTGCAAGCACCTTTGTGCCGTATTTTTCCGCAATTTCGTCAATATGGCTTTCACCGAACAGAGAGAATTTTTTGCCGCAGTCGGGGCAGGCAAAGTAGCTCATATTTTCAACGAGACCGAGTATGGGAACCTTCATCATCTCCGCCATTTTAACAGCCTTTTCGACAATCATTCCAACAAGCTCCTGCGGAGAAGCCACAACTACTATTCCGTCAAGCGGAATGCTCTGGAATACCGTAAGCACAACGTCTCCCGTTCCGGGCGGCATATCCACAAACATATAATCTACATCGCCCCACACAACGTCTGTCCAGAACTGCTTAACCGTTCCCGTAATCATAGGAGCACGCCAAACAACGGGGTCTGTTTCGTTTTCAAGCAGGAGGTTAATTGACATTATTTTTATGCCTGTTTCGGTAACAACGGGTATAATTCCCTCGTCACTTCCCATACATCTCTGTGTGCGTCCAAAAGCTTTTGGTATTGACGGACCTGTTATATCGGCATCAAGAACAGCCGTTCTTTTGCCCAGTCTGTTCATTGTTACGGCAAGCATTGAGGTAACAAGGCTTTTTCCTACTCCGCCCTTTCCCGACACTACGCCGATAACCTTTTTAACTTTGCTGTGCTTGTTAAGTTCCTCGTGCAAATCGCTTTGTCCGTTTTCCTTGCAGTTTGACGAGCACGATGAACAATCGTGATTACATCCCATTTTTATCCTCTTTTCATAATTAAAATTTTTATACAACGGGTACTTCCGTAGTTTGCTGTATTTGTGTAACTTCAGTAGCTTCTGTTTGCGGCTCGGTAACAACAGGCTCTGTTTGAGTGGGCGCCTGAGTTTCGGGCGCCTGGGTGGGAGGTTGTGTATAAACCTCAGTCGGTTCCTCTGTATAAATCTGCGTCGGCGCCTCCGTTTCGACCGGCTCGGTGTAAGCCTCCGTTTCATAATACTGCGGCTGAGTAGTTTGAACAGCAGTTGAACCCTTTGTGGTCGGAGCGGTCGTCGCCTTTGAGTCACCGTCCTCATCCGAACACTGCGACACCGCAAAAATTACTGCCGCAATAAGACAAAGCACCGCCAAAACAGCTAAAATAACAGATACTTTCTTATTTGAGCCGTTTTTCTTTTGGCTCTTTTTTCTGTTATTGCCCCTTCTATTTTTGCGGTCGCTCGGGGTTGTGTTTATGTAATACTCCTCTTTACTGTCTTCGTAATCGTCGTCATACATATTTTCTTTAGCGTCTTCCCCCGTTTGGGAATCAAAATTATCGCCGTAATCTCCGCTGTCAGCTTCGTATAAGCCTTTATCATCTGCGTCGCTGTGTATATTTCGGCTCGGAATTTGGCCTGTACCGTCAACATCGAAATTATCATCGTCATACATATTTAGGCGGCCTCCTTTGATTGATTCAAAGCCGTCGCCGTATTCTGTTTTTTTCATACGCCGTCCTCCTTTCGCAAATAATCAGGGCAACCTTATTTGTTCATTATAGATATAGTAACAAATAAAAAATTAAAAATCAATTGTTTTAATAACAAAATGCCATATTTTTAAAAAATATTGAATTGATAAATCATTACATTAAATGCTATAATTAAAAAACAGAAATACATAACGGGGGAAGCGTTATATGACAAAATATATAAACGAAGACAATCTTAATTCCATTATTTTGGGTTTTGAAAATCTCAAGGAAACCGATGCCGTTGTTCTCGGCGGTTCTCGCTCTACCGGTACAAACGACGAAAACTCCGATTATGACATTTATGTTTACCTTAATTCGGAACTCGACAACGAAACAAAGCGCAAGACAGTTATGCCGTTTTGCATTACGGCTGAAATCGGTAACCATTACTGGGAGCTTGAGGACAACTGTATAATGAAAAGCGGCGTGGGTCTTGATATTATCTACCGCAATACAGATGTGTTCTCAAAATATTTGAACCTTGTGGTCGAGGACGGAAAGCCTTTTAACGGCTACACTACCTGCTTTTGGCATAATTTTAAAAACAGCAAAGTGCTTTTTGACAAGACGGGAGAATTTACGGCTCTGCAAAAGAAGTATGATATTCCCTACCCCGAAAAGCTCAGAAAAAATATAATTGAAAACAACCGAAATCTTTTAAGCGGCAAACTTCCCTCATATGATATGCAGATAAAAAAGGTGCAGCAGAGAGGCGACCTTGTAAGCGTCAACCACAGGATAACAGCATTTTTAGAAAGCTACTTTGATATTATTTTTGCACTCAACAGACAGACCCATCCCGGAGAAAAACGGCTTGTATCCCTGTGCAAAAGCACCTGCAAAATACTGCCCGAAAAGTTTGAGGAAAATGTAAACGCTCTTATATCATCGGCCGCGTCGGGCGGCTCATACGAAATCGTATGCGATATGGTAAAAAAGCTCGACAGAGTTTTGGAAAAATACGAATAAATAATTTTAATATAAAAGTTTAACCTAAGGCTTGCGGCAAACCGCTTTGCCGTAAGCCTTACAAAAACTAACGGAGGACGCATAAATTTGCGTCCTTTTTGTTTTTTTAACACCTATCTGATAAATTTTGATAAAATTTTGTATTTTTAAAAAACAATATTGGCTATTTTGAAATTTTGCTGTATAATAAACTCAATGATGTCTTTTAAGGGTTTGATTATTTGAAACTTTTGCGTTTATTCTGTATTTTTATTGCCGCCGTTACGGCAATTTCATTCGGCGGATGTGACATAGGCTCTGTTTACAGCAGCGAATTTTTCGCAATGGACACGGTAATGACAATTACAGCCTACGGAGATAACCGCGAAAATGCGGTGTCTGCGGCACAGGACAGGATATATGAACTTGACGATTTGCTTTCCGTTCAAAAAGAGGACAGCGAAATATACAAACTGAACCGGGAAAAATCACTGAGCGTATCCCCCGACACGCTCAGCGTTATAAAGCGTTCAAAAGAAATTTCAAGCCTTACCGACAACTGCTTTGACATCACCTGCGAGCCTCTTATGAGGGCGTGGGGATTTTATTCGGGACTTAAAAACAAGGTTCCCTCACAAGATGAGATTGAAACCGCCCTCAAGGGAGTAGGTACAGAGCATATAAAAATTGACAAAAACACAGTAACCCTTGACAAGAATACTTCTCTCGACCTCGGAGCAGTCGCAAAAGGCTATGCGTCGGGCGAAGTGTACCGAGTACTAAAAGAAAACGGCGTGTCTTCGGCACTCATATCGCTGGGAGGCAATGTCCGTGCCGTAGGCTCAAAACCCGACGGTTCAGACTGGAGCGTTGCAATCTGCGACCCCGACGACAGCACAAAACAAGCGGGCACTCTCAAAATCAGCGACACAGCGGTTGTTACGTCGGGAGGCTATCAGCGTTATTTTGAAGAAAACGGACAAATTTATCATCATATAATTGATACTGAAACGGGATACCCGGCAAACAGCGGATTAAAGTCCGTGACCGTAGTATCACAAGACGACACGCTCGCCGACGGCCTTTCAACGGCGCTTTTTGTTATGGGACTTCAAAACGCAAAAAAGCTGTATGCTGATAACAGCTCGCTTTTCGGCGCGGTTTTTATTACGGACGACAACAAAATTTATATAACCGACAACCTCATAAACAATTTTTCATCGGAGAGGAGCTTCGAGATAATATAAATGAAAACCCGAACATGGATAATTATTTTTTCACTCGCCTGTGTACTGTGCGTGTGCGTATGGCTGTACTTTTCGGCTTTTTTGTCACCGTCCGAAACAGTCGGAATTTATCAGGACGGAGTATTAGTAAAACAAATAGACCTTTCAAGCGTGACGCAGCCTGAGGAAATTACCCTTTCGGGCGAATACGGCGACAATGTAATCCTTGTGTCGCACGGTCATATCAAAATGCAAAGTGCAGACTGTCCCGACAAGCTCTGCGTAAAACACGGAGAACTTAAAAGCTCCGCCTCTCCCATAGTTTGTCTGCCCAATAAAATCGTAATAAAGTTTGAAGATAATGCGCCCTCTGCGGACGCTATGACAGGGAGGTAATATGAAAACCAAAAAGATGATTTTCACTTCGGTCTTAACCGCCCTTGCACTTGTATCATTTGTAATTGAGGCTTCAATTCCTCCGCTTACACCCATATACGGAGTAAAGCTTGGGATTGCGAATATTTTTACTCTCTTTACGCTGTACAGCATAGGTGCGCCGTATGCTTTTGCTCTGCTGATACTACGAATCACAATCGGAAGCATATTCACGGGACAGCTCGTTTCTTTTTTGTACAGCTTAGCGGGAGGACTGCTTTCATTTTTGCTTATGATACTTTTAAAACGCTTTTTCCCGCTCAGACAACTCTGGGTTTTGAGCGTGCTTTGCGCCGTCACCCACAACCTCGGACAGCTTTTAACGGCGGTTTTAATTACACAGACGCCGCAGCTTATGTATTACCTTCCCGTGCTTGCGGTTTCGGGAATTATTGCGGGAGCTTTTACGGGACTGTGTGCACAGCTTGTGCTTAAAAGACTACAAAAACAAATCAGCAAACAGCTTAACACATAACAAACGGAGGATACGAACAGATGAGATTAAAAGGTATAAAGGTTCCTCACCGAAAGAACACGGCAAACAGCGTGCCGCAGAGAATACCTCTGCCCAAAACCGTGCTGATACCGATGTCTATGCACATCGGAAAGCCCTGCAAACTTTCGGTGAAAGCGGGAGATCATGTCAAAGTGGGGCAGATAATCGGCTTGCCCGACGGTTTTATAAGCTCGCCGATACACTCGAGCGTGTCGGGAACGGTGAAAAAAACGGAAATCATCACAATGGCAGGAGCTGCAAGGACCTCTGCCGCCGTTATAGAAACCGACGGTTTGCAGGAGCTGTGCGAAGATGTAAAACCGCCCGTTGTTACTGATTTTGAAAGCTTCATAGAAGCAGTCAAAAACAGCGGCGTTGTCGGACTGGGCGGTGCGGGATTTCCTACCTTTGTAAAGCTTAATATAAAGGATTTGTCAGCAGTTGACACGGTTATAATCAATGCGGCGGAATGTGAGCCGTACATAACCTCCGACACACGCACGATGCTTGACAAAGCCGAGTACATTTCAAAGGGCATTGACCTGATTCAAAAATATCTCGGTACAAAGCGCATTATTATCGGGATAGAAAACAACAAAAAGCCGTGTATTCAAAAAATGCAGGAGATAGCAGACATCAAAAACGGCGTTATCGTAAAGGTACTGCCGTCGATTTATCCGCAGGGCGGCGAAAAGGTGCTTGTTTACAACACAACAGGCAGACTTATTCCCAAGGGAGGACTTCCGCTTGATGTCGGTGCGGTAGTTTTAAACTGCACCACGCTTGCCTGTATCGCAGAATATATTGAAACAGGTATGCCCCTTACGGAAAAATGCGTCACCGTTGACGGAAGCTGTGTAAAAGAGCCCAAAAATGTAATTGCGCCAATCGGCACGCCCGTGCAAAATCTGTTTGATTTTTGCGGAGGCTTTAAGGCGAAACCGAAAAAAGTGCTTTACGGCGGACCGATGATGGGAATTGCCGTACCGTCGCTTGACTCGCCCGTGCTCAAAATGACAAACGCCGTTATCGCGATGGACGAAAAAGACGCAAGACCTCCCAAAGCTTCAGCCTGCATTAACTGCGGAGAGTGCTTAAACAACTGTCCTTTAAGGCTTGACCCAAGAAAAATTTCCAAGGCATTAAAGCTGGGACTTGACGAGGAGCTGAAAAAACAGCACGCCGATTTGTGTATGGAATGCGGCTGCTGCGCTTATGTGTGTCCCGCAAAGAGACCTATCGTACAGAACAACAGGCTTGCCAAAGCAAGGCTTAACAAATATTTATCACAGCAAAGGGCATTAAAGGAGGGTAAAAATGAATAAGCTTATTTCCTCTTCATCGCCCCATATTACATCACCGAGAACTACGCAGAAAATTATGCGTGATGTGCTGATCGCCCTGATTCCCGCAGGCGTTGCGTCGGTTATTATCTTCGGTCTGAGGTCGCTTTTGGTTATAGGCGTATGCGTTTTGGTATGCGTAGTATCGGAGTGGGCGTTTGAAAAAATCTGCAAAAAAGACAATACCGTCTTTGACCTTTCGGCGGTCGTAACGGGAGTTTTGCTCGCCTACAACCTGCCTGTTTCAATTCCGCTGTGGCAAGCTGCATTCGGAAGCCTGTTTGCGATAGTGGTTGTAAAACAGCTTTTCGGCGGAATAGGTCAAAACTTTGCAAACCCCGCAATCACGGCAAGAATCGTCATGCTAATAGCCTTTTCAAAAACAATGACCTCTTGGACTTTTCCCGACGGCGTATCGAGCGCAACTCCGCTTTCCCTTATGTCGGGCGGAAATCCTGAAGCGCTTCCGTCCTACACCGATATGCTTTTCGGGCTTCACGGCGGATGTCTGGGTGAAACCTGCATAATCGCCCTGCTTGCCGGCGGAATTTACCTTATCGCAAGAAAAGTAATAACCTGGCACACCCCTGTTGCATTTATCGGCACTGTGCTTATAATGTCGCTGATTTTTGACAAAGCTCCTCTTTACCAGCTTATGTCGGGCGGACTTGTAATCGGCGCTTTCTTTATGGCTACCGACTACGCAACTACCCCCTGCACAAAATGGGGCAAGATAATTTTCGGCATAGGCTGCGGACTTGTTACGGTGCTGATAAGATTCTGGGGAGCTTCTCCCGAGGGCGTGTCGTATTCAATCTTGCTTATGAATATTTTTACACCCTATATTTCAAGGCTTACACAGCCGAAACCTCTTGCGGGAGGTGACAGGCGATGAAAAACACATTTTCGGAAATGATAAAGCCCGTTTTGGTGCTTGTTGTAATATGTCTTGTTGTAACGGCACTGCTTGCATATGTCAACACCGTGACATCACCGATAATTGCAAAGGCAGAACAGGCGAAAACCGAACAGGCGATGTCGGAGGTCTTAAAGGAAGCGGACAGCTTTGAAAAGCTCACGCTTAAAAATATCCCAGACAGCGTAACGGACGCTTACCGTGCCGAAAACGGCGCAGGCTATGTGTTTATGATGACAGCAAAGGGCTACGGCGGCGATATTAATCTGATTTGCGGAATAAAATCCGACGGCAAGATAGAACAGTGCCAAACGCTCTCACACTCCGAAACCAGCGGGCTCGGCTCAAAAATCACAGAAGATCCGTACAAAAGCCAATATTCGGGCAAAACCTCGGATACCCTGAGCGAGGTTGACGCTATTTCGGGAGCGACAATTTCTTCAAACGCCTACAAAAGCGCTGTTGAGGCGGCGTTTGAAGCGTACGATGTTGCAAAGGAGGCAGTTAAGTGAACAAAAGACAAAATTTCCTTAAAGGACTTATAAAAGAAAATCCCGTTCTTGTCCTTGTGCTCGGAACCTGCCCCACCCTTGCGGTCACAACCGGCGTTTCAAGCGCAATAGGAATGGGGGCGGCGGCAACGGCGGTTTTGCTTTGCTCAAACATTGTAATTTCAGCATTACGAAATATTATCCCCGACAAAGTGCGTATCCCGTGCTATATCGTCCTTATCGCAGGCTTTGTTACGATGGTGCAGATGCTTGTAAAGGCGTTCGCACCCGCACTTGACGAAGCATTGGGAATTTATCTTCCGCTGATAGTTGTAAACTGCATTATTCTCGGCAGAGCCGAAATGTTTGCAAACAAAAACAAAGTAATTGATTCGGCAATCGACGCTTTGGGAATGGGAGCAGGATTTACGCTTGCACTCTTTATGATGTCGTCTATCCGCGAGATACTCGGAAACGGAAGCTGGATGGGCTTTGAGATTCCGATCCTCTCCGACAACAGCATTTCCATTATGACGATGGCGCCGGGAGGATTTCTTGTATTCGGCATACTCATTGCCGTTGTCAACAAAATATCGCACGGCAAAAACTCAAAGAAAAACTTCGGATGTGCAGGCTGTCCCTCGGCCGACATCTGCGGAAAATCAAACGGTGAACAGGAGGAAGCAAAATGACGAAATTTATTGTAATTATGCTCTCCGCCGTGTTCATCAACAACTATGTACTGTCACGGTTTTTGGGAATTTGTCCGTTTTTGGGCGTTTCAAAAAAGCTCAATCAGGCGGTCGGAATGAGCGTTGCCGTAATTTTTGTAATGCTTATCGCAACAGCCGTTACATGGCCCATACAAATATATCTTCTTGACCCGAACAATCTCGGCTATTTGCAGACAATCGTATTTATACTTGTAATCGCCGCACTCGTACAGCTTGTTGAGATTATACTCAAAAGGTATATCCCTTCGCTTCACAAGTCGCTCGGCGTATATCTTCCCCTAATTACAACAAACTGCGCCGTACTGGGAGTTACGATTCTCAACATCGACGAGGGCTACACCTTTGCGGAAGCAATGGTAAATTCGCTGGGAAGCGGAGTTGGATTTTTACTTGCGATGGTTATGTTTTCGGGAGTGCGCTCAAAAATTGAGGGTGCCGATGTTCCGAAGGCATTTCAGGGACTTCCCGTTACACTTGTTGCGGCTTCAATAACCTCGCTTTCCTTCCTTGGATTTTCGGGCGTTATAGAAAACCTGTTTGCATAACGGAGGTGTGCTTATGAACGAAATACTGACCGCCGTAATCCCCGTTGTGATTATCGGCTTAATCTGTGCCGTTGTGCTTGTTGCCGCCTCCAAATTTATGGGCGTAAAGGAAAACGAAAAAATCCCGCAAATCAGGGAATGTCTGCCCGGCGCAAACTGCGGTGCGTGCGGCTTTGCCGGCTGTGACGGATACGCAAAGGCTCTTGCGGAGGACTCAAAAACCGCAACAAACCTCTGCGTTCCGGGCGGCGATTTGGTTTCACGAAAGCTGAGTGATATTTTAGGCGTTGAATTTGAAGACGTAATAGAACAGGTCGCTTTTGTGCGCTGCTCGGGCGACTGCACGGCAACCGAGGACAGGGTCGAATATATCGGAATATCAAGCTGTGCCGCCGCAAAACAGATTTTCGGCTCAAAAGGGCAGTGCTCCTTTGGCTGTCTGGGGCTCGGCGACTGTGCAAAGGTGTGCCCAAACGAAGCAGTTTGCCTTGAGGGCGGCGTTGCCCGTGTAAACACAAATAACTGCGTCGGATGCGGACTTTGCGTAAAGGCGTGTCCGAACAATATAATCGTACTCACCCCCGATGTACAGCGCGCGGTGACTGCTTGCAGCAGCAAAGACAAGGGAGGAGTTACCCGCAAGGCGTGCAAAAACGGCTGTATCGGGTGCAAAAAGTGCGAAAAGGTATGCCCTCTCGGAGCTGTAAAGGTGGTTGACAACCTCGCAGTTATTGACAGCTCAAAATGCTCCGGCTGTCCCGATTTCGGCGTCTGTGCAAGAGAATGTACAACGGGCTGTATCGCGCTTGCGTACCCCAAAGTCAGAAACACTTAATCTAAAATATTTGCAAAACAAAAGGTCGGTTCAACTGATGTGTTGAATCCGACCTTTTTATGAGTTTTGCAATTAATCAAATGTTACTTCGTCCTCGACGTAACCTTTTTTCTTCATTCGTTTAATAAAAATCTTTGCAATAAATCCGCTTATGAATACAAGCACGGAAACTACCCAGCCTGCGGCGATTTGTGCCCAAATGGCATAATCGGGATTGTAGGTGCCGCCCTTTATGACAAACAGCGTGTACATATTCCAAACAAACAGTCCCGTGAGCAAAACGGGAGCGATTACCTTTACGGATGCCGCAAACCACCAATACGGTATTTTAAATTCTTTGGTATTGCGGTTGACCTCGGAAAGCACCTTGCGCAGGTTAAAGCACCAGCCTATCGCAACGCACTCAAGAACGCCGATGATGATAAGGTTTATCTGATTTGTCCAGTTATCGACAATATCAAGCCACGCAAGTCCCGATTGTGTAACAAAAAGAATGGATATAACGCCGCAAATTGCGCAAACGGCTATTGTTACATTTTTGGGTCTTAGATGGAACTTGTCCGATATAGAAGCCGAGACACCCTCAACTATTGAGAACGCCGAGTCAATGGCCAGCGTTATGAGCATAAGGTAGAACACGGCGCCGAAAATCGCATTTACCCAGCCTATGTCGGTAAGATTTACTATCGCCTGCGGGTAAACCATAAACGCTGTCGAAATTCCGCTGTCAGTAATCATGTCAAGCATTCCCGTACCGCCCATAGTCGAGAACATAACGATTCCCGAAAGTATACTTACAGCCATATCGGAAAACGCTATAATCATACAGTCAACAGGTATATTTGCGTCATCGGGCAGATATGAACCGTAGGCAAACATAATAGCCATCATAATTGAAAGGCTGTAAAACACCTGACCCACGGCGTCAACCCAAAGGGACGCATCCGCAAGCGCCGAAAAATCAGGAATAAACAGCATTGCAACGCCCTGCATTGCGCCGTCCATTGTAACGCCCTTTACCGCCATAATAAGCAAAAGCACAACAGGGGCGAAAACGGTAAACTTTACTACCTTGCCCACGGAATTTGCGCCGTTTCTTATGCAGTAAAAAATAAGTCCCCAAGCAATAAGCAGGCACACAAGCACTTCACCCGGAATTGATGTACCCTCAATTACTCCAGTAGTCTGCGTAAGTTCAAAAAACAAATTTGAAGCCGCCTGGGAATCTCCTGTCATTCCCGCAAACTGCCACGAGTTAAAGAACATAAGAATAACCCACGCGAAAACAACCGAATAGTAGCAGACAATTACAAATGCGTTTGAAGTTGCCGCCCAGCCGATCGGCTCAAAGCGTTTTTTGATTCCACGCATAGACTCAATAGCGCCCTTGCGAAACTTTCTTGCGATGGAAATCTCCATCATAAGAAGCGGAATTCCCATAACAAGCATTGCAAGCAAATAAACAAGCAAAAACGTTCCGCCGCCGTGTTTTGCGGCAAGTCCGGGGAATCTCCACGCATTACCGAGTCCCACAGCAGAACCGACTGCTGCAAGGATAAATGTAAAGCGTGAGCTCCACATACCCCTTTTTTCCATAAATCTCTCTCCTCTAAAAATAATGTATTTATTACAAATTAAAAAAATTATAATATAACTCTTATATAATTGCAATACCTCGTGGTTATATTGCAAAATCTATTAAAGATAGACGCTTAATAAATTAATCGGTTTGCTTCTGATATTCGCTCGGCGTTATTCCCCTCAGCTTTTTAAAAACCCGCGAAAAATACATCTGATCGTTAAATCCAACCGAATACGCCGCATCCTTTATTGATAAATTTTTGTTCAAAAGCAATATTTCCGCCTTTGAAACCCTGCAATTGTTAATATAATCAATTACCGACATTCCGAACTCTTCTTTAAAAATACGGTACAAATATGTTCTGTCTATCTTAACATAATTTGCAACCGTAGCAACCTTAAAATTCGGGTTGTTGTAATTTTTTTCTATATAATTTCTCGCCGCCACGGCATAGCTTGTGTTCTCGCTCCTTCCGCCCGGGAAAAATTCAAGATAATACGATAAAAGCACCATTAGCTTGCCTCCGGCTCTGTATTGAGCATAAACGGTATCGGAAGCCATATCTTCAAACTGAAAAAATCTTTCAAAATCCGCAATATCTATTTTACCCGCAACGGGACGACTTTTGCTGAAAGCCGTCTGCCTTACAAGCATTGCCGCTTCAAGCCCTCTGAATTCTATCCACCTGTAATCCCACGGGTCGTCTTTGTCGGGTTCAATGCTCACACAAGACATTGGAAATGTAAGAAACGACTGACCCTCTCCAACTTCAAATTCACAACCGTCAACATTTATTCTGCCCCTGCCTTTTGTAACATAACAGAGCATATATGCGTCACGCACAATCCCCCGTCCCTCGTTTACAATATTACTACTTCTTTGTCCGCTTGACACAAAATGACAATTAATTACTTTATAGTTTAATTTTGGTCCCATTTTGCCTCCGTGCAACATTTGTCCTTAATAAACAAACATAATTACATAGATTATTGGATATTTTATGTTTATACTTATATTAATATACAACATATTTACTGTTTTTTCAACTTTTTTTAAAGGGGAAGTTTATATGAATTACAAATATGAAATAATAAATTATGACAAAAATTTACCGGCTAAGATAATGTACCTCAATTTATCCTCCGATACACACAAAACAGAGCTTCACTGGCACCGAGAACCCGAAATTATATATGTGGTTTCCGGCGAAGCTGAGTGTCCGCAGAACGGAACAACAAAAACCGTAAGCGAGGGCGACTTTATTTTCTTTAACAGTGAGGATGTACATCTTGTCCGCCCGATTCAAGGCACAAACGCAAAGCTTGTCTGCATACAGCTTTCTTTTGAGTATATGAGAATGTTCTGCAAGCCGATTGACAGCATTATATTTGATGTTACAAGCAGACCTCAGGCAAAGCCGGAAATTATTGAAGTGCTAAAACAGATTGCTGAAATTGACCCCGGACATGATGAGTATTCTCCTCTGCTTCAAATCTCATATGTAAACAAGATTTACTATCTGCTGATGAAATACTGCATTTGCTTTAGGCGCGCGTCAAATTCGGTTATTATCCCGAAGCGAGATTTTTCTTACGCAAAGACGGCTATCGCCTACATAAACGAGAACTTCAAAAGAGAGATTCCGCTTGATGAAATTTCTTCGGTTGTAAATCTTTCGCCGTCATATTTTTCAAAGTATTTTAAAAATGTAACGCAGGTAAGCTTCTCCGAGTATCTCGCAAATCTTCGCCTTGAAAACGCGATTCAGGATATGCTCAGCAAAAACTCAACGGTTTCCGCCGCAGCAATAGAAAACGGATTTGCAAATGTTAAATCATTTATTACCCAGTGCAAAAAAATTTACGGCTGTACGCCCGCACAGTACAAAAAGAAGCTTTTAAACAGATAAGCAATAAATATTCAAACGGACGATTCGCACGGTCGTCCGTTTTATTTATTGTAATAACAATCTCTTTGTGATAAAATAAATATCAAAAGGGAGGGAATTTTATGATTAAGGGCGCTGTTTTTGATATGGACGGACTTATGTTTGATACTGAACGGCTCGTCTATGAAACGTGGCAAAAAATGATGGACGAACTCGGGTTTGAATACAATCTTGATATTTTTAAAAATACCATAGGGCTTCGCACAGACTTGGCTGAAAAATACTACAACAGCCTTTACGGTAACGAATTTTGCTATTCCGCCCTTAAAAAGAAAAGCCGTGAGATTTTTCTCAAACGAATTGACAAGGAAGGTGTACCTGTAAAAAAGGGTCTTTTTGATTTGCTGGAGTTTCTGAACAACAATGAGATTAAAATCGCCCTCGCCACATCCACCTCTGCTCAAACCGCCCATAATGTAATAAAAAAATCAGGCGCATATGACTATTTTGACGTATTCGTCTGCGGCGATGATGTAAAAAACAGCAAACCCCACCCGGAAGTCTTTCTCACCGCGGCAAAAAAGCTTGCGCTTTCCCCCGAGTACTGCGTTGCGCTTGAAGACAGCATAAACGGAATCAAATCTGCTCACGCGGCAGGAATGACTACGGTTATGGTCCCTGATTACTTACAGCCGACAGAGGAAATCCTGCCGATTATAGACTGCCTTTGCGATGATTTATCGCTTGCAGAGGATTATATAAAAAAAATAATTTAACAGCAGTTTTCTTGTATAATGCAGCTTCCTGTGCGGTATGCCGAAATTAAGCTGTTTAAAAACGCTGTAATTATATATAAATTTTCGGAGATGATAGTATGGATAAAAAATTGGAAGAAATCCGCAGTCAGGCACAGCGTGCCGCACTTGAATTATGTGAAGCTGCAAAACTTAAAAGCGGAGATATTATGGTTGTAGGCTGCTCATCAAGTGAAATTGCGGGCGGCGTGATAGGCAAAAACTCAAGCCTTGAATCGGCTCAGGCGGTATTTGAGGGAATATATCCCGTGCTTTGTGAGCGTGGTATTTTCCTTGCCGCTCAGTGCTGCGAACACTTAAACAGAGCAATAATTACAGAGCGTGCGGCCGTACCAAACTGCGAACCTGTAAACGTCGTGCCTCAGCCAAAAGCGGGAGGTTCGTTTGCAACCACAGCCTACAAGGCGTTTACAAACCCTGTTGCCCTTGAAGAAATAAAGGCGGACGCAGGCCTTGACATAGGCGGAACGCTGATCGGAATGCACCTTAAAAAGGTTGCAGTTCCCGTAAGGCTCGGAATTGACCATATAGGAAATGCAATTTTGCTTGCCGCAAGGACAAGACCGAAGTTTATCGGAGGATGCCGCGCCGTTTATGATGAAAACAACCTGTAATTATTTATAAATAAACTGTTTATATAATTCGGTTTATTCGGTATTTTGTATTATTGTGTTTATAATACAAATATTATCTATCATACGACATTTGCTTTTTCGCTGTGACCACAATTTGTCATACGCTTACAGATTGCAAATCTACAAAAGGAGTTAAAAAGCGGGGACACCTTTTGGTGTCCCCGCTGATTATATCGGTATCAATAACCCCACCTGTCAAAAAATCTTACTTCCTGATAAGTGAGTATATAATTTTGGCTTTCGTGAAAAGCGCTTTGAACAAGATTCGGATTGTACATATACATTATTCTGTGCTGAACGGCGTCATGGTTTTCATCAAAAATATATTTAACCGCCTGTACACATTCGTCGTTGGGCTCTAAATCGGTGCGTCCGGTGTATTTGCAATCCTTAATAACGGAAGCAACGCTTGTATAGCCGTCAAAACACATAGCGTTTTTAACAGCCTGCGCTATAAGAGAAGCCCCGACAAATCCGCCTGATCCGAATTCGCCCATACACAGCCTCTCAAGCAAATCTCTGTCCTCATCACACAGAGTTACCTGACCGCAGCAATAAGTTGTGTCGGGATTGTCAATGGCAACAAGGTATCCCGCATTCCACTGAGCGTTGTAGTCCGCCGGCGTTTGCGGAGGAATAGCGGTAGCAAACGGTATTGCAGCCTCCTGAGTGGTCGGCTCCGTCTTTTTTTCCGCTTTTTCTTTTTTCTTCTCCTTTGCCTTCGCCTGAGTTTCTTCGGGTTCGGTCGGCTCCTGAGTAGTTGTTTCGGGCTCGTTTTCAGTCACAACAATCCCCTGATTAGACGCTATTTCATCAATATTTGGATTAATGTTTGAGACAGTTTTTGTCTGTTCGCTCTCCCCTGCTTTCAGCGTTCCGCTGGCAAAAACGGTCTGCACAACGACAAAAACCGAAACAATCACAAGCAATACAGACAACACGGCGTTAACTTTTTTTTCAAAAAAGTCCTTCAAATCAACTCACCTTCGTTTTATTGAATTTTAGTTTTTAATAATCGACCTGATGAATTTAACACACAACCGCACTTTATATTATATCACATTTTTATTAAATATTCTATTCGCAGTATAACAAAAAACCATTATTAAAATTAAGTAACATCGCACAAGTCAAAAAATGATTTTTATCATAAAAAGCAAAAATTCGGCAATAAATATGCGATTTTTTAACCGTTTGCCGAAAATTCTATACAACAAAAAACCATGCGCAGATACAACATCTGCGCATGAATCATTTATGGTAGTTATAAATCAAAACAACTGTCTTTCCGACTTTCTGTATTTTGAAGGCGTAGTATCAAAATACATCTTAAAAGCTCTGTTGAAATTAGAGATATTATTAAATCCCGACAAACCGGCAATTTCTATGACCGGAGTATCGGTTGTAGTAAGTAATGTAGCCGCTCTTGACAACCTAAGCTCATTTACATAGTTTACAAAAGTAGTATTAAGCAAATCCTTAAACAGATGCGACACATAATATCTGCTCAGCCCTGTCGTCTTGGCAATGGTTTCAAGCGAAATATTTTCGCAAAAATGCTCGTTAATGTACTCAGTTATTCTGCGGAGCGCTCTGTACTTTTTGCCCTGCGCCTCGACATCATAAATCTCGACATATTTGTTTGCAAAAAGCATATAAAAAATCTCATACATTTTTCCGTGAACAAGAAGCTGGAAAAACTCAAATCTCTCGTTTTCGGCCTTTGTAACGATTCTGAATGCGTCAATCATATCTGCATAGAAAAGATCCTCGGGAGAAATCTTCGCAAAATGCGTGCAGTTTCCTGTTGTAAGTCCTCTGATAAGATGCTGAGGTATATACTCCTGCGTAAGCGACGCAGGATTTGAGAGGTTAAGCAAAATAACGTCCACCACGGCTTTGTTGAAATCAAAAAGCCTGTACCTTTGATTAGGCGCAATAACATATATATCGCCCTGTCTGAGGTTGTAAATTCCGGAAGCGGTTTCAATCATCATCGTCCCCACTCTGACGGTAGCCAAAGTAACCTCACAATGCACATTCCACTTGTCGTCAAGCACCATTTCACCGCAAACTACCCTAAATGCAGAACTTGATCCCGATACAGAACGCAAAAAATCAAAATCCATAATAACACCCCACATAGAATTAAATCGTCTACTATAATGAAATTTTGCATTGTTTTCGCTTATTATAATAAATATAGATGATGAATTTGTCAATAAAACATCAATAAGATGATAAAAATCACACATAATTAACAAAATAATAAAAATTTTAATATGTAGTTTTTGCCATTATTTGTTAATACGGGGTGCGGAACAATTTATGTGATTATAGATTTTATCCTGCTAAAACGAATTTTAAAATTAAGTTTATGGTAAAATATTATGCTTTAATACGATATTGCTTTAATAACTAAAATTACAAGTTTAATTTTGGATATATTGCGAACTGCTTTTTGAAAGTTTATCTGTGTATTCCTCTACGGCATTTTCGGGCGAAAGTATCCTTACACCGCCGTCAAGGCCAAACACCCATGCATAAAACTGAGGACTTAAAACAACACTTACTGACACGGTAAAGCTTTTGTCGCTCTCTTTTGCGATAAACACATCACTTCCGAATCTGTCCGCAATAACTCCTACAAACTCATTATCTACCGACAATTTTACCTCCGTAAGTTTTCCTCCGAACATTGAAAAAACGCTTGTCGTGTAGCCTGACAAATCAAAACTTTCAAAACAGCTTTTTCCGTCACGGCACTTTTCGGTTATTAGTATTGACTCCATTTTGTCGACACGGTAATGCTTTATCATATCCGCATATCCGTCATAAGCGATAAGATAATAATTTTCGTCATCCCACCAAAGCGCCCACGGTGAAACTACATAAAGCTCGCCGTTTTTGCGCCCAGTCAATTTAATTTTCCTGTTCTTCCCCGAAAAGTCGGTTTCCCAGCGGCAGTACTTAAATGTGACCTGCCTGTCGGCTGAAATAGCATTGTGCAGGGTGTCAACATTATAATATATTTTTTCGTTAATATTTTTTACTCTGTTTGAAACATACACCTGTCTTTGAAGCTGATGAGCCTCATTTTCACTCACAAGGTGAGAAAGTTTATCTATGAGAGAAAGACTTTTTTTAGGAGTAATAAATTTCGAGCTTTGGATCGCATCAACCAGCAGTTTCAGCTCCGGAATCTCAAACTCACGGCTTCCGACATAATACTTTACCGTCGTGGTGCGTGTTCGACAAATATCAAGTCCGAAAACCGAAAGTATATTTAAGTCGTCATAAAGGCTCTTTCTCTCACATTTAATACCGTACATATTAAGCTGCTGTATAATCTCGCTTGCGGTAAGGCCGTGGTTTTCATCGGTCTTTTCGAGCATAATTTTTTGAAGATACAAAAGTTTTTGCTTCTGCATCGAGCTTTTAGGCATAATAATCCACCCCTCAAAATAAATTATACTGTCCGTTAAAGCGGTTATAAAATCTGCGAAAACGCAACAACAAGCGGCATCGTGATTATCGAAATAAGCGTCGTCGAAGCGACAACCCCAACAGACAAATCAACATTACGAGAATACTTTGCCGCAAACATCGTAGTTGTGGCAGCGGTAGGAGCCGCGCTCGCGATTATAAACGCCACAACAATAGTTGGGTCAATATTGAAAAGCGACATTATTACAGCGGCGGCGACAGGTATCACAATAAGTCTGACAGCACATGCCGCATAAATTCCAAAATCAGTAAATGCCTTTTTAAAGTCGGCCTTTGAAAGATAAAATCCTATTATAAGCATCGGAAGAGGCGTGTTCAAATCTGAAAGGTAGGAAACAGGCTGGCTTATAATGTAAGGCAGCTTAATTTTGCAAACAAAAAGTATAAGCGCAACCACAACACCGAATATTCCCGGGTTAAAAGCGAGTTTTTTAATTGAAAGCTGCTTTTTATCGCCGCTCATACTGACAAGTCCGTATGTCCACACAAAAATGTTAAACACGGCAACAAATATAGAACCGTAAAACCAGCCGTCATCTCCTAAAATTGCCTTTTGCAAAGGCAGCGACATAAATCCGCAGTTTGAGAATACTGCCGCAAACTGAAGCACCTTTTTTCTGCTCTCGTCCTTATCACGAAGCACGAGCAACGAGAGAAATATTGACCCCGTAAGTATCAGCGCCGCACACAAAACCGCAACAGCGATTTTTCCCATCAAATCAATGCTGAACTCTCTCTGAAATGCGGTAATCATAACACACGGTGTTACTACATATAAAACAATGTCGGTCATTCCCTTTGACGAAGCGTCATTTAAAATTTTCTTTTTTCCGCATAAAAAACCCACACCGATAAGCACAAACAAAACAAGCACCTGCTGCGCTATCATAATAAAATTCTCAGCCAAAACTAAAACTTCCCATCAAAATATGCTTTAAATTTCATTTGCCTACACGGCAAATCCACCAGATTATTTTAGCACAGCAAAGCCGCATTTTCAATGTAGGTTACGCAGTTTATTCTACACAAAACGACACCTTGCACAAAATATTGTTATTTTTATAGTGCAATTTAACCAACGGTTCGTATAATACAACAAAAATATGTTGCAACTGCCGAAAATTAATCGAATTTGTTGACAATTATTTTCTCAAAATGTATAATTGTCTTAAACAATTAAAAAACATTTATTCCCATAGAATAACATTACTTGAAAGAAGGATTTTATTATGGCAACAACAAAAAAGACAGCTGCCAAATCAACAGCAGCCGAAACAGAAACGGCTGCAAAAACTACTGCCGCTAAAACAGAAACCGCAACAGCTAAAAAGGCTCCTGCAAAAAAGGCACCTGCCAAGAAAGCAGCTCCCAAAAAGACAGCGCCTAAGAAGGTTGCTCCCAAAAAGCCGGTTGAAACTGCTGTTGAGTCAAAGGTAGATTTCTTTGTTGAGTACGGCGGCGTTCAGGTTTCCGTTGATGAAGTTATTAAGAACATCAAACTTACTCTCGGTAAGGACGCTAAAAACATTTCCGTTTACCTCAAGCCCGAAGAAAGCAAAGCATATTTTGTAGCTGACGGCGAAGAAAAGGAAATGGACGTATTTTTCTGCTGATTTTTATCGTCTCATTAACTTATGTTGTTTAATCGGCGGGCACAAGCCTGCCGATTTTTTATTTTTTAAGTAAAATCAAACCATAAAACCGATATGGTATGAAGATTTTTTAAATATACCGTGATAAAAATAATTTAATTTAAAAAATTTTAAAAAAACATTTGAAATTATTAATTATTTATGATATTATAACACAGGACGTTTTAAAAACGTTGATATTTGTTGATAAGCTGATATAGCTCAGTAGGCAGAGTGCGTCCTTGGTAAGGACGAGGTCACGGGTTCGAATCCCGTTATCAGCTCCAAAGTAAAGGCTTCGCAGGGTGTACTGCGAGGCTTTTTGTTTTATGCTATGCGACAAAGGGATTCGAAAGGGCGTTAATAAAACAGTCCGGTGGACTGTTTTTAGCCCGTCGCGTTGATGAAAGCTAAAAAATACACACGCCGCAAAA
>CALYBP010000004.1 GCA_944415425.1 uncultured Ruminococcus sp. | reverse complement strand
TTTTCCCGGCGGCTCATATTTTTACAAAAGGAGGATTGAATTTTTCAATCCTCCTTTTGTTTTAATAATTTCAGAATATTTTGCATATCATATGGTATATCGCAATGAACATCAATGTCTTTTTTAGTTACCGGATGAACAAAACTCATATCCGAACAATGTAAAGCCTGTCTGCATAAAAAATCAAGACTTCCTCCATACAAATCATCGCCCAAAAGCGGATGGCCGATGGACGCCATATGGCATCTTATTTGATGCGTTTTTCCAGTTTCAAGCCACAGCTTTACAAATGAAATATTATTGCCTTTTTCGATTACTTTATAGTGTGTAATTGCAGGCGTGCCGCTTTTAAGTACGCTGCGCACCATCTTGTTATCGCCTTGCAGTCCGATGGGAGCGATTATCGTATTCTCCCCAGACAACTCACCATGACACAATGCGTAGTAGTATTTTTTTACATTATTCTTTAAAGCATTAGAACAATATTTGTTTTTTGCAATAAGAACAAGACCCGATGTATCCTTGTCAAGTCTGTTGACTGCTCTGAAAATATAGTTTTCGTCCCTGCTTTTCATATAATAAGTAACTATATTGGCGAGGGTATTGGTTTGATGCTGTTTTACTGGGTGTACAGGCATTGAATAAGGTTTGTTTACTATAAGGATATGCTCATCTTCATATGCAATATCAGGTTCACCTTTAACCGGAACAATAGATGATTCTTCACTCGGAAGATTTATCTCTACAATATTATCTGCATGCACAAAATCAACTGTTCTTAAATTTTTTCCGTTCATCAAAATACCGTCTTTTTTTTGTTTAAGCTGTGTTATCATTCTTGAGGAAAGACCGCAATATTTTTTTAAAAATGCAACAGCAAGCTTGCCGTCATAATTTTGAGGCACAATAAAATGTAATTTTTCAGACATAAATCATTCTCCGTAATGCGTAAACAGCTATAAGCTGTAATATTAATAATAAAGGCAACCCTATCATAAACTTTATATGCCTTGTCTTATGTCTTATCAAAATCATTGTCAAATACATACCAAATGCACCACCGAACAAAGAAATTAACATAAGAGTTTTTTCTTTAATGCGCCACCGCTTTCTCACGGCGCTGAACTTATCATATACGGTTATTATGGCGGAAATTAAATTTATAAATAATAAATAAACAGTAAGAATAATAAAAACAATGTTCATAAAAACTCCGGAGGATGATATTTTGAAATTTAAGAAAGCAATTCCGATCTTTGTTTCAATGGTAATTTTGATAAGCGTGACAGCAATAAGTTCTGTAAAACAAGCATATTCTCCCACAGTATTCAACAACAGCACAACCGATGAACTAAATTTATCAACAAATGATACTGTGGAAGTGAATTTTGATGAAATGAGAGGCGTTTGGATTTCATACATAGAGCTTAGTATGGAAAATGAACAAGACAAAAGCGAAAGGTCATTCAGAAAAAAATTTGAAAAAATAGCCGAAAACTCCAGAGGATTCGGTCTAAACACGCTTATTGTTCAGGTGCGGCCGTTCGGCGACGCTCTTTATAAATCCGACTATTACCCATGGTCACATATTTTGACAGGAACACAGGGTAAAAATCCGGGATATGATCCGCTTGAGATAATGTGTGAAATATGTAAAAGCTATAATCTGAATATTCACGCGTGGATAAACCCATATCGAGTCACCTTAGGAAATAAACCGAAAAAATTGTCAGCCGATAATCCTTATTCATTAAACACAAGTATGGGATTAAAAACCGAAAACGGCATCATACTCGATCCGTCAAACGAGGAAGCTAGAAACCTGATTATAAACGGAATAGTTGAGATAGTTAAAAACTACGAGATTGACGGAATACAGTTTGACGACTATTTTTATCCGGAAAATATAGGTGACGCCGACAGTAAAAGCTACAATGCGTATACCGAAAAAATGGGAAAAAACAACAGCATGAATATCGAAAACTGGAGAAAAGCAAATGTTAATATGCTCGTCTGCGAAGCATACAGGGCAATTCATTCTAACAGTAATGATATAGTCTTCGGCATATCTCCTCAGGGAAATATTCTGAACAACGAAAAGCTGTTTGCTGATGTTAAAAGCTGGTGCACATGCAAAGGTTTTGTCGATTACATATGCCCTCAAATATATTTCAGCATTGATAATCCCGTTTTAACTTTTGAAGATTCTCTTAAAAGCTGGAGTGAGCTTGAATTTTACGAAGGCGTAAATCTTTACGTCGGTCTCGCAGGATACAAAGCCGGTACTGACGACGACGAAGGAACTTGGAGTGATTCAAGCGATATTTTAGCGCGTGAGTATGAAATTCTCAAAAATTACGAAAATACCGACGGATTTATGATTTACAGCTACAACAGCATTGTATCGAAAACAAGTCGGGAAGAAATGCAAAATTTACGTAATAAACTACACTAATTCTCCAAGGCAGTAATCATCCTTTGCAGCAACAATATTAACATCAATTATTTTTCCGCACAATGAAGAGTCTTTTGAACAGATATGAACAGGCGTATAATTTTTTGTGTATCCTTCAAGGCAGTCGTGACGAAGTCTTTCGATTAAGACACTTTCCGTTTTCCCAATTTGATAAGAAAGAAATTCAAATCGAGATTTTTCAACAAGATCACCCATAAGCGACGCCCTCTTTTCTTTTTCGGCAGGCTGCACCTGATTAGGCGCGTCATATGCCTTAGTCCCCTTTCGTCTTGAATACGGGAAAACATGAACTTTTGCGAACCCTATGCTTTTAACAAAATTCATAGATTCTCTGAAATCCTGTTCGCTTTCACCCGCAAATCCAACCATTACATCTGTTGTAATTGAGGAGTTTTCAAATGCGTTTCTGAGCTTTTGTACTATTGCAGCATATTCGGCGGTGTTGTAGTGACGGTTCATAGCCTTTAATGTATTATCACATCCGCTTTGAAGAGACAAATGAAACTGAGGGCAAAACTTTTTCTGCTTAGATAATCTTGAAATCATCTCATCATCCATTTGCTCAGGCTCTATTGAACCTAGTCTTACACGCTCAATCCCCTCGGTATTACAGCAAATTTCCACAGCGTCTGCCAAATTGAAATTCTCGCCCAAGCCATATGCCGAAAGGTTAATACCCACAAGCACTACCTCTTTATAACCGCTATCAGCTATGTTATTAATTTCGGCTTTCAGACTTTCAAGAGACTTTGAACGTACTCTTCCCCTTGCATAAGGAATTATACAGTAAGAACAAAATCGGTTGCAACCGTCTTCTATCTTTACAAAAGCTCTTGTATGTCCGTCAAATGATGAAACACTAAGATTTTCAAACAATTCTTTATTTCCGCAATGTTCCGTTATTTCAATAAACCCATGCTTTGCGGCAAAGAATTTTTTTATTGACGGAACAAGCTCGCTTCTTTTGGCGTTACCCAAAACTATATCGCAATCCTTAAAACTCTTGTAATCATCGGGAAATGCCTGTGGCATGCAGCCTGTGAGAACTATTACTCCGTCCGGATTTGCACGGCGGGCTCTGCTGATTATTTTTCTGTTTTTGGCATTGCTTACCGAAGTCACTGTACAACTGTTGATTATTGTAATATCGGCTTTTTCCTTATCATCAGATAAAGTAAATCCGTTTTTCAGCATTGCCTCACGCATTGCCTGAGATTCATATTGATTTACCTTACAGCCAAGTGTAACTATATTAAAATTCATAACTTGTTCATCCTTTTTTATGTAAATAGTTGAAATTATAAATTATTATAAATAAATATTGAAAATCGTAATTTTTAATGATAATATTAAGATAACAAAAGAATATGAGGTGCGTACTATGTTTTCAATGCAGATAAGTGCAAAAAACAAAAACGGGTTAATAGAAATTTTTGAAACTCTGGCACATTTTCCTAATAAATCTATGATGATTAAGAGCGGAGCGTACACAGTTGACGCTCACTCGATTATCGGAGTATTTTCCATTGATGAAACGAAACCTATGGAGCTCATACTTGACAGCGAGCCTGATGATAATTTTAAGCAGGCGGTTTCTAAATTTATACCTGCACACGCATAGTAATACATAGTTTTATTTAAAGCCCTATGACCTTGTGTCATAGGGCTTATTTATTTTATCAAGTATTTTTATCAACCACATGAAATTTCTTGAGATTTCCTGTCTTTTCAGTCCTCTTATCAAGTTCTTGTAAAACATCTTCAAGCAAAATTCCCTGATCTACCATCATAACGGTAAGGTGATATAATAAATCGGCAATTTCATATACGGTTTCATTATTATTGCCGTTTTTAGCAGCAATAATAGTTTCGCTGCACTCTTCCCCAACCTTTTTGAGAATTTTATCAATTCCCTTATCGAGAAGATAACAAGTGTATGAACCCTCTTTAGGGTTATCTCTTCGATTTTCAACAGTTTTGTATAATGCGGATAATATTTCTCTGTCGTTCATTATAAATACCCCTTATTTTAACTTTTTAAAAAAACAGGAATGGCTGCCTGTATGACATGCAGCGCCTGTCTGCTCTACTGTTATAAGCAGTGTGTCATCATCGCAATCAGCAAAAATGTCAACGACCTTTTGAAAATGCCCCGATGTGGCACCCTTGTTCCAAAGCTCCTGTCTGCTTCGCGACCAAAACCATGTGTAACCGGTTTCAATGGTTTTTTGCATACTTTCCTTATTCATATATGCAAGCATCAAAACCTCTCCTGTGGACTTTTCCTGAATAACTGCGGGAATAAGCTCTGATTTTACAAAGTATTTATCAAAATCCATAATTCACCAACAAAATAAAATTTATTTATTAATATTTCTGACCATTTCAAGAGCAAGACGCAAATCCAGACTTCCGGAATAAATCGCTTTTCCGCATATAGTGCCGTAAACGTTTAAGTCAGAAAGATTTACGATGTCTTTGATAACGGCAACTCCGCCGCTTGCAATTACATTACAGCTTACTTGATTTACCAAGTCATCAAGCTGTTTTAAATTAGGCCCGGCAAGTGTGCCGTCCTGATCAATATCGGTAAACACTATGGTTCTAACGCCTACCGATTCCATACGTTTTGCAAGTTCAATATAATTTATCTGAGAATTGTCTATCCAACCCTCAGCTCTTACCATACCGTCCTTTGCGTCAATTCCTACAACAATTTTATCTCCGTAATTTTTTACGGCGTCTACGACAAATTGCGGATCTTTTACTGCGGCAGAACCGAGAATTACTCTGTCAATACCTTTTGACAGATAATATTCAACGGCATTCATATCTCTTATGCCTCCGCCGACTTCAACAGACAAACCTGACGATTTTGCAACATCGGCAATTAATTCAGCATTTACAAGCTTTGCGTCTTTTGCGCCGTCAAGATCAACCATATGCATCCAACTCGCGCCGGCATCGGCAAAGCGCTGAGCGGCAATATACGGTGATTCAGCTACCTTTTCAACAGTAGAATAATCACCCTTGAACAAACGCACACAGCTTCCGTCTTTAATATCAATAGCCGGTAAAATTATCATTACAATACTCCTTTTGTGGAAAGAGGCTTATTAAGGTCATTTTGTTTAACGGCAAGCCTTAGCGAATGTGCCAGTGCCTTATAGAGTGCCTCCGTTATGTGATGAGAGTTATCTCCGTAGAGCGATTTTAAATGCAGAGTGATACCGGCGTTAAAAGCAAACGCCCGCATAAATTCAACTGTCATTGCACAATCATATCCTCCGCATTTCTCCTGCGGAAAATCAGCGTCAAACACAAGATACGGCCTTCCGCTTATATCAACAGAAGAAAACGCAAGGGCTTCGTCCATAGGAACATAAAAGCTTCCGAATCTGTCAATAGAGCTTTTATCACCCAAAGCTTCACAAAAAGCCATTCCGAGCACTATACCCGTATCCTCAACCGTATGGTGCTCATCAACGTTTAGGTCGCCGCTCACGGAAACCTCTAAGCCGAATCCTGCATGTGTCGCGAAAGAATTCAGCATATGATCAAAGAATCCGATACCTGTATCAACAGCAATATCTCCGCCGTCAAGATTTAAAAGCAGTTTGATTTTTGTTTCCTTTGTTTTACGTTCCTTTATAGAACAACGCATCGGCTCACCCCTTGAAAAACTTTTCTATACAGCAAAGAGTTTCATCAACCTCTTGCTCTTTTCCTACTGAAATTCTTATATAACCGCCCATATATCGGATTACTATGGAATTACTTTTTAAATACTCCCAAATTTCTTTTGCCTGACCTGTCTTCACAAAAATAAAGTTAGCGTGACTGTTATACACAGTAAGGGAATCATATTTTTCCGCAAGCTTTTTAAGACCATTATACAACTTTTCTCTGTTTCTGACAATCGATTTTTGCCTATTAATTAAATATTCCTTATTTTTATATATCAAAGCGCCGACAGACTGCGAAATACTGTTAACATTATACGGAGATTTTACGGCTTTCAAGGCGTTAGATATAGTTTTATTAGATACGGCAAAACCAAGACGGAGCGCAGCGGACCCGATAGACTTGGAGGCGGTTCTGAACACAATCAGGTTTTCGTATTTATCGGTTTCTGTAACAAGAGACTGATCCCAAAAATCCATATACGCCTCGTCCAAAACGACAAGAGCCGATACGGAATTTACAAGCTTGCGTGCGTCATCGGCAATTATGCCCTGACCTGTCGGGTTGCAGGGATTAGAAAAAATGACGAGCTTAATGTTATCACTGTTTATTTTTTCTATTAAAGAATCTACATCAATATTTAAAGTTTCATCCTTGATAAAAGAATCACACTCGACCTCACAAATTGATGAGTAAAAATTATACATTGAAAAATCAGGCGTCACTACAAGCATTTTGTCGCCCTTTTCAAGAAATGCCGACTCAATGAGAAAAATCAACTCATCGGAACCGTTTCCTGCTGTTACAAGCTCGGGATTAATCGAATAATATTGTGAGAATGAATTAATTACCTCCGTAGCAAGCGGATCGGGATAACGGTTAAAATCTATTTTATCAATAATATTTTTTATCTGACTTTTTATGTCATCGGGAAAATTTTCAGGACATTCATTTGCGTCAAGACGAATTTTATATGTACCGCTTATAGGCTCGTAAGGTTCAAGCTCACGGATTTTTTTATTAAGCTCATATTTCATAAAAACAACCCTATCATTTTATAGTGTAAAAGTGCATTAATCTGTTAAGTCAAATCTTACTTTGATTGAATTTGCGTGTGCTGTAAGCCCCTCTGTGTTTGCAAAACGAATAACATCGTCTGCATCGTTTTTTAAAGCATCCTCGGTATAATAAATAAAGCTTGATTTTTTAATAAAGCTGTCAACGGACAGCGGGGAGAAAAAGCGTGCCGTTCCGCTTGTCGGAAGAACATGGTTTGGACCTGCAAAATAATCCCCCAAAGGTTCGGGGCTGTAATTGCCTAAAAATACCGAACCCGCGTTATCAAGTTTTCCGATATACTCCATCGGATTTGAACAGCAAACCTCAAGGTGCTCGGGAGCAAGCTCGTTTGCAAATTCAATCGCCTGATTCATATCAGAACAAACAATAATCGCACCGAAGTTATCAAGCGAGGATTCGATAATCTCTTTTCTTGACAGATTTTGCATCTGGGATACAAGCTCAAGCTTTGTCTTTTCGGCAACTTCGGCAGAATCAGTAAGTAAAATAGCGGAAGCAAGTCTGTCGTGCTCTGCCTGGCTCATAAGGTCAGCTGCGAGAAATTTTGGGTTTGCGGTATTGTCGGCGATTATCAAAATCTCACTCGGACCTGCAATCATATCTATATCGACAGTACCGTAAAGCAGTTTTTTTGCAGTAGCAACAAAAATATTGCCGGGACCTACTATTTTATCAACCTTGGGAACAGTTTGTGTTCCGAATGCAAGTGCAGCAATCGCCTGAGCACCGCCCATAAGAAAAATTCTGTCAACGCCCGCTATCTTTGCCGCAGCAATAATATTTGGATTGGGAGTTCCGTCCTTTTGGGGAGGTGTACACATTATAATTTCCTCCACTCCTGCTATTTTCGCCGGTATAGCATTCATCAGCACGGATGAAGGGTACGCTGCAGTTCCGCCGGGAACATAAATACCCACTCTTTTGAGTCCTCTGACTCTCTGCCCCATAATTACTCCGTTGTCTTTTGTAGTAAGCCAGCTTTGCTTTAGTTGACGCTTGTGAAAATCAGCAATATTTTGAGCGGCTTTTTTAACAGTTGAAATGTATTTTGAATCGCAGCTTTCAATGAGCTTATCTATTTCTTCTGAAGCAATTTCTGTCTTTAACGGAGCATTACCGTCAAATTTTACTGTATATTCTCTTACAGCTTCGTCGCCGTTTTCACGTACATTATCTATGATTTCCGATACTGTGGGTATTACATTTTTATCAGAATTCTGTGCTCTTCTTTTCAGAAGTTCAATAAATTCATATTCTTTTTTTCCGTCAGCAGTTACAGTAGTAATCATTTTGTTACAGCCTCCAATTTTTTCTGAAGTTGCTCAATTTCATATTTTCTAAGTTTAAGACTTGCGGTATTTGCAATCAGTCTTGCAGAAATATCGGTTACCCACTCAATTACTTCGAGACCGTTAGCTTTCAGTGTTGAGCCTGTTTCGACAATATCCACGATTCCGTCAGCAAGCCCTACAAGAGGCGCAAGCTCAACAGAGCCTTCAATTTTTATTATTCTTACATCCATATTCTTATCATCAAAGAAAGTGCGGGTTACTTTAGGATATTTTGTGGCTATTGTCTTTGTATTATATCCGCTGTAAAAGTCGTAACCTTTTTTTGTAGCGAGAGCAAAGCGACATTTACCGAATCCTAAATCAAGAAGTTCATAAAATGACGTTCCGTTTTCAAGTATGGTATCCTTACCTACAACGCCCAAATCACATACACCGTGTTCGACATATGTAATAACATCCGCCGCCTTTGCAAGCACAACCTCAAACTCGTTGTCACCCACAGGCAAAATAAGCCGTCTGCCCTTGTTTTTTACCTCATCGCAGTTATAACCGATTTGTTCAAAAAGCTCTATGGTAGTTTTCTCAAGTCTTCCCTTTGTTAAGGCAATTCTTAATGGTTTCATCTTTAAAATCCTTTCAAAATAAGCTTGTGGTAAATCAGCCTACGGTCCTAACCTCTGCAATTCCGCGTTTTTCGGCAAACTGTTTAGTTTCTTCAAGCGTCGGCAAAACGCTGAACAGAGCCTTTTTGCCCTCACCGTTAAGCTTTTCAACCAACTTTATCGCTTCTATTTCATGGCCGTCATTTGCAAATACAAGTATATCGGGATTGTCAGAATAACTAACCTCTTTATCAGCAAGCTGTTTTATCGTTATTGCGTCAGTATCAACAGCAAATCCCGCAGCTCCCATAGGTGCGTCAAATTCCGAAAGGAGCTCGTCATATCTGCCGCCTGAAATAACAGCGTCGCCGATTCCGTTTATGTAACCTGTAAATACAATACCGGTATAATAGTCATTTCTCTGAACAAAGCCAAGATCTATTATCAGCTTGTTTCCGAGAGAGAGAGGACTTAAATTATTGTAAATTTTATGGAGATATTCAAGCGCCGCTAAAGCATGTGTTCCATCGCATATTTCATACGCTTTTTCAAACACCTCTTCTCCTCCGAACAATGAAGGCAAACTTCGTATAGCATTTACCGCTTTGCAGGGTTTCAGCTTGTCCAACAGATTGTTAAGAGCAGAATAGTTTTTACCCTCGATGGAAACACGAATCTTTTCCTTGTAATCATCATCTATATCAAGTTCATTTGAAAGTGCGTCGAATACTCCCGCATGGCCGAGTTCGATTCTGTAATCATCAGCTACGGATGAAATACTGCTTAAAGCGGTAGTAAGGACTTCAAGGTCAGCTCTTATACCTTTTACCCCGATAAGCTCTACACCCATCTGCATAAACTCGTTGCGCCTGCCCGTAAGGGTTGGATTATTGCGGTAAACCGCCTGTTTATAATAAAGGCGAACGGGAAGTAAGCTGTTTTTAAGTCTTGAAGAAACCATCCTCGCTATCGGAAGAGTAGAGTCGGGACGGGCAACAAGCAGACGACCTTTGTTATCGGTCATTTTATACATCATTTCCTGTGAAATGCCGCTGCAAGGAAGTGAAAAAACATCGTAAAATTCAATTCCAGGCGTAATGACCCTTTTAAATCCCCTTGATACGAATACCCCTTCGATTTTTCCGCATACATCATCCATTGCAGAACATTCAGCAAACAAAAAATCCTTTGTTCCCTCGGGCGTAATAGTCAAATATTTTTTCATAATAACCTATAACCTCTCCGCCTTATTTTATATCTTATAAAGCCGTTATTTTTATACAATATCAGAAAGACTCCTGTGATTTTATAACCACAGTGAATCTTTAAACGCTTTACTGTGCTAACACGCTAATATATTATCACAGTAAAATATATTTGTCAAATACTTTTTTATTTTTTATCGTCTGAATCAGTATCATTTTCTTCAGAATTTGAATCAGACTTGTCTAAACCTATCATTTTTTTAAGTTTTTGCTTTTGAAGTGCCTCGGCCTCTTCCCTTAGTTTTTTTTGTTCTGCGGCAATTTTTTGATAATTCAAAACCTCAAAATCAAGTGCTTCCTGAGCTATCTTTCCCTTTTCTTCTATTTTATTTTTCGTCTTTTTTGAAATGAGTGTATAAATAACCGCAAATATGGGAGTTCCGAGTATAAAACCCGGTAAACCAAATAAGGCACCGCCCAAAATAACACTGAAAAGTACCCAAAAACTTGAAAGTCCAACCTGGTTGCCGATAATCTTCGGCTTAAACAGATTTCCGTCGAGCTGCTGAATTATTACTATAATTATAATAAACTTTATCATATCCCAAGGATTTATGAGGAATAAAATAAACGCACTCGGTATGGCTCCGATAAACGGTCCGAAAAACGGAATTATATTGGTAACGCCGATTAAAACAGCTATTAAAGGGGCGTAAGGAACACCCAATATCGACATTGCAACAAATGTAAGCAATCCGACAAAAGCGGAATCAATTATATCTCCTACAAGAAATCTACCGCACTTTGTATCGGTAATATCGACTATCTCATATATTTTCGGCAAATACTTTATAGGTATAAAAGCAACCGCAAGACGCTTTACGAGCCTGCACAAATGTTCCTTGGCAGCGAGAAAATAAACGGAAATTACTACTCCCATAACAAAATTATAAAGACCTGTTGATGTGCTTGTCAACATTCCGAAAATTGCCTCTCCCGTCTTGCCTGCAAGCTGTGAAATATTATTGGCAGACAATACTTTCAAAATTTCATTCATAAAAGTGTTTATAATATCGTCTTTATTAATTCCCGCATTAAATGTTGTATTGAGCCAGTCAATAAAACTCTCTATATTGACCATAAGCGTCTGGTAGTAATCAGGAAAGACGTTTGCAAGACTTGAAATATTTTCAACAATCTGCGGAACAACAATCCAAATAATGGCAACGATAATCGCAGTAATCAGGGTGTAAGTACAGATTATGGCGAGAGGTTTTTTTAACGGAGCAAATATTTTTCGCTTGCTACCCATTTTGCCAAATGCTTTTGCGTAAAAGAATTTGTAAGGAAAATTCAGAAGATAGGCAAATAAAAATCCAATGATAAAGGGGTTTAAAATCTCCGCAATTTTTACTGCAATACCCCATAATACAGCAATGTTGTCTTTTAGGAACAACAAAAACACCGTAAAAGCTATTGCAATCAAAATGGTTTTAATTGAGGCCAGTTTTTTCAAATACATCACTCCTTAAAATAGGGAAATCTGTGAACTTTCGGGCATTCCTGCAAGAACTCCGGCTTCTTTTAGCGTTTCTATAACGGATTTTGAAACCTTTGTTTTAACCTGCATATCTTCAATTGAAAGATACTTATATTTTTTACCTGCCTTAGCAAGTGAAACAGCAGCCGCTTCTCCAACTCCCGGAAGAGATGAAAACGGAAGTCTTATCTTGCCGTCCTCAACGGTAAACATCTTTGCCTCAGATTTATAGACGTCAACAGGGAGCACCTCGATGCCCCTTGCAAGCATTTCGTTTAGAATCTGAAGTGTAGAATACTCCGCATCATCCTTTGCAGTGGACTCGTGCACGCTTTGTTTATGCTTTATTTGATTCATCTTATCTCGTACGGCTTTTTGACCTTTCATTGCAGCAACACCGTCAAGATTTTCACTTCTGACGGTAAAATAGGCTGCATAATACTCGGTGGGTTTGTGGACTTTATACCATCCCAGTCGAAGTGTTGAAATCATATACGCCGCAGCGTGTGCTTTAGGAAACATATATTTAATTTTCATACATGAATCTATATACCATTCGGGAACATTATGCTCACGCATAGCCTTAAAATGTTCTTCCGTGAGCAGCTTTGTCGCATTACCCTTACGAACGATTTCCATAATTTTAAATGCCATACCGGGTTCAAGACCCTTGTGCATCAAATATGTCATAATAGAGTCACGGGTACCTATTACTTCGGATATTGTACAGGTTCCGTTATGAATCAAATCCTGGGCATTGCCGAGCCAAACATCTGTTCCGTGAGAAAGACCGGCAATCTGTAAAAGGTCGGAAAAAGTTTTTGGCTGTGCCTCAATTAACATTCCGCGCACAAAACCCGTGCCGCATTCGGGCAGGCTGAAAGTACCTGTTTTTGAGTCAATGTCCTCTTCGGTTACTCCCAAAGCCTTTGGAGATGTAAAAAGCGACATTACTTCGGGATCACTCATAGATACTTTCATTACCGGTATACCCGTAAACATCTCAAGATAATGATAAATTGTAGGAACATCGTGTCCGAGCTCATCGAGCTTTGTAATCGTATCATGTATCGAATGAAAGTCAAAATGCGTTGTAATGTTATCCGAGTTCACATCGTTTGCAGGATGCTGAACGGGACAAAAATCATATACATCATACGCTCTGGGCACTACAACCATACCACCGGGATGCTGACCCGTTGTACGCTTAACGCCCGTGCATCCCATAGCAAGGCGTTTCTCCTCTGCCTTATGAAAATTAATTCCTCGTTCCTGCGCATATTTTTTTACAAAACCTATTGCGGTTTTCTCTGCAACAGTAGCTATGGTACCTGCTTTAAACACCTTGTCTTTTCCGAACAGTTCTTCCGTGTATCTGTGTGACTTGGACTGATATTCGCCGCTGAAGTTAAGGTCGATATCAGGCACCTTGTCGCCCTTAAATCCTAAGAATGTTTCAAACGGAATTTCGTGACCGTCCTGATCCATTCTTGTACCGCATTCGGGACAATCCTTTGGAGGCAAGTCAAATCCCGAACCGTAGCTTCCGTCTGTGATAAATTCGCTGTGCTTGCATTTGGGGCAAACATAATGAGGACAAAGCGGATTGACCTCAGATATGCCCGACATTGTAGCCACAAAAGAAGAACCGACAGATCCTCTTGAACCTACAAGATAACCGTGCGCTTCACTGTCAGCAACCAGCTTCTGAGCCGTCATATACAAAACAGAGAAGCCGTATGTGGTAATCGAATTAAGCTCCTTATCAAGACGAGCCTTTACAATTTCGGGCAGGGGATCGCCGTACTTTTCTTTTGCTCTTTTCCAAGTAATATCTATGAGCTGTTCCTGTGCACCCTCAATATCAGGCGGAAACGTTCCGTTCGGAATAGGACGCACACTCTCGCACATATCGGCAATTTTATTCGGATTTTCAACTACATACTCATACGCCTTGTCCTTGCCGAGCCATTCAAACTCCTTAAGCATTTCAGCTGTTGTTCTGAAATACAGCGGCGCCTGATCCTCAGCGTCTTTAAAGCCCTGTCCTGCCATAAGAATTTTTCTGAAATCGGCGTCAGTCGGGTCCATAAAATGAACATCACAAGTCGCGCAGACAGGCTTGCCGAGTTCTTTTGCAAGTTTAATTATTGTACGGTCAATTTCATGAAGCTCATCTTCGGTTTCAAATCTCCCGTCCCTTATCATAAAAGCATTATTTCCCGTCGGCTGGATTTCAAGATAATCGTAAAAAGACGCTATCTGCTTTAACTCGCCCCACGGCTTTCCCGCCAATATGCTCTCATAAAGCTGACCCGCACAGCAGGCTGAACCGATTATAAGACCCTCGCGATTTTTTATAAGCTCACTTTTGGGGATCCTCGGCTTTTTATAAAAATAGTTAAGATGACTGTACGAAATCAATTTATAAAGGTTTTTAAGTCCTGTTTTATTCTTTACAAGAATAATTTGATGATAAGTGGGCAGCTTTTTAAAATCTCCGCCTGCTATTTTAGTGTTTATTTCATTAGTATTTGTAATATTGTAATCATCACGCAGACGATTACAGAGATTGATAAAAATTCTTGCCAAAATTTCGGCATCATCGCAAGCTCTGTGATGATTAAACTCGCCCAAACGAAGATATTTTGCAACCGTATCAAGCTTGCAGTTTTTTATATCAGGCAAAATAGCACGGGAAATTGCGACAGTATCTATTGATGTAAAATTATATTCTCTGCCCATATTATCACAGGCGTTGCGAATGAATGAGGTATCAAACGGTGCGTTGTGTGCAACCAAAACATTATCACCCGCAAAATCAAGAAATGCGGATACCGCTTCACTTTGCGACGGTGCGTCCTTAACCATTGCATCGGTTATACCTGTCAGCTCCGTAATTTTCTGAGGGATAGGCATTTCAGGATTTGCAAAAGTTGAGAAAGTATCAGTTACCACTCCGTTTTCAACCTTTACGGCACCGATTTCCGTTATTTTGTCACGGGCGGCTGAAAGTCCCGTTGTTTCAATATCAAAGCAAATAAATGTTGAATCAAGCGGTGCGTCCGAGTCGCCCTTTACGGATTCAACAAGGTCGTCCATAAAATATGCCTCAAGACCGTAAATTACTTTAATTTTCTCTCCGTCTTTATTGATTTTATCGGCGGCTTTCATTGCATCGGGAAATGCCTGTGCAACGCCGTGATCTGTAATTGCAATAGCTTTATGTCCCCATTTATACGCACGATCAACAAGTGCCCCCGCCGAGGTAACAGCGTCCATCTGCGACATATTGGTATGAAGATGAAGCTCAACTCGCTTTTTATCAGCTTTATCAACTACCGCTACCTTTTGCGCTGTGCCGATGGACAAAGCCCTTACAACGAGCTCACCCGCATACTTATCGTATTCGACATCGCCCATCACGGCAATTGTATCACCCTTGCGTAAGGAATCAACAGACGCAGATTCTTTTATGGTATTAAAGACCTTAACTGTTGTGGAACCCGTGTAATCGCTTATATCAATTGTAAAAATATTTTTATCGCCTGATTTTGTTACTTTCTTTTCAATATCAAAAACATCGCCCCAAATAACTACTCTGCCGGAATCTCCGGCAACAGAGCTTATAGGAATCATTTTACCCCTAATGCTTCTGCCGTAAAGCGGGCGAATTGAGGATGTTATAATTTGAGGGGTTAAAAATTTTCCCTCTCTGATTTCGATTTCCTCGGCAGAGTTTTCAAATTTATTTTGTTTAATTTTATTTGAATTTTCTTCTTCCTCTTTGTAAAACTCCGCAGCTTTTGCAAGGCTTTCTCTTTTTGCCTGTTCCTGCGCATTTTTTATTGCGTCAAGATAATCAGAGCTGTCAGCTTCAACCTCAAAAGTGCCGCTGTATTGCACATTTATTCTCAACCCGAACTCTTCAAAAACAATTTTTGAAAGCACTTTGTCAAAGCCCTTAGCATCAAGCAGATTCTTACCTCCGTTTTGAAGATTAATTGTAAGCGTATTTTCCTGATAACTCACCAACGCATTATTAAGCGATCCGTTAATGCAGGGTATTTCTCTTTTTACAGCTATGTAAAGCTGAGGAAAATAATCCGCCGTAAACAAATCTGACGAGAATTTGGGTTTTATAACAACGCTTGAAAGAGATAAAATCTCTGCGATTTTTTTTTCGGCTTCAAAAATAGTTTCACACATTACGAGATTTTTAAACTTTACGGTAAAAATCACGCTTCGGGTCTTGGAAAAAATATTCAGTTTTAATATTTCACCATCGCCTATTTGTGCGGGAATATCAGAGGCGTTAAAAAGTTTTCCCAATACCTCTCCTAATGTTTTCATATAATTCCTTCCGACTCTAAAATTTATATTTTAATTTAACAAATAATATTTTCGATAAAACAATGTGTGTCGGCACAATTATTGCATTTTATTTATTTCATCAATAAGAGCGTCGACAAGCCTATCCTCGGGAACTTTTCGTATTATTTCACCTTTTTTAAATAAAAGTCCGCAGCCCTCGCCGCCGGCAATACCAATATCTGCCTCTCTTGCCTCGCCGGGACCGTTTACGACACAACCCATTACGGCAACCTTTATATTTTTTTTGCAGTCTTTGAGTCTGTCCTCAACCTCACCGGCAATTTTTACAAGATCAATTCTTGTTCTTCCGCAGGTCGGGCAGGAAACAAACTGAACACCGCTCTTTCTGACATCAAGAGCGTTTAAAATATCTTTAGCCGCATAAACCTCTTTTACGGGGTCAGCGGTTAGTGAAACACGAATTGTATCCCCGATTCCGTGAAGCAAAAGGGATCCAAGTCCTGCCGCAGACTTGATTATTCCCATTCGCTCTGTTCCTGCCTCGGTGACTCCGAGGTGAAGAGGATAGTCGCATTGCTGTGATGCAAGATCATATGCTTTAATCATAGTTGAAACCGTGGAACTCTTCATTGACAAAACAATATCGTTAAAATCGAATTTCTCAAGCAAAGACGCGTGATATAACGCACTGTCGCATAGCGCCTGCGGCGTCGGGTGGCCGTATTTTGCAAGTATTTCCTTTTCAAGTGAACCTGAATTAACTCCGATTCTTATCGGAATATTTCTCAATTTACAAGCCTTTGCAACAGCCTTTACTCTGTCATCCGAGCCGATATTGCCCGGATTGATTCTGATTTTATCTACCCCTGCCGCACAAGCTTCAAGAGCAAGCTTATAGTCAAAGTGAATGTCGGCTACTATGGGAGCTTTTACAGCTTGTTTTAAAGCAGGAATAAGCTTTACCGCATCCATATTGGGAATTGCGGCACGTATGATTTCACATCCCGCCCGCTCAAGCTCAACTGCCTGTCTTACAGAACCTTCAATATCGGTTGACGGAACATTCAGCATCGACTGAATTGATACCTGTGCTCCTCCTCCGATTTTTACATTGCCTGCCGTAACCTGAATTTTACTTGCCATTTTAACCTCCGTATGCTACATTCCCGGGAAAGTGCCTGTAAACAGCTGCCATACATCTTTAAACGAAATGACTATCATAAACAGCATCAAAAGCACAAGTCCCGCTGCGTTAACGATTTGTTCCGCTTTTCTCGGAATAGGTTTTCTGAAAATCCACTCAATAACCAAAAACAGGAAGCGACCCCCATCAAGTGCCGGAAACGGCATCATATTCACGATTCCGAGGTTTACCGTAATTAATATCATCACATAAAGTATATTGTTCACCGCCGCGCCGAAGCTGCTTTCAAGTCCCTGCGAAGCAACTTGAGTAACTGCCGTCGCTATCCCGACAGGACCCGAAAGGTCGGAAAAAGAGAATCTGCCCTGCACAAGCCATACAAGCGATGTCCACACGGTTTTTGCCATTGAACAGGTGTTAGTAAAAGTCTGAGTTAAAACAGTACCGACATTCTTTTCAATTTCTTCAACAAAAAAATCTATCGAAACAGAGGGCTTCTCCGCCTTTTCATCTTCAGCGTTCCTGTATCCTGTCATAAACTGAACATCGTTTAAAGTTATTTTCTCGCCGTTTCTTATTACTTTTAAATCCGCAACAAAACGAGGCCTTTTAACTTGCTCTGTAATCTTAGGCACTTCATAATCATCAATGCCGAAATATCCGTACAAATCAGCGCAAATATCTTCAAGATACTGTTCCGACTCCTGTTTAGACTGAGCCGAATTTATTTTTTCAGCTCCGCTGCACACTAAATTGTAATAGCTCTGTGCCTCTTCCCCCTCAAGCTTATTATCTACCGCAAGCTGAGAATAAATATCATATGCATTATTCGTGCAGTCCTGTTTATATACTTCAAGCGTTTTACCGTCGACTTCCTGGCACTGCAAGGTAGCAATGGCAAACTGCAAATCCATTGTATTCCAAACGGAGTAGCCGTTTACCTCAACAATCTGATCGCCCGCCTCAAGACCGCAGTTTGCGCTGTAAGAATTAGGCGGAAACTGGCTTACGGTAGTAGAAACATATGAATCTGCCTGAACCGTGTAGGCAAACATCAAAATAAAGCCGAGCAAAATATTCATAACTGCTCCGGCAATTATTATTATCATTCTTTTCCAAACCTTTGCGTTATTAAAAGCGCGAGGCTCGTCGCTGTCTTCATCTTCGCCTTCCATCGCACAAAATCCGCCGATAGGAAATATCCTTATTGTATACAAGGTTTCTCCCTTGCGAAATCCGAAAATTTTCGGACCCATACCTATGGCGAACTCATTAACTTTTACTCCTGAGAGCTTTGCGGTTATAAAGTGTCCGAATTCATGAGAAAAAATTATCAGCGTAAAAAACAAAACACCGATAACTATTAAAGCAACAGTATATAAAATCTGCATTAAATTATTTCAACTCCGATTATTAATTTACCGCAATATTCACCGCAAAATTTTTATGTTTTTAAAGCGTCAGCAAACATTCTGCCTTACATATTCTCTTGCTCTTTGATCAGAAGAAATTACATCATCAACGCTTCTTAACTCACAACAAGGTATATTGTCAACAGCGCTGTTTACAAGTTCGCCTATATCAAGGAAAGAAATCTTGCCGTTTCTAAACAGCATATTCGCCTCTTCATTAGCGCCGTTAGCGATTGCAGTTGCCGAACCGCCTTTAGATAGCGCCTTTTTGCAGGCATCAAGGCACTTAAATGTTTTGCTGTCGGGCTTGTAGAATGTAAGAGAGCCGATTTTAGTAAGGTCAAGCTCTCCTACGGGAGAAGGGTATCTGTTCGGATATGTTATAGCATACTGGATTGGTATTCTCATATCAGGAAGTCCGAGCTGAGCAATAACAGAATTATCACAAAACTGTATCATAGAATGAATAACGCTTTCTCTGTGAACAACCACATCTATGTTATCACCGCTCACATCAAATAACCTGCTTGCTTCAATAATTTCAAGTCCTTTGTTCATCATTGTAGCAGAATCGATGGTTATTTTTTTACCCATACTCCAATTAGGATGATTAAGTGCCTGCTCAACTGTTACAGACCTAAGAGCCTCATAAGATTTTCCGAAAAAAGGACCTCCGGAAGCTGTAAGAATGAGTTTTTTTAGGCATTTTGAGTCGGGTGCACCCTGGAGGCATTGAAAAATCGCCGAATGTTCGCTGTCAACAGGCAGCAGTTTTACTCCGTTTCTTCTGACCGCATCCGTAACAAGACTGCCCCCTGCAACAAGAGTTTCTTTGTTTGCAAGCGCAATATCTTTTTTTGCTTCTGCGGCCGCAATAGTCGGTTTCAATCCAACCATGCCCACAACCGAATTAAGCACCAGATCGGCCGATGACAAAGACGCAGCCTCAACAAGTCCTTGCATACCGCATAAAACTTTTGTGTCGGTGTCTCTTATGTTATCCTTAAAAATTTTTGCCATTGTTTCGTCAAAAACAACGGCAAGTAAAGGTTTATACTTACGGACCTGCTTTTCGAGCAGATCAATATTTGTCGAAGCAGTTAAAGCTACTGCGTTTAATCCGAGCTTATCGACAACATCAAGAGTTTGAGTGCCGATTGAGCCGGTTGAACCTAATATAGAAATACCATTAATCATTTTACACCACAGAAATCATAGGAATTAAATTATTTACGACAACCAATACCGGAGCTGTAAAAATTATGCTGTCGAACCTGTCGAGCATTCCGCCGTGTCCGGGAAAAACAGAACCGTAATCCTTGATTTTAAGACTTCGTTTTATCAGAGAAAAGCTCAAATCACCGAGAATTGATACAGGTGCGTCGATTAACCCCAGAAGCATGAGTGACCAAAAATTAACCTTTAAATCAGAAAATACCGTAAACCGGAAAATAAGACCGATAACAACGGCAGTTAAAATGCAGAAAATTATTCCGCCCACAGCGCCTTCTACGGTCTTCTTAGGACTTATTCCCGGGCAAAGCTTATGCTTGCCAAATGCCGCTCCGACAAAAAATCCGCCTGCATCCGCCATCCACGGTAAAGCAAATGCCGTACAAAAGTAAAATGTAACACCAAAACTACTCGAACACATAACAGTCAAAGCGCTCATACCAAAGGAAATAAGCGCAGTACCGAAAGCGGCGTATGCAATTTCAGTATATGTCAAATGATCGTGCCTTATTATTAAAACAGAAAAACAAGCAATAATAAACAAAACAATCGCAAAATATACATACCTTGTGGTAATAGCGACCGAAACAAGAAAAGCAAAAAATATGCAGGGTACTGAAAGCCAAAAATTTCTGAGAAGCTTATTTGCGTTTAGGTACTCTCCTACCATAAAAGCGGAAGCAATCCCTACAATTATTCCCAAAAATGGATTCCACCACTCGCTTGCAATTATTATCAGTACAAGCAATGTAATTCCGACGACGGCAGTAAGCAGCCTCGGCTTTAAAGATTTCATTCACACCAACCCTTTATACTCCGCCGTAACGTCTGTTTCTCTTTGAATAAATTTTTAGCGCTTCATCCAAATCGGATTCTTTAAAATCAGGCCAGAGCTTGTTCATTATAACAAACTCGGTATAAGCACTCTGCCACAGCATAAAATTAGATATTCTGTATTCCCCGCTCGGTCTGATAATCAAGTCCGGATCGGGCTGTCCGCCTGTATACAGATAATCTGAGATAAGCTGTTCGTCAATTTTGTCCTGAGAAACCTTGCCTTTTATAACATCGGAACAAATATTTTTTACGGCACGCACAATTTCGTCACGGCTTCCGTAGTTCATTGCAATATTAAGAACCATACCGTCACGATTTTTTGAGCTTTCTTCGTTCTCAATCATAAGATTACGCAGTTCTTCATCAAACGGCGATTTGTCACCTATAAATCTAACAACAATACTGTCGTCCTTAAAATCGGAAAGAGCTTCTTCAAGATATGACTTAAAAAGCTTCATAAGCGAATTAACTTCATCGTCAGGGCGTTTCCAGTTTTCTGTTGAAAACGCATAAACTGTAAGATATTTTATTCCTATATCGGAGCAGTATCTTGTGATTTTACGAAAGGTTTTAGCACCGGCAGAATGCCCCGCCTTGCGAGGAAGTCCTCGTTTTTTTGCCCATCTGCCGTTACCGTCCATAATTATGCCGATATGACTTGGCAGTATTGATCTATCAAGCTCATCAGAAGCTTTTTTTCCGTTAAAAAAAGCCATCTTATATCTCCAAAATTTCTTTCTGTTTATCAGCGGAGATTTTATCAATGTTTTTAATGTATTTATCAGTAAGGTCCTGTGTTTTCTTCTCACCCTGCTTGAGATCGTCCTCGGTAAGCTCGCCCGATTTTTTCATAGTTTTGAGCTTATCTATGGTATCACGGCGGACATTTCTCACCTGAACCTTTGTGTCCTCGGCAATTTTCTGAACATCTTTTACAATTTCCTTACGTCTATCCTCTGTGAGCGGGGGAAAAATAAGTCTGATTATTTTTCCGTCGTTTTGCGGATTAATGCCGATTTCGGAAGTTTGAATAGCCTTTTCAATAAGTTTCAAAACCGACATATCCCAAGGTTGTATTGTAAGAGTTCTCGCCTCTGTTACCGAAACGGCCGCAAGCTGATTAACAGGCGTAGGTGCGCCGTAATAATCAACCTTGACTTTATCAAGCACGGCAGGATTTGCTCTACCAGCTCTTATCTCCGAAAATTCCTTGCACATGTGGTCAACTCTTCTGCCCATGGCTTCGTCTGCTTTTTTTAACTGGGTCTGCATATGTTAGGCCTCCTAATAAATATTATGAATTATAAATTGATTTAATCAGTCGTTTGTATCAACAAGAGTACCGATATTTTCTCCGCAAACAGCTTTGTAGATGTTGTCCGGATCATCTATACTGAAAACAAGAATCGGAATTGCATTATCCTTGCATAAAGAAGCAGCTGTACTGTCCATTACGGCAAGATCCTTGCTGAGAACCTCATGAAAAGATATTGTATCATACTTAACAGCATTTTCATTGACTTTAGGGTCACTATCGTACACACCGTCAACCATTGTGGCTTTCATAATTACATCTGCCTCAATCTCTGCTGCACGGAGCGCAGCCGCTGTGTCTGTACTGAAAAACGGGTTACCTGTTCCGCAGCCGAAAATAACAACTCTTCCCTTCTCAAGATGACGAATCGCCTTGTTTCTGATATACGGTTCCGCAACCTGACGCATGGAAATAGCAGTTTGTACCCGCACATCAAGACCTAACTGCTCAAGTGCATCGCAAACTCCGAGAGCGTTTATTACTGTTGCAAGCATACCCATATGATCTGCTCTTGTTCTGTCCATATCTCCCGAGCTTCTGCCTCTCCAGAAGTTACCTCCGCCTACGACGATAGCGACTTCAACACCTTCATCAACACACTTTTTTATAGGTTGACAAAATTTAAGAACCGTGTCAAAGTCAATGCCGGTTTTCATACTTCCCGCAAGCGACTCACCTGAAAGCTTTAACAATATCCTTTTATATTTCGGTTGCATATTCGACACCCCACGATAATTTATAGTCAAATATATAATACAATAATTTGTATATTTTGTAAAGGTTAAACACGCAATAATTTATACTTTTATTAATCAGGTGAATAAATTTAGTTGATTGACATATCGTGTGATATATTATAAAATGTAAGTTGAGGTGTTTAATATGAAATACGGTATAATTAACGGCAAATTGACTGAGTTCGACTCAAACTGCAATTATGATGAATTAGTCGAAACAGTTAATTATTCTAAGGGAGAAATACCGCAGATAAACGACAATAAAAAACAAGGTTTGTTAAATAACATATTCACAAAAACATATTCAAGGTTTGAAAGCTACGGAAATTATGATGTTATTTGCCTTAATATGGTCAATATTGAAAGACAGACATCTCAAAACACTCCTGTATACATAATACTTGAGAAAAACTGTATTTCATTCTACACAACTGAACCGCGTCATATTGAAGCTATGCTTAGAAAAATTATGCACGAGAAACTTCAAAATATAACCTCCGACTGCCTTATTTATCACTTTATGAGCAAGCTAATCTTCGGCGACCTCGTTCATCTTGAGGAAATTGAAAAAAAGCTATCCTCCCTTGAAATAAACGCCTTTTCGGGCTGTACAGATAAAACCTTTTCAAAACAAATTCTAAATATTAAAAAGCATCTTATGTGGATTGAGCTTTACTATGAACAGCTTATTAACTTAGTTTCTGATTTAATGCAAAACAACAATGAGCTTCTGTGCATTTCAACTCTGAAAAGTCTTAATATGCTTGACAGCAAGATTGACAAACTTGTTTCAAAAACAAGGAATCTTCAAAACTACGCCACGGAAATAAGAAGCGCGTATCAATCTGAGGTTGATTTGCAGCTCAACAAATCTATGAAGCTGTTGACTGTAATATCTGTCATTATTTTGCCTATGACGCTGATAACCGGCTGGTACGGAATGAATTTAAAGATGCCGGAAATAGGTTTTGCTTACAGTTATCCCGTCATAATAGCCGTTTGTCTTGTTATAATAATAGTTTCTGTTATATTTTTTAAAAAAAATAAATGGTTCTAAAATTTATCTTGATTTTTTAAAATTAATTTGCTATAATAATCAGCGGTGTTTGGAGAGATGTCCGAGCTGGCCGAAGGAGCATGATTGGAAATCATGTGTACGGTAATCACCGTACCAGGGGTTCGAATCCCCTTCTCTCCGCCAAAGATTAAATCCGATAGATAAGCCCAATTAACAAAAAACGGCTTGCCTATCGGATTTTTTAATTATATATTTTTTAAAATAAAATATTTTCACTTTATTGTAATGTTTTTCAAAAATATCACACGAAATATCACACGAATATTTACAAAGGATAATTTAATTAAAGTCTTAGCAATTTTTATTTTTAATAATTCTGCATTAGAATTATTTTGTGATGGTGAATACTCACTTAAAAAAACAACTTATTGATTTAAGAAATAAAAAATGATAAAATAAAAATAATTTATACTGAAAGGAATATTTAAAATGATAAAAACAAGTTCAAAGTCACTTATCACAAGAATTTTAAGCACAATTTGTGTGCTTGCATTAATTGTGTCAACGGCTGTATTCAGCGGATGCTCCGAAAAGACGGAATCAAGCTCATCATCACAATCTACTTCCGAGTCTTCAAGTGAAGAAAACTTGCTTTCGGGCAAAAAAACAGCGGTTATTGATATTAAGGACTACGGTAAAATTACGCTTGAGCTTGACGCAGATACCGCACCGATTACCGTAACAAACTTTGTAAACCTCGCAAACCAGGGTTTTTACGACGGGCTTACTTTCCACAGAATCATAAACGGTTTTATGATGCAGGGCGGTGACCCGAACGGTGACGGCACGGGCGGCAGCGACAAGGAAATAAAAGGTGAATTTTCGGCAAACGGAGTCGCAAACGATATTTCGCACACAAGAGGCGTAATTTCAATGGCTCGTTCAACTCTGTATAACAGCGCAAGCTCGCAGTTTTTTATTGTGCATCAGGACAGCACATTCCTTGACGGTCAATACGCTGGATTCGGTCATGTTACGGACGGAATGGATATAGTTGACAAAATTTGTGAGGAAACTCCCGTGACTGATGATAACGGAACGGTTTCTCCAGATGACCAGCCGATTATCAATACTATCGAAATTGTTGATTAAAAAATGAAAATACTTGTTGACGCAGACGCCTGTCCTGTTGTGAGCATTGTTGAAAAAATCGCAAAAAAATATGATGTACAAACAATACTCCTATGTGACACAAGCCACATTATAAAAAGTGATTACAGTGAAGTAAAAGTAATCGGTTCGGGTGCGGACGCTGTTGATATTGCTCTTGCCAATATGTGCAAAAAAGGAGATATTGCGGTTACTCAGGACTACGGAGTAGCGGCGATGGTGCTTGGAAAAGGCGGATATTGTATTCACCAATCAGGCAAGATTTTTACGGACGAAAACATAGGCGGTCTGCTTATGGACAGACATCTTGCAAAAAAAGCGAGAATGTCAAACAGCAAAAATCATCTCAAAGGTCCCGGAAAACGAACCCGTGAAGATGACGAACGATTCGAAAAATCATTTGAAAAACTTTTAAAAGAAATACTGAATAAATAATTAAATAAACGGCTGTTCGTTTTGATTTACACGAAAATCAAATTACGAAACAGCCGCTTTATTTTGTATTGCCTGTAACATTGTTTTGTCAAAAAACTTAGACAAAACAGGATTTACTATATTCCTTTAACGAAATAAGTTATTAAAATAATTAAAACTTCATTGTCAGAGATATTCTGTTCTTATCGACATCAACGGATAAGATTTTTACATTTACCACATCTCCGACTTTAAGCACTTCGCCGGGATGCTTTATATATTTATCGCAAATCTGCGAAATATGAACAAGTCCGTCCTGATGAACGCCTATATCGACAAACGCACCGAAATCAATTACATTGCGTACGGTTCCTTTCAGTTCCATACCGTCTTTTAAGTCTTTTATATTTAAAATATCGCTGCGAAGCAGAGGAGCGGACATTTCATCTCTGGGGTCTCTGCCGGGTTTTGAAAGTTCTTTTACAATATCGTCAAGAGTAGGCAAGCCTATTTCAAGCTTTTCGGCAAGAGTTTTTGTGCCGTACTTATTTACTCTTATCTGCAAATCGGGAAATTTACCCGATTTTATTTCTTCTTCGGAATATTCAAGGATATTCAGCAGCTCCTTTGCACTCTTATAGCTTTCAGGGTGAACACCAGTATTGTCAAGCGGATTTTTACTTTCAGAAACTCTTAAAAATCCCGCACACTGCTCAAATGCCTTCGGTCCGAGTTTCGGAACTTTTTTAAGCTCCGCTCTTGAGGAAAACGCTCCGTTTTCTTCACGGTACGCAACAATATTTTTACAAACGATTGAATTAAGTCCCGACACTCTGAGCAGCAGCGCAGGCGACGCCGTGTTGAGGTCCGCTCCGACAGAGTTTACACAATCCTCCACTACACCGTCAAGCGTTTCTCCGAGTCTTTTTTGCGGCATATCGTGCTGATACTGCCCTACGCCTATTGCCTTAGGCTCGATTTTTACAAGCTCCGCAAGCGGGTCCTGAAGACGTCTTGCAATGGACACGGCGCTTCTCAAGGTTAAATCAAGATTCGGAAGCTCCGTTGCCGCAAGCTTTGAAGCAGAATATACAGAAGCTCCCGCCTCGCTTACCACCATATAGTAAACCGTATGGTCAGCATCCTTTATTGCGTCAGCCGTAAACATCTCGGTTTCCTTGCTCGCAGTACCGTTGCCGATTGAAATAATGTCAACATTATATTTATTGACAAGCTCAATCAGCTTTTGCTTTGACTCCTGAATTTTCTTTTCTGAATGTGTCGGATAGATTACCGCTGTATCAAGCACCTTTCCCGTGTCGTCAACAACGGCAACCTTGCAGCCCGTTCTGTAACCGGGATCAAGTCCCATTACGGTTTTGCCCTTTACGGGCGGCTGCATAAGAAGCTGTTTAAGATTAACGGCAAATACTTTCATCGCATTTTCCGAGGCAGTATCGGTCAAATCGTTTCTGATTTCACGCTCTATTGACGGAAATATAAGCCTGTTGTAAGCGTCCGTACAAGCTTCTCTTATAATATCCGAGCAGAGCGGATTCGTATTTTTATCAAGCAAACGAAACATTATACCGAGAGGTTTTTCGCTGTCTGATTCAATCGACACTTTTAAAAATCCCTCTTTTTCTCCCCTGTTTATTGCAAGCACCCTGTGACCCGCAATCTTTTTTACAGGTTCTTTAAAATCATAATATATTGTATATACGCTGTCTTTGTCTTTATCGGAAGCAGTTGAAACCACCACGCCGTTTGCAATGGTTAGATTTCTCACTCTTTTGCGAATTTCCGCGCTGTCGGACACCTGCTCGGCGATTATATCCATTGCTCCCTGCAAGGCGTCCTTCGCATTTTCCACTCCCTTTTCGCCGTCAATATACTTTTCTGCGGCTGCGCTCGGATTAAAGTCTTTTTCCTGCTTTATAATTTCAATTGCTAACGGTTCGAGCCCTTTTTCCTTTGCAACAGAAGCCCTTGTCTTTCTCTTGGGTCTGAAAGGACGGTATATATCTTCAAGCTCTGACAAAGCAGTCGCCTTATCGAGAAGTTGTGATATTTCGTCGGTCAGCTTCTCCTGAGCCTGTATAAGCGAGCGGATTTCCTCTCTGCGTTTATCAAGGCTGCGCAGATATTCAAGCTTTTCGCTGAATTCTCTGATTGCCTGATCATCCATTGAACCGTGCATTTCCTTGCGGTAACGGGCTATAAACGGGATTGTGTTTCCGTCGTCAAGCAAACTTATTATGTTTGACGCGTATTCCTCCTTGATATTAAACTGCTGAGATAAAATTTTTGAATACTCCATTATTTTCTCCTCGTAAATTTTATAATTTGAATTATATCACAAATGATATATAAATGCACGAAATTTTTATCAAAAGGTATTTACTTTTCAAATAAAGAGATATATACTAATGTTAAGTGAATATAAACGGGAGCTCAAGAGGGCTGAGAGGAAATGGATTGACATTTCGACCGTAATACCTGATTTGGATAATGCCAGCGTAGGGACAAAACTGATTTTAGCGGAGTGTGTCTTTCGGCATACTTCGTTTTTGTTTGGAGGGATTTTTTTGATATATATTAACGGTAACGCTTTTGATAAAAGTGAAATTAAACTGTCAGAATATTTGTCTGAAAATAACCTTGCTTTTACCAGAATCGCAGTTGAATTAAACGGTGAAATTTTGCCTAAAGACAAATATGACAAAACCGTTTTAAGTGACGGCGACAGAGTAGAAATTGTAAATTTCGTAGGCGGAGGATGATTATGAACAATAAAATTCCGAGTCAAAGCGAGATTGATTCTGTTCTGCGTATGAGGCACACCGATGAAGTTTTTGAAAAACTCAAAAACTCAAGAGTAGCGATTGCGGGGCTGGGCGGGCTTGGCTCAAATATCTCGCTGATGCTTGCAAGGGCGGGAGTCGGAACACTTCACCTTATTGATTTTGACAGGGTTGAACTGAGCAATATAAACCGTCAGCAATACTTTATCTCTCATCTTGATATGTACAAAACAGAGGCAATCAAAGATGAAATTCAGAGAATCAATCCTTATATTGATTTGATTTGCGACTGCGTTAAGGTGAGTGAAGAAAACATCGACGCTCTTTTCAAAAACGACAGAATCATCTGCGAAGCCTTTGATAATCCCGACAGCAAAGCGATGCTTGTAAATCACATTCTTGAAAAGAGAAAGGACGCCTGTATTGTTGCCGCGTCTGGCATGGCGGGATACGAAAAGTCAAATACGATTATAACAAGGAAAATTTCAGACCGTTTTTATATTTGCGGCGACGAAAAAAGCGGTGCCGTAGAGGGCAACGGTCTGATGTCACCGAGAGTTACATTATGTGCTGCCCATCAAGCAAATACAATTTTAAGGTTAATTCTCGAAAAATATGATGTGTAAAGGAAGTAATAAAATGGAAAACGACAAGCTGATTATAGGCGGTCACGAATTTAATTCAAGATTTATTTTAGGCTCGGGCAAATATTCGCTCGACCTTATTAAAGCGGCAGTTGAGAACGCGGGAGCAGAGATTATCACACTTGCGCTTCGCAGAGCGGCTACGGGAAATGTGGCAAATATACTTGACTATATTCCGAAAAATGTAACTCTTCTGCCCAATACGTCGGGAGCAAGAAACGCAGATGAAGCCGTTAGAATTGCAAGACTTGCAAGAGAAGTCGGCTGCGGTGATTTTATTAAAATAGAGGTTATCAGGGACTCAAAATACCTTTTGCCCGACAACTATGAAACCATCAAAGCTACGGAAATTCTTGCAAAAGAAGGCTTTGTTGTTATGCCTTATATGTATCCCGACTTAAATGTTGCCAGAAGTCTGCGTGACGCAGGTGCGGCCACTATAATGCCGCTCGGTGCACCTATCGGCTCAAACAAGGGTATTTGCACAAAAGAATTTATCAAAATTTTGATTGATGAAATTGATTTGCCGATAATTGTTGACGCCGGAATCGGCAAACCGTCGCAGGCGTGCGAGGCAATGGAGATGGGCGCTGCGGCTGTAATGGCAAACACGGCTATTGCTACTGCCGGAGACATTGTGCAAATGGCGGAAGCATTCAAAAAGGCAATCGAAGCTGGCAGACAGGCATATCTTGCCGGACTCGGCAGAGTTATTGAAAACGGCGCCAGCGCTTCCTCTCCTCTTACGGGATTTCTTGAGAATTGAGGTTATTAACAATGGAACAAAGAACTAATCATATGGAGTATCTTCCCGATATGGAACAGATAGACTCTGACATTAAAGACAGGGTCATTGCGGAAATGAACGCATATGACCCTGCAAAATATACAGCGGAGGATGTAAAGGTCGCTCTTGAACACGAAACCAAAACAGAAGAGGACTTCAAGGCTCTTCTCTCCCCTGCCGCCCTGCCGTTTTTGGAGGAAATTGCGCAGCAGGCAAGACTTGAGACAAGAAAGCACTTCGGCAACTCTATCAATATGTTTACACCGCTGTATATATCAAATTACTGCGAAAACTACTGCATTTACTGCGGATTCAACTGTCACAACAAAATTCACCGTGCAAAGCTCAATTACGAAGAAATTGAAAAGGAAATGCAGGCAATTGCAAAAACAGGCTTGCAGGAAGTGCTGTTGCTGACGGGTGAAAGCAAAAAAATGAGCAATGTGGAATACATAGGCGAAGCCTGCAAAATCGCAAGAAAATATTTTAAGGTAGTGGGACTTGAAGTTTATCCCATGAACAGCGACGAATACAGCTACATTCAAAAATGCGGCGCCGATTATGTAACCGTGTTTCAGGAAACATATAATTCCGACAAGTACGAAACTTTGCATCTTGCAGGTCACAAGAGGGTCTTCCCCTATCGTCTTGAAACGCAGGAGCGTGCGTTAATGGGCGGAATGAGAGGTGTTGGCTTTGCCGCACTTTTGGGACTTTCCGATTTCAGAAAGGACGCATTTGCGACAGGTATGCACGCCTATCTTATTCAGCGTAAATATCCTCACGCAGAGATTGCGTTTTCATGCCCACGTTTAAGACCGATAATCAACAACGATAAAATCAATCCCAAGGATGTTCACGAGCCTCAGCTATTGCAGGTTATCTGTGCTTACAGACTGTTTATGCCGTTTGCAAGCATTACGATTTCCACCCGTGAATGTCAGCGTTTTCGTGATAACATTGTACAAATTGCCGCTACTAAAATTTCAGCCGGTGTTGATGTAGGAATCGGCGGACATTCAGACGGCGAAAAAAAGGGTGACGAGCAGTTTGAAATATCAGACTCGAGAAATGTAAAACAGGTGTATGACGCACTTTGCAAAAACGGAATGCAGCCTGTTATGAGCGATTACATCTATGTTTAATGTTATAAGTGTTACATCGAGGGCTGACAGCAGGGATTTTTTTAAATCAATAGAAGACATCGCAAAAAGCGCTGTTGAGGCAATAATCCTGCGTGAAAAAGACTTAAACGAAGACGAATATTTTTTGCTTGCTAAAAAGGTGCAGAAAATCTGCCGAAAATACGGCAAAAAGCTAGTTATTCACAACTTTTTGGATGTTGCTCTAAAGCTTGAAATACCGTACATTCATCTTCCCTTTTCAAAGTTTATAACACTTTCAGGAAGTTTAAAGGGTTTTATGCAAGTCGGTACTTCCGTACATTCAACAGATGACGCTGTTCTCGCTGAAAAAAAAGGTGCAGATTATGTTATCGCAGGTCATATTTTTGCTACCGACTGCAAAAAAGGACTTGAGCCGAGAGGAATTAAATTCTTAAATGAAACTTGTTCCTGTGTAAGCATACCCGTTTACGCAATAGGCGGAATCAATGATAATTCTGTTTTGGAATTATCAAAAGTACAAAAAGACAATTTCCGCGGTGTATGCGTTATGTCGTCACTTATGAGAAGCGACAACCCGCAAGAGCTTGTAAAAAAAATAAAGGATAATTATGCGATGAAAAACGACAGACACAAATATTTGCTTTACGCAGTTACAGACAGGCACTGGCTTGGCGGCAGAGCGCTTGAAGAAGATGTTGAAAAGGCGCTGAGGGGAGGTGCGACGCTTGTACAGCTTCGTGAAAAAGAACTTGAATTTGATAAATTTTGCGAGGAAGCGCAAAAAATTCATTCTCTTTGCAGGCTTTACAATGTGCCGCTTATAATAAACGATAATGTTGATGTTGCAAAAGCTGTTGACGCTGAAGGAGTACATCTCGGACAGGGCGATATGGATATAGAAAAAGCAAGAGATATACTCGGAAATTCCAAAATCATCGGCGCTACGGCAAGAAGCAGAGAACAAGCCGTTATCGCACAAGAAAGCGGTGCCGATTACGTCGGAAGCGGAGCGGTTTTCGGGACAAGCACAAAGAGCGACGCCGTAAAGATGAGCATTGAAACGCTCAATGAAATTTGCGGCAGCGTCAACATTCCCGTTACGGCTATCGGCGGCATCACAAGAGACAACATCTTAAAGCTAAAGGGCACAAAAATTGCGGGTGTAGCTGTTGTGAGCGGAATTTTTGCGGAAAAAGACATTTATAATTCTACATTAGAATTAAGACGAAAAATTGAGGAGATTATAAATGGAAAATAACCTCAAAATGAAAACGGCTTTGACCATTGCGGGAAGCGACTCAAGCGGTGGTGCAGGAATACAGGCCGACCTTAAAACAATGTGCTGTTTAGGTGTTTACGGTATGAGTGCGATAACCGCTCTGACCGCGCAAAACACCTTAGGTGTAACAGACATTTTGGAAGTATCCCCAGCGTTTTTACAAAAACAGCTTGACTGTATTTTCAGCGATATATTTCCAGACGCCGTAAAAACGGGAATGATTTCGGATACAGGAATAATCAAAGTGATTGCCGACTCACTTAAAAAATACGGTGCAAAAAACATCGTCGTTGACCCCGTTATGGTATCGACAAGCGGTTCAAGGCTCATTAAGGAGGAAGCTGTTAATTCTTTAAAAGAATTACTTTTCCCCGTTGCCGATTTAATCACTCCGAATATTCCCGAGGCGGAAATACTTTCGGGTATTTCAATACATAACAAAGCCGATATGGAACAGGTTTGCAAGATTATAGGCAAAAAATACGGCTGTTCGGTGCTTTGCAAGGGCGGTCACAGCATAGAGGATTCAAACGACGTATTGTTTTATAACGGAAAAATTATTTGGTACGAAGGTCAAAAGGTAAATAATGCAAACACTCACGGCACGGGCTGTACGCTTTCAAGCGCTATTGCAAGCTATTTGGCTCTGGGAGAAGGCATGGAAAACGCAGTAAAACTTGCAAAAGAATATCTTACAGGTGCGATAAAAGCAGGACTGAATCTCGGACACGGAAGCGGGCCGCTTGCACATAACTATAAAATCTTACAAGGAGAGGTCTGATAAAATGAGAGAATACACTACACAAATGGAAGCTGCCAAAAAGGGAATTGTTACAAAGGAGCTTGAGGCGGTTGCAAAAAAAGAAAAAATGACGGTGGAAGAGCTTATGCCCCTCGTGGCACAGGGCAAGGTTGCTATTTGTGCAAACAAACGCCACACCTGCATTGACCCGCAGGGAGTCGGCTCTATGCTCACAACCAAAATCAATGTTAATCTCGGTGTTTCGCGCGACTGTAAGGATTATAACATTGAAATGCAAAAGGTTATGGAAGCCGTTAATATGGGCGCTCACGCCATTATGGATTTATCTTCTCACGGCGATACAATTCCGTTTAGAAGAAAGCTGACAAGCGAATGTCCCGCAATGATAGGCACGGTACCTGTTTACGATTCCGTTATACATTATCAGCGCGACCTTGACACCTTAACTGCACAGGATTTTATAGATGTTGTAAGACTTCACGCAGAAGACGGCGTTGACTTTGTGACGCTTCACTGCGGAATTACAAGAAAAACAATAGAGCAAATTAAAAAGCACAAAAGGAAAATGAACATTGTTTCCCGCGGCGGTTCTCTTGTATTTGCATGGATGTGTATGACTGGAAACGAAAATCCGTTTTATGAATACTATGACGAAATTCTCGATATTTGCCGCGAATATGATGTAACAATCTCACTTGGTGACGCCTGCCGTCCCGGATGTCTTGCCGACGCAAGCGATGTTTGTCAGATTGAAGAGCTTGTACGCCTCGGAGAGCTTACAAAGCGTGCATGGGCAAAGGATGTTCAGGTTATGGTAGAGGGTCCGGGTCATATGCCGATGGATCAGATCGAGGCAAATATGAAGCTGCAAAGCACAATTTGCGGCGGCGCGCCTTTTTATGTGCTCGGACCGCTTGTAACGGATATTGCACCGGGCTATGACCACATTACATCAGCTATCGGCGGTGCGATTGCCGCTGCTTCGGGTGCGGCATTTTTGTGCTATGTTACCCCTGCCGAGCATCTTGCCCTGCCGAATGTCGAAGACGTTAAACAAGGCATTATTGCTTCAAAAATTGCGGCACACGCGGCAGATATTGCAAAAGGCGTAAGAGGCGCAAGAGATATTGACGACAAGATGGCAGACGCAAGGCGCAAGCTTGACTGGGAGGCACAATGGGAATGTGCAATAGATCCCGAAACCGCTAAAAAAATCAGAGATGACCGAAAGCCCGAACACGACGACACCTGCTCGATGTGCGGAAAGTTTTGTGCCGTAAGGAGTATGAACAAGGCACTAAACGGTGAACATATTGATATATTGTAATTTTTTATTAGAACTAATAGTATTAAAAGTGCTGCTGCAAACTTTGCAACAGCACTTTATTTTTTAAGAACAATTTATTAAATTTAATGCACCGCAAAATAATTTCTACCAATTTGAAGTAGATTAAATTATTATGCATATCAAGCCGTTACAGCCGTCGTTGATTATTTTTTCAATGGTTTCCCCTATCCTTCTTCTTGCGTCAGACGGCATTCTGTAAAGCTTATTGTGCAGGCCTTCGTTTACAAGCTCGTGAACCGATTTGCCGAAGATATTGCTCTCCCATATCTTTTCGGGATTCTCCTCAAACTCCTTTAACAGATATGACACAAGCTCCTCCGACTGCTGTTCGGAACCGACTATCGGTGTAACCTCGGTTTTTGTTTCGATTTTCATCATATGGATAGACGGAGCACTTGCTTTGAGCCGTATTCCGTACTTTCCGCTCTGCTTGATAATCTGCGGTTCTTCAAGGGATAGCTCGTCGATTGTTGGCATAACGATTCCGTATCCCGTTTCCTGAACCTGCTCGTATGCCTGAGCGATTTTGTCAAACTCTTTCTGCTTCTTTGATAGCTTATTGATACATTCAAGCAGTTCAAATTCGTCTTTGATTTCTATCTCGGTCTGTTCGGAAAGCACCTTGTAAAACAGAGCTGAATCTATTCCGAGGGAAATCGTCGCGATCCCTCTGCCCAGATCAAGGTTTGTAAGCTGCGCAGTATTTATATATTCGCATTGTGAAAGCTCGTGAATCGTTTGCTGAACCTCACGAATTTTTTCAATGCTTTTGGCAGATTCCTTTATTGACTTGAAAATCTCAGCTTTCAGCCAATGCTCTTTGTCAAGCTTTACAACCCAGCGAGGTATATCAACCTTAATTTCCTTTATCGGAAATTCAAACAAGAGCTGTGCAAGCACTCTTTTTATCTCGTTTTCGCTTAGCTCCATACAGCTTACAGGCAGTACAGGCACACCGTACTGCTTTGACATTTCAGCCGCCAAAGCTACCGTATGCTCCGCCTCGGGGTCTATGGAATTGAGAAGAACGATAAAAGGCTTGTTGATTTCTTTAAGCTCATTGATTACCCTCTGTTCACTCTCGACATAATCCTCTCTGGGAATTTCGCTGAAAGAACCGTCTGTCGTAATCACAAGACCTATTGTGGAATGATCGGTTATAACCTTTTTTGTGCCGATTTCGGCGGCGTCGTCAAACGGAATTTCCTTGTCAAACCACGGCGTCTTAACCATTCTCGGCATATCTTCTTCGCTGTATCCTATGGCGCTGTCAACAATATAGCCTACGCAGTCTATCATACGCACCTTAAAGGTTGTATTACCACCAAGATTTATTTCTACCGATTCTTCGGGGATAAACTTCGGCTCTGTTGTCATTATCGTTCTGCCGGCTGAGGATTGGGGAAGTTCATCGACCGTTCTTCTGTATATGCTCTCATCCTTAATATTCGGAAGCACAAGCGTATCCATAAAGCGTTTTATAAATGTTGATTTACCTGTTCTTACGGGTCCCACTACGCCGATATAAACGTCTCCGTCGGTTCGTCTGGAAATATCCTGATAAACATTTCTCTCTTCCATTGTATTCCTCCTATATTTTCGGAATTAACAGCATTTGCGGGCTGTCAAGCGTTATATTTTCCGAAGAATTCTCCGATAAAAGTAAATTAAGCCGCGTGTTATGAGCCTTTGCTATATCCCACAGGCTCTCGCCCTGCTTAGCAAAATACAAAGTAAGCGCACATTCATCGGAAACTGTCGGTTTATCTTCAAACAACTGCATTGTCGAAACTGCCTTTATTCTTTCCTTTTTCTCGGCACAGACACAAAGCTTTAATTCACACCTTATTTCTACGGTATTATCATCGGCAAGTCTGTAACTTATGCTTGAAGCGTGCGGATTAATATTTCTGAATGAGTTATACTCGACAGGAAGGTTAAACCTGTGCTCATAATCAAATGCACGCTCAATTATAACAGGCACATTCTCTTCGTTATACGCTATAATGCATAAATTTATTTTTCCGCCGACTTTTAAACCGTCATCCGAATTTTTTTGTTCGCAGGTAATATTATCCAAGAAAATATCTAATATTTTAGATATTTTGCCGTCGTCAATTTTTACGGCCAGCTTCTCCATTTGGCTTTCAACGGAGGCGGAAATTTCATTCGTTATTTCAAGGTTGCTATACTCAGGCATTGACGCACAGTAGACAGAATAAGAATCAACCGTAATATCTCTGTTACATATCATAAAACCTTCTTCCGTAACAGAAAGCATTATATCAATTACAATGGACGGTTTTTCCGAGAGCATATCATTTTTAAGGCGTACGTCATATGACAAGACTTCGCATTGAACATTGTTTATTGTTTTTTCATCTACGCCCTCGCAGTCAATTATCTGATTAAAAGGTATTAAATAATCTAATTTTTCAATTTCTCCTGTTTCTACATTTGAAAGATACAACAGTTTAAGGTTTATTTCACCGTTTATCATCAGCTTGCCAGTTACTGCCTTTACATCAGTAATTCCAACGTCAACAGATGAGCGTATAATTGATTCTATTGCAGGCTTATCCGCCGCAGAAATTTCTTCGCAAACATTAAACTGCTCCTGACAAAGGGATTTTAAATCGGCACAGCTTATGTTTTTTCTGAAAGACTCAAGCTTTGGGTCATCCGAATAATAAATACTTGTCTTTGCGCTCGTTTTAACTTTTGCATACAGCGAAAAAGCCCCGTGAATCACCACTCGCCTGGGACTCAATGCACGGCAATTTATGTATTCTGATTTTGTTTTAGTAATTATAACGGGATTATCAGGCGAATCTTTGACTGAAAAACTTTGAGAGAAGTTTACACTTTGTTCACAACATCTTATGGTCTTTTTGGAACTCTCACAATACATTACGCTTACAACGCACAAACCGTCAATTTGAAGCTGACCTCCAGACAGGGATTTTGACTGAATCTTCGGGGTAAGAGTACATTTGATGATTTTTTCGATATCCGGGCAATAATCCGGCAGCGTCAAGTCAACATCGGCGAGCTGTTCGGCGACCGTATCAAGCACGGTTGTTGACGTTCCGAGCATACGGTTCTCCTGATTAAACTCCATATTTATCTCTCCTTTTTATTTTATATAATAAATATATTATGCTATAACTTAATTTATTCACGGAGGATAATAAAAAATCGAGTGACTTTACACGCAATTCATGGATACCGGTTAAGATTATCAAATTTTTTCTGCCCGACAATAATTAAGCGGTTTTCCACGAACAAAAATGAGCCGGCAAAAAGCCGGCTCATAAAATTTATAACTTAAAATTTTATTGAAACGAATTTACAATACCTACAATGTATTTGCTTATAAGAGTTGCATCGGATACGTCAATTGATCCGTCAAAATTCACATCTGCTCTTTTAAACTGGTCATCTGTAAATTTTTCAATGCCTACAATATATTTTTGTATCATTGTTGCGTCTGTAATATCAATTATACCGTCGTTATTTACATCTCCGTAAAGCACATTTTGGCTTTCATCGGTGTCTACGATAATTTTGCCCGAAAGCTTATAATTTTCAAATCCTTTGATACCTGTTATGTCCTGTAATATGCTAAAGTCAACAGGATAAGCCACTACGGGAAGCATATTTTGATCCTTGTATGCAACACCCAAGATTTCAATATTCAAATCGACATTTGCTTCTCCCTGACCTATTATATCAAAGGTTACCTTAATAAAATCTTTTTCTGTGGAGAAGTCATACAGAGCAGTATTTGTAAAGGCTCCTCTTATTTCTCCTTTCACAGGCTCGTTTGCAACAAATGATGAAATATTCGGCATTAAAGTGCCTGCATTTTTCTTGACATCATAGTAAAGCTTTGAGCTGTCATATGTCAACACCCACTGGGAGTTGATAAGTTTTGATGAAGACTCGAGCCTATATGTCACCGTAACTGTTGAATTATCGGCACTGAATTCTTTTGAAACAGGCGACAGAATATTTGAAGTTGCATTTACCTTAAGTGTTTTTGACGGCTGAGTAGGATCTGTTTCTGACTCGCCGTTTCCTGATGTAATTTGAGTAGAAGTTGTATAAATCTCATTTTCAAAGCCCGAAGCCGAAGTAACGTCCTTAATTACACCAAAATCAACCAAATACTGAATGTTAACCTGAGAGTCTAAATTCTCTCTGAATCCTATGCCGAGAACATTAACATACAAGTCAACATCTGCGCTGCCTGTTCCTATTACATTAAATGTAACCGTAACAAATTCTGTTTCTTTGTTAAAGTTTACAGATGATAAATTTGTAAAGTTACCTTTTATGGAACCCTTGGTTCCTTCATTAATAACAGCATTAGAAACATTCGGCATTACATTGCTTATATTCGCCTTATCGAACGAAAGCTTTGCAGTATCGTAGCTTAACACCCATTCAGAATTTACGAGGTTTATGGAAGAACTGAGCTTATATGAAACGGTAACCTGCTTTTCATCTTTTGAATATGTCTTTGAAACCTCAGGGAAAAAGTTTGACGTTGCATTGATTGTAATTTTGTCATCGGATACGGTTGGCTTAGTTGTAGGCTCCTCACTTGCAGGCTGCGTTGTAGGTTCAGTTTCGGTGGGCTGTTCATCTGTTACCACATAAGCTTTGCCGCTTATTGAAGATGACTCAAAACCGGCAATGTTTGAAATATCCCTAATAATACTGTTGACAACAGCATTTTCATAACAAAGGGCATCATTTGCCTTGTATCCGACCGAAAGCTCTTTAACATCCAAAGTAACATCTGTGCTTCCAGTTCCCACAATCTCAAATACTGCCTGAACCAAAGGTTTGGAAGATGTAAAATCATAAAGACTTGTTACATTGGTAAAGTTACCCTTTGCTGTGCTTGCGGTTACGCTTACAACTCCGTCTGAAATATAAGGCATTAATTCATGTGATTCCGTAACAAGCTTTAGCTTAGACGGATCATATGTAAGCTCCCATTGACCGTTTACAATCTTCATTGACGACCTGAGGTCATAAGTAACGGTTACCGTGTTTGCGCTGCTGTCAGCCTCTACAACACCGTTTGTAAAAAGATTGGACTTAGCATTTACAGTAAGAGTGTCGCTTACAGGAGCGGTTGTGGGCTGTGTTGTAGGCTGTACTGTCGTGGGCTGAACAGTCGTCGGCTGGGTTACAGGCTGTGTTGTAGGCTGTACATCTCCGCCGCCGTTCAAACTACCTATTCTTGCAAAAGGAGACGTTATAACATCCTCATCGTCCTTTTCGTGAGATGTACTTGCATCACTTCCGTAGGATTCAAGTGCATTGTCAAGCATTGTGTCGTCAAAAGGAACGCAGTCAAGTCCTGACTCACCTCTCGTTGCAATAAGCATTGCGCCGATTCCGTTTGTTTCAACATAATCGGCGTCAATTCCGAGAGCTGAGAAAGGAATTTTTATCTCGTAAAACGAATCATATTTTGTATCGTGAGTACCCTGAGCGCCCTTAAAGGTTTTATAGTCAACCCAGTCGGCGTCATTTGAGTAAACATCATTGGGATCCTCGGAATAGTTAAGTCCGTAAATGTTATCACAAACATTTCCTTCAGCCATCTTATATTCAATTCCGCTCTGAGCAAATGTTTGAAGTCCCTCATTATAATCGGTGTTTCCCTCGGCATCAACAGCAGAGAACATTCCCGGAGTACCGTTGCCGGGCTTTCCGCTCATATAGAGAAGTCTGTCAACATGCTGATCAAAAGAAAGTCCCATCTTTTGACCCCAAATTGGGGAACCGCTTGTATTTTTATTTGACATTGATACGCTGTTCGGATCAATACTGAGAGCCAAAATAAGCGGTACATCAAGAACACGACCTCCGTCTGACAGAGGTCCGTCACCCTCGCGTGCCCAAGTATCGGTTGTGTTTACCATCTGCCAAGCAACATAGAGATTGTCATCGTCCCACGCGGCAAAAAGTGCATATGTATCAAGTACGCAGTTTTCGTGACCGCCCTTATAGTGATTTGCGACATCCCAGGCTGCACCCTGAGCTATCAGCATATCAGAGGACCAATCGCTGAAATCACCGTCAATGGTGATTGTCTTTTTCACACCGACCTTGTTATCCGGATTAGTTGCGTAATAATCGGACAACACGCCGGTTGATGCGTTTACCGAAAATGAAGCGGTAACGCACGATATAAGCATCATTACAACAAGTAAAACGCTTATAAACTTTCTTGTGCTTTTCATAGTTAATTTAAACCTCCTAAAATTTTTACAACGCAATATAATTGCGCTGCATACCTTTGCTATTATATAATTTATTTACAAAAAAGACAATATAAAAATAAGATGCACATAGTATTTTGGCACTATGCACATCTTATTGTTTGTTTTTTTGTAAATATTTACAAACAGCTATTTATTTTGCCTGCTCCTTTTTTATGCCGTAAATTTTCCTTAAAAATACAGATATAAATTTTGGTTTTTCAATAAGTACAACTTTCATCGCTATTACCTCCGAATACAAGATATGCTTACTGTTACAAGTGCAGCGGCTGCTACAATCAGCACCCACTCAGACGGAAGCAGTGTCGCAACAAGCAAGCCTAAACCGAAATAAACAGCCGATTTTACCCGTTGTGTGTAGCAATTCACCGTATCACCCTTTATCAGTTTATACTAAAATATATTTTATGTGATTAATATCCTTGAAATTTTTATGTTTTTATTTTAAAATTATATTATTCGGAGGTTGTTATGAGGACTCTTGAAATTAGTAAGAATGATTCAAATCAGCGTCTTGATAAGTTTTTGCAGAAACATTTTAAGACATTGCCTAAGTCTCTTATGTACAAATACATAAGAAAAAAATGCATAAAGATCAACGGAAAAAAATGCGAAATATCTGATATGCTTTCCGAGGGTGACGTGCTTACATTTTATATTAAAGACGAATTTTTTGAGGCTTGTGAAATAAAAAACTATGATTTTCTTAAAGCTCCGTCAAAATTTGATATTGTTTACGAAGACGAAAACATCATTCTAATAGATAAAAAGCCCGGATTAATTGTTCATCCTGACAAAAACTATCATTTCGACTCGCTTGTTGCGAGGGTACAGCACTATCTGTATGACAAGGGCGAATATGACCCGAAGGCTGAATCCGCATTTTCGCCCGCTCTTGTAAACAGAATAGACAGAAATACGGGCGGTATAGTTATCGCCGCAAAGAATGCGGAAAGTCTCAGAATACTTAATCAAAAAATGAAGTCAAGGGAGCTTAAAAAATATTACCTGTGTCTTCTATATGGAAAGCCCGAAAAAAGCGAGGCAACTCTTCACGGGTATATCACCAAAAATGAGAGCAAAAACAAGGTTACGGTTTTCAAAAATAAAAAGGATAATTCAAAGGAGATTGCAACAAAATACAAAATTCTTGATTACGATGGTAAACTCAGCTTAGCCGAAGTAGAGCTTCTAACGGGCAGAACACATCAGATAAGAGCTCATATGGCTTCAATCGGTCACCCGCTTGTCGGCGATTCAAAGTACGGAAAAGCATTTTCGGGCACATCAGGTCTGTTTAAGCATCAAGCTCTGTACAGCTATAAATTAAAATTTAATTTTGTAAGCGACTCGGGTTTGCTCGAATACCTAAGCGGAAAAGAGTTTACCGTAAAAAATGTGTGGTTCTCGGAAAACGGAAAAATCTCCTTGCATAGTGTTAAAGATGAAAAAACAAAAAACAAGGTTTGACTTAAAACTTAAATATCTGTCTGTTTTTAAACTGATAACAACATTTTTGATAATTTTTTCTCTTATCATTTCATCAGCGGCGGGGTATTTTTCTGCCGAAGCCGTAAACTTCAGTTTAAAAGGATGCAGCACCGACAAAAACAGACTGTTTACCGTTTCTATGGAAGCATCTTACAGCAAACCTCTATGTGCTGCAAGCTTTGAATTTACCTATGATAAGAGTATGTTTGAATTCAGAGATGTTGATTCAAACGACGAAAATACCTTGTTAAAAGCATATGAAACCGATGACAGCGTAAATGTTCTGTTTCTAAACGCTGATGGAAAAGAGATAAAAGACGGGAACGTAATATTTGAGCTTACATTTAAAGCAGTAAAGAACGGTATCGGATATATTGATTATTATGTAAGCGACTGCGTTGATGAAAATGTAAATTCGATAAATGCGGGAAAATGCACATCTGCGGAAATCAAAGTTAACTCATCGGATAAAAGCAAGGGAAGCACGGAAAAAGAAGGGTCCGGCAGTTCAAAAAGCAAAAGTGTAAGGGAAGTGTCGGAGGAAGATGAAGATATTGCAAGTATAGATGAAATGGGAATCCTTAACCGATTTGATGATCAGAATGTAAGATTTCTGATTATAGGTATTGCGCTCGGCGTTTCGGTTATAGCCTTTCTCGGCATCGCGATGAGTATATTTAAAAAATTTAAAAATAGTAAAACAAACGAAAACAACAGCTCCGACAGTTAGCCGAAGCTGTTGTTTTTTATATTAGTGCACTTCCTTGAATTATATTTCTGTTTACAAACGCTTTATTTATTGAATTTAACACACGCTTCTTGTCAGCACTCCAAAGAGGTGCGACAAGAAGTTTTTTATCACCGTCACCTGTAAGCCTGTGAATAACAGTTGTTTTCGGCAAAACCGCAATACAGTCGCAGAGAATATCAATGTATTCCTCTAATGACAACGTTTTAAAAAGACCTTTTATATAATCATCAAATAAATCAGTATTTTTCAGCACATGAAGAAGCTGGAGTTTTATCCCGTCACTTCTCTCACCTGCGTACTTAACTGATTCAAGCATCATTTCTTTGGTTTCATACGGAAGCCCGAGGATTATATGAGTAACTACACAAACTCCGACAGATTTTAAATTTTTAACGGCAAGGTCGTAAGCCATAAGCTCGTAACATCGTCTTATATAATCCGATGTTTTTTTATGAATCGTCTGCAAACCGAGTTCCACCCAAACAGGCTTTATTTTGTTAAGTTCTCTTAAAAGATTTAAAACATCCACACCCAAACAGTCCGGTCGTGTTGCGATTGACAAAACCGCTACATCGGGGTTTTCTATTGCTTCATAGAAAATACTGCGAAGATAATCTACGCTTGCGTAGGTATTGGTAAACGGCTGAAAATATGCGATAAAAAGCCTGCAGTCGGTTTTTTTTCTGATTTTTTGCTTTGCCTGTTCAATTTGATTTGTTACAGACAATAATTTATCAGCGGAAAACTCACCAGATCCTCCCCTGCTGCAAAAAATACAGCCCCTGTCATCCAATGTTCCGTCGCGGTTTGGGCAGGTCATACCGCCGTTTAATGATATTTTATATACCTTTTCTCCGAAAGTGTTTTTTAAATATTCGTTTAAAGAATAATAATACATTTTATCCTCCAAATCAAATAAAGACCGACTGAGTCGGCCTTCTTTGATGTCACAATGACAATTTTGAGAGGAAAATCTATGAAAAAATTTCTTGTTGTCGTCTTTATCCCTGCTGTGTCTATATAATACACATGAATTGTGACAGAAATATGATACTTAAAATAAAGTATTGTGAATGTTTTTTAAAGATTAAGAAAACTTTTTAATATATTCAAGAAATTTTGCGTAGATATTGTCCTCTATCTCTTCAAGTTCGCCGTCTATACCTCCGTTAAAAAACATTTTGGTATGTTTTTGAAGAGAAAGATACGCTCCTACAAGATTTTTACGCACCTCGTTTTGAAGCTCATCACTTACTGTTTTACCGCATGAAAGACCGAGATAAATGCTGTTATCTGAAATTTGGGTAGAAATCGAAGAATTTTTGTATTCAAAGGTATTTACTTTGTGAAGCCCCTTTGAGAATTCTCTCAAAGAAAATTCTTCTTTGTTATCATACTCTTCTTTTTTCTCAAGAATTTCAAGCTCGCATTTGTCAAGCGAAAAATCTGGATTTGTAATATAATCATAAAGATTGTTTTGATTTACTGTAAGGATGTGATACAGTCTCATCGCGTTTACGGCTCCCTCAAGACATGAAAACGCCGCAAACTGCATATTGCTGTCATTGAGCTTTAAAAAGCTGTACAAGTTCTGATAAACGGATTTATTAATTACAATAAGAATAAGCCGTTCGTTCTCCCTGTAACTTGCAAGAACCGGATTTGTTATATAGCTCATTGTAAATTTGTACGATTTGTTTACATAATCAGTAAACATATCTTTAAATTCGTTTAAAAGCGTATTTTCTCTTATAGTAAATTTAAACATACATTCACCTATCTGAATAATTCCATATCAGAATTATATAAATCAAGTCTTGTTATATCCGCATAAACAGGCAGCTGCAAATATTCCTCAAAAGCCGAAACAATTAAATTAGGATTTACGTTATCACTGCTGCCTGCGGAGAGTACGACATTTAAAGTAACAAAATCAAATTTCTCTTCTATCTTAGCCGACTTTATTCCTTGTTTAATATCAACTGTTTTAAGGCCTTTTTTGGACTTCTTTTCGACTTCAATTTTATCAAGGTATAAAAATTCTGATAATTTTTCCGCAATCTTACTTGTATTAATTTTATCGCACGAAAGATTTATTGAAAACTTTGCAAAAGCAATTTTACCAGATTTCATCAAAGGTTCGGTAACATTAAAAACCTTTATTCCCTTCGGCAAGCATTCGTTAAGTTTTGATATAATCTTTTCAAAAGGATAATCGTCATTTTCAAGCTTAACATCCATGCACTCGTTTACTCCTCTGAATCCAAGCGACAGCGGCAACGGAAATGTGGCAAAAGGATGGGGATTAAACCCCTCTGTGTGCCACACGGGAAGCTTGCTCTTGTGCAATGCTCTAAGCATACAGCGGTTTAAGTCAAGATGAGAAATATAGCGGCATTCGTAATCTTTTTTAAACCATATTCTTACGTTTTTCAAAGCATACTCCCTCCCCGTACTTTGCCGCACCGCAATTATTGCACTTTAGTCTGCAATGAGGCGTTGTTTTATCTTCATACGCTTTTTTACACTCAGTTATAAGATAGCTTTTATTTACGCCGTAGTCGATGTGATCCCACGGCAAAATCTCGTCAAACGAACGCCTGCGGTTTGCATAAAAAGACGGGTCAATGCCGCACTCATCAAAAAGCTCAAGCCATTTTTCAAGACTGAAACAATCATTCCACCCGTCAAAGTGAAAACCTTTCTCGCAGGCAAGCTCCATAACTTTGCAAAGTTTTCTGTCGCCTCTTGCGAAAACTGCCTCAAGAAAACTTGTGTCGGCATCATGATAATTAAACTGTATTTTCTTAGTTGTGATACATTCCTTTATGTGCGACTGCTTTTCATGCAGCTGCTCAATCGTATCCTGAGGTTCCCACTGAAAAGGCGTAAACGGTTTCGGAACAAAAGATGAAGCAGATACAGTAACCTTAACGGATCTGCCCTTAGGTCTGTTTGTGCACTTATAGTAAGTATCAACTACCGCTTGTCCGAGTTTTACAATTGCCTCTACATCCTCAATAGTTTCCGTAGGAAGCCCTATCATAAAGTATAGTTTAACGGTAGTCCAGCCGCCGTTGAAGGCGGTTTCACAGGTAGAAATCAGCTCATTTTCCAATACGTTTTTATTGATTACATCACGCAGTCTTTGACTTCCGGCTTCGGGAGCGAACGTTAAGCCGCTTTTACGCACGGTTTTTATTTTGTCCATTATTTCATCGGTAAAACCGTCAACGCGCAGCGACGGCAAAGATATGCTGACTTTTTCTTCCTTGCTCCATTCGTTGATTTTTTCAAGGAGCGGCACAATTTGACTGTAATCACTTGAACTGAGCGACGAAAGAGATACCTCGTCGTAACCTGTGTTTTCACAAAGAGCTCTGCACTGAGCGTTTATGGTTTCAGGTGATTTTTCGCGTACAGGTCTGTAAATAAAACCAGCCTGACAGAACCGACAACCCCTGATACAGCCTCTGAATATCTCCTGAACCGCTCTGTCGTGCACAATTTCAATAAGCGGAACAACAAAATTATCGGGATAAAATGAAGTATTCATATCCTTGATAAGTCTTTTATGTACAACAGAGGGAGCATTATTTTTAGGGGTAAAGCTTTTTATTGTTCCGTCATCATTATACGCAACATCATAAAGAGAAGGAACATAAACGCCCTCGATTTGAGAGCACATCTGTAAAAACTCTGATTTGCTTTTGGCCTCATCTCTGCATTTTCTGAAAAGGTCGATAACCTCGAGATCTACCTCTTCTCCCTCGCCGATAAAAAACAAGTCAACAAACTCGGCGATAGGTTCTGGATTGCAGGCGCAGGGACCGCCCGCAACAACGATTTGCGTTAAGTTATGCCTGTCACAGCTCTTAATCGGAACACCTGACAGCTTCAGCATATTGAGCATATTGGTATAGCTTAACTCGTACTGCAAGGTAAATCCGATAAAATCAAAATCAGAAACCGGATCACCGCTTTCCAAAGCATAGAGAGGAATATTATTTTCAATCATTTCCTTCTCCATATCAACCCACGGCGCGAATACACGCTCACACCATATATAATCCTTGCTGTTAAACTGACTGTACAGAATTTTCATGCCAAGATGCGACATTCCTACCTCATAGGTATCGGGGAAACAAAACGCAAACCTCACATCTATATTGTCTTTATCCTTAATAACTTCATTGAGTTCTCCTCCTACATAACGACCGGGCTTTTGAACCTTGAGCAGGAGCTTTTCAACTTCCTTGGGAATCATACTAACCTCCGAATTAACAAACCTGCGATATTAAACGATATGCTAATAACATCTGCTGTCCTTGCACACGAGGCAAAAAATCAGGTACACGCATACAAAAAGCAGAGAAAAATTGTATTTTGACTGAAACAAAATAATAAAGCCTGCCGCCGCAAGCGGAAAAATTATTATAAAAGTAAGAATATTTACAACTGTTTCCGATTTCTTGGCAGAGAGAAAACAATTTAGTGTTAAAAATAACATCTGACCGCCGTCAAGCGACAGAACGGGAAGCATATTAAACAGTCCCACCGATAAATTTGCTGCGGCAGTCATTTCAGTCGGCACACCGTACACTAAGTATAACAGATAAAAGATAATAAAACAAATAAAATTAGCAAAAGGACCGAAAAAAATAATTATCATATTGCGCCTTGTGCTTCTTTCGTTTCTTCCTGCGTCGTCTATCGAAATTTGAAACAGCGAAACGGTAATTTTTTGAGGAGGAGATTTCATACAATACATTGCGAGGATATGTCCCGATTCATGTATAATTACCGCGAAAACGCAGCATACAAATCCTTTAAATAAATTTGCAGTCAGGCTCAGAGCCGCCGCGCATACTATCAAATAGGACACGCGTATTTCAGTATTTAAAATATTAAACTTCATCTTTTGTGGAGGAGTTTATAAACTGACTTAAATCAAGTCCGCCGTCATCGTTGAATACGGCGTCGTTATTTAAACTTTGATAATATTTATCGCGGACCTGATTATAAAATTCTCCCCCGAAAGTCTTTATAAGCAAAGCTGCAATAGCTATTAAAATACACAGGATAAGCTGAATTGTAATAAGAAGCTGTCGTGGTGTGTCTTTTGGCTTTTTGTTCGACTTTTCATTTACGGATTCGTCACCGTTTTCATCATCATAATTTTGAGACGCGACTACTGCATACTCACTGTCCGTTACCGACTCCCATCCCTCATCATATGTAATTGTGTTTTTATTTTGCGCTTCTGCTTCCTGATTTATATTGCTTGTATTTTCATTTAGGTTTTTATTATCATTCAAAAAAATCACCTCAATACAATATATGCATTGAGGCGGACAAATTTAACCGAGCTTTTTAAAATCGGTCTTTGTAAGATTAATAAAGAATATTACCGCAAGGGCAAGTGAAAACAGCTCCGCAAACGGGAAAGCATACCAAACAGCGGAAAGTCCGAACAACAAAGAAAGAACGTAGGCTATCGGAAGAATCAGCACGAGCTGACGGCAAAACGACATTATAAGACTTCTTATACCCTTGCCGGTTGCCTGAAACAATGTGGTAAATAATATTCCGGCAGCAGCAGGAATAAAACAAAGGCTGATTATTCTGAAAGCAGATTCACCTATTGACATAATTTCTTCTGTTCCTCCGAACATTGAAATAAGCACATCGGGGATTGTCCACATAAGTACCGTACCTATTGCCATAATAAATACCGCTATAACAATACCGTGCTTCAGTGCAGAATACATACGGCGTTTATTTTTAGCACCGTAATTATACCCTATTATAGGCATTACTCCCTGATTGAGTCCGAAGCAAGGCATAAACACAAAGCTCTGAAGCTTATAGTAAATACCGAGTACGGTTACGGCGGCGGCAGATTTTGCAAGTATAGCATTTAAACCGATAATCATAACGGAACCTATGGACTGCATAATAATTGACGGAAGACCAACCGAATAAATATTTTTAAGGGTACTAAGATTAAGTTTAAATTTTCTGAGTGAAACTTTTACTTCCTGCTTTAACCCAAACATTGCGATAAGGCAGAAAACCATAGCGCAGAACTGTCCGAATACAGTTGCGATAGCCGCACCAGCTACTCCCATCTCAGGGAATATTCCTACACCGAAAATAAGAAGAGGATCAAAAATAATGTTTACCACCGCACCGATAAGTTGTGAAAACATCGGGACAATCATATTGCCGGTTGCCTGGAGAGTTTTTTCGGTGTTTATCTGAACTATTGAAAAAACAGAGAAACAGAGGACGATCGTAAGATATTGGGTACCGTATTCAACAATTTTTGCATTATTGCTGTAAGCGTTCATAAACGGATGTGATAAAAACAGTCCTAACAGCAAGAAAATCAGAAATGAAAAAATACAGGTCAAATATCCGTGAGTTGCAGCTGAATTTGCCTCGTCATAATTTTTTTCACCCAGTTTTCTTGACACAAGCGAGTTTACACCTACCGCAGTACCTACCGAAAATGCTATAAGAAGCATTTGAAGCGGAAATGCGAGCGAAAGAGCGGTTAGACCGTCAAGGTCGTACTGACCGATAAACACGCTGTCAACTACATTGTACAGAGCCTGAACAGTCATTGAAAAAATCGTCGGAACAGACATTGTTAAAATCAGCCTTGTCATCGGCATTGTTCCCATCTTGTTTTCAGAATGAATATCAGTTATATTCTCACTCATAATACCTATCCTATCCTTTCTTTTACATTAAAAAGGCAGACATATCATTTGATAATCTGCCGATAAATCATGATATTTTTCGCAATTTTCTATATATTGCAAAGTAAAGCAACATCAACACCGTGCCCGTTACAATACCCGAAAAATCGAGCAAAACATCGGTTATCTGCCCTGATCTGCCCTCGACAAAAAGTTGTATCGTCTCATCACATACGGCCGTTGCGAGTCCGAAAAAACATATTTGAAGGTAATATTTGTGCGGCCTTGTTCGGCAAAGAGAGTATGCACAGCTTAATAGCAGCATACCTATTACGGTGTATTCAGAAAAATGTGCGGCTTTGCGTACAATATGATCGGAAAGCTGCGTGTCAAAGCGAAGGAAATTTAAAACATCCTGCAATATTCCCATTACGCTTTCGCTTTCATCACCCGATAAATCGGCTGGCATTGAAGAATGAAAAAACGCAAATAAAATCATAAGCGCTGTGAGTGTAAAAACAATTACCCTAAAACGAATTGAAACACGGCTCTTCCTCATATCATCACTCCAACTATATATTTTACAATAAATATATATATTGTCAATGGAGTGTCGGTTATTTCAACATTATAGATAAATTTGAAAGATTTTTAATTTTTAAAATATAAAAAATTATGTTAACGCAGTATTGAAAAAAACAAATTTATCTGATATACTTATGATAATTTGCATTGTATCGTCAATTAATAATTTACCAAAGGAGTCAGTATGTTTATTAATTACTTAATCATCTTTTTTATTTCGATGGTACCGATTTTTGAACTCAGAGGTGCAATACCGGTCGCTGTCGGAATGGGACTTGACCCTGTAATTTCCTACATTATATGCATAATCGGAAATATGCTTCCGGTGCCCATTATATACTTTTTTGCAAGAAAAGTACTGATTTGGGGAAAAGACAAGAAATATATCGGAAAGTTTTTTACATTTTGTTTTGAAAAAGGCGAAAAAGGCGGCAAAAAACTTCAGGAGAAAGCAGGAAAAGGACTTTTCATTGCTCTTATGCTGTTTGTAGGCATACCGCTTCCCGGAACAGGCGCTTGGACAGGTACACTCGCGGCAAGTTTTCTTGATATGGGATTTAAAAAGAGTGTAATCGCCGTTATGCTCGGTGTAATTATTGCAGGTATTATTATGGCACTTGCAAGCATGGGCGTTTTTGGTGGATTAAGTTTTCTTTTTGCTCCCGAATCATAATAAATATAAAATAAAGGGTAGCATATGCTGCCCTTATTTTTTAGGTGAGATTATGAATAATACTTATAAATTCGACGCGGTAATAATCGGTGCCGGTGCGTCGGGACTTATGTGCGCGATAGCCGCTAAGAAAAAAAACAAAAATATTTCCGTGGCAATAATTGAAAAAAACGACAGAGTCGGGAAAAAACTTCTCTCTACGGGCAACGGAAGATGCAACCTTACCCACAGAGATATTTCGCCTGATCATTACCGCGGATCTTTCAAAGAGCAAAGCACATATCTTTTTTCAAAGTACGATACAAATACTTTGCTTGAAAAATTTAAAAAGCTCGGTCTGCTTTGCTTTTGCGACAACGAAGGAAGGTACTATCCTTTGTGCAGGCAGGCAAGTGCCGTGCTTGATGTGCTGAGATTTGCATGTGAGAGGCTCGGTGTAAATATCTTTTGCGGTGAAAATATAAAGAGCGTTAAAAAAGCAGGAAAAAACTTTAACGTCACAACAGAAAATACAATGTTTGTTGCAGATAAGATTGTTATAGCAAACGGGTCAAAAGCTTCTCCGAAGCTCGGAGGAAACGCAAGTTCAGCCGATTATCTTAAAAATTTCGGTCATAGGGTTATCCCCTATTCCCCCGCTCTTTGTCCGATTGAGGTTAAATCAGATATTTTAAAGTCGCTTAAAGGTATCAGAACAACCGCTAATGTGTCACTTATTGATGCAAATCAACGTATTATAAAATCCGAGATCGGCGAGGTTCAGTTCGGAGATAAAACGCTTTCGGGAATATGCATATTTAATCTTTCGGTTTATACAGAGAAAGGAAACTGCATATTACTTGACCTGCTTTATAATGTTTCTTACTCGGAATTATCGGAACTGATCACTACAAATCAAAAACTATTCTCAGATTTTACTGTTGACAATCTTTTTACAGGAATTTTTCAAAAAAGGCTCGGACAAGCGGTTTTAAAAACCTGCAATATATCGAATTTTTCAAGAAAATGCGGTGAGCTAGCGAAAGAAGAGCTTAATAACATCGCAAATGCCGCAAAAAATATGCGTTTTCCCGTAATACAAAACTGCGGTTTTGAGCTGGCTCAAACGGCTCTCGGTGGCGTAGTGGGTCGGGAAATTAATGAAAAAACTATGGAAAGTAAGATTATAAAGGGTCTTTATGTTTGCGGAGAAGCAATAGATATTTGCGGAGAATGCGGAGGATATAATCTGCATTTTGCCTTTGCAAGCGGACTTAATGCAGGAGAAAATTTATGATACGCATCAACAACATACATTTGCCACTTGATTACAGCGATAACACGGTTATCGAAAAAACGGCAAAAGAGCTGAAAATTGATAAAAAATCTATAAAAACCGCATCTTTATACAGGCGTTCCATTGACGCAAGAAAAAAAGACAACATATTCTTTTTATGCTCCGTAGATGCAGAGCTTAATATCAGTGAGGAAAAAATTATTAAGAAAGCCAAAAACGCTTCAATAGTAAACCCCTACCGATACAAAATAAAAGAATGGAGAGGAAGTACACCACCCGTTGTTGTAGGAATGGGACCTGCCGGTCTTTTTGCCGCACTTATACTTGCACAAAGCGGTGCAAAACCGATTTTGATAGAGCGTGGCCGTGACGTAGACAAAAGACATAAAGACGTCCGTGAATTTTGGCTGACGGGAAAACTCAATACATCATCAAATGTGCAGTTTGGAGAAGGCGGCGCAGGAACTTTTTCGGACGGAAAACTTAACACGGGCACTAAGGATATACGACAGAGAAAAGTGCTTGAGGAATTTGCAAAGCACGGCGCTCCCGATGAAATACTTTATAACGCAAAACCGCATATTGGCACAGATAAGCTAAGAATCACCGTCAAAAATATAAGAAATGACATTATAGCTCTCGGCGGTACGGTGCTATTTGAAACAAAGCTTGTGGGCATAAACTTTAAAAACTCGTCGGTTATTTCAGCTGTCGCTGAACAAAACGGCAAAACACAGATCATTGAAACAGACAATATAATTCTTGCGATCGGTCACAGCGCAAGGGATACTTTTGAAATGCTGTACAGCAAAGACTTGCCGATTGAAGCAAAATCCTTTTCGATTGGCGCAAGAATCGAACATCTGCGTGAAAATATTGACAAAGCTCAGTACGGACGCTTCGCAGGCAATAAAAGGCTGGGTGCAGCAAGCTATAAGTTAAATACTCACCTTAACAACGGACGGGGAGTATACACCTTTTGTATGTGTCCGGGAGGTAAGGTTGTCAATGCTTCAAGCGAAGAAAATATGCTTGTAACAAACGGTATGAGTGAATTTGCTAGAGATGAGATAAACTCTAACTCTGCACTGCTTGTCGGGGTGACACCTGAAGATTTTAAATCGGATACTCCGCTTGCCGGAATGTATTTTCAGCGAGAGCTTGAAAAAAGGGCGTTTGAGCTTGGCGGATGCAATTACAATGCACCGGTGCAGAAAGTAGAGGATTTTTTAAAAAACAGGAAAACTACGAATTTAGGAAGTGTGAAACCGAGTATTTGTCCCTCGTATGAACTTTCGGACTTAAATACGATACTTCCTGATTTTATATCCGAATCAATGAAACTTGCAATAAAAGCACTTGGTAAAAAACTTAGTGGATTTGATGACGGCGACGCCGTATTGACGGGTGTTGAAACACGAAGCTCCTCCCCTATCCGCATATTGCGTAACAATGAAACTCTTGAAAGTATAGCAGTAAACGGACTTTATCCCTGCGGAGAAGGTGCAGGATATGCAGGAGGAATAATATCCGCCGCAGTTGACGGAATTAAATGTGCTGAAAAAATTATCGAAAAAAACTCCTGAAATAATCAATTTGATATATTAAAACAAAAACTACCTGTAATCCTATAAATTACAGGTAGTTTTTGTGCGACTGCATCTGTAAGCCGGGTTCTGTCGTGAACAGCCATCTATCTTGGCAGCCCGTTACCGAAACTGCTCGATGCCACCTCCTAAGGACACGCCGAGCAAGCGTATATGTCCTACCGCGGTGTTGCTTCAAATAGGGTTTACACGGCAGACAGGTCTCCCTGCCTCCGGTGAGCTCTTACCTCACCTTTCCATCCTTACCGAAAAATCGGCGGTAATTTTCTGTTGCACTATCCCTGGAGTCGCCTCCGGCGGCCGTTAGCCGTTATTTTTGCTCTGTGAAGCCCGGACTTTCCTCGCACAATGCCTTTCGGCGCTTGCCCGCGGCTGTTCAACGCACTCGCAGTAATTATAATAGTTTAAATGTTATTAAAAGTCAATAATTTTCTTTAAACCGCTTGATATATGAGACTTTTAAGTATATAATGTAGAATGTTTGAGATATAAAGTTATTATAAAGGAGTTTAAATATGGATATTAGAAAAGAATCTTTGCAAAAGCACTATGAATGGAACGGTAAAATTGAGGTAATTTCAAGGGTGCCTATTTCATCATCAGAGGATCTCTCACTTGCATACACGCCGGGCGTAGCAGAGCCCTGCCTTGAAATCCAAAAAGATTATAATAAATCATTTGAACTTACCAGAAGAAACAATCTTGTTGCTGTTGTAACAGACGGTACCGCTGTACTGGGTTTAGGTGACATAGGCCCCGAAGCAGGTATGCCCGTTATGGAAGGAAAGTGTGCGTTATTTAAAGAGTTCGGCGGAGTTGACGCTTTTCCTATTTGCGTAAGAAGCAAAGATGTAGATGAAATTGTAAATGCTATTTATCTTATCAGCGGTTCATTCGGAGGAATCAACCTCGAAGATATTTCCGCTCCGAGATGCTTTGAAATTGAAAGAAAGCTGAAAGAAAAATGCGATATTCCGGTTTTCCACGATGACCAGCACGGTACAGCCGTTATTGTTGCCGCAGGACTTATTAACGCTCTTAAAATCGTTAATAAAAAGCTCGAAGACATCAAGATTGTAATGAACGGTGCAGGTGCCGCAGGAATTGCAATTGCAAAGCACCTTATGAATATGGGTGTTAAACATATTACTCTTTGCGACAGCAAAGGAATCATCTGCAAGGGAGACAACAGATTAAATGCGGTAAAACAGCAAATGGCTGAAATCACTAATCTTGAACATCTTACAGGCTCGCTTGCAGACGCTATGAAAGGCGCCGATGTATTTCTCGGTATATCGGCAGCAGGCTGCGTTACTGAAGATATGGTAAAATCAATGGCAAAAGACGCTATTATTTTTGCTATGGCTAACCCAACACCAGAGATTATGCCGGATTTAGCTAAAAAGGCTGGCGCTGCCGTTGTCGGCACGGGTAGAAGCGACTTTCCGAATCAGATTAATAACGTACTTGCTTTCCCGGGAATTTTCAAGGGTGCACTCGAGTGCAGAGCAAGCGATATAAATGAAGAAATGAAGATAGCTGCTTCATTTGCCATCGCTTCACTTGTAGAGGAAGATAAGCTAAATCCTGATTACATTCTCCCACACGCGTTTGACAGCAGAGTCGGAGAAACAGTTGCTAAGGCAGTTAAAGACGCCGCAATTAAATCCGGCGTTGCAAGAATCTGATAGATATAACTAAAATAAGGAAACCGATTAGCTTTTAAATGCTAATCGGTTTTAATTTTTTATGACAATTAATATAGAATCAGAATATCATTAACTCAGCCAAGCGCTGAGATAAAAATCTTTTCAGCGTTTGACATCATATTTCTTACCGCAGTCTTTCCGCATTTTTCTGATATAAATTTAATAGCTTGAGTGAAATTATCGGGTGAATTATGAGTCGTTGAATGAGTATCGGTTCCGAGTATGTCTATCATACCCTTGTCAATGAGCTTTAGAAGTTTTCTTTTCTTAAAATATGATGAGCTCTTTGTAAAGCTTGCTGCATTTGTCTGAATCAATACTCCCATATCTCTCAGTTCACGCAAGAGCGAAGCGTCGTTTAAAAGCGCACCGTAACGCTCAACATGAGGTATTACGGGAATAAGATTATAATTTTCTATTAGCGTTAAAAGCTGATTCATAGATTTACCCGTAAACCCAGATTCATAAGAAAATTCCGTCAATATATAATTTGATTTTCCGTATGTTACAGGAGTTAAGTCGTCGTTACTGAACAAAAATTTTGTCACATACACTTCGGCTCCCAATACAATATTTACGGTTTTGGGTTTATGAGGTAAAAATTTTTCATATGCTTCTCTGCGTTTTGACGCAAAATCCACAATGCTAAGCTCATTTGTGTAAAAATGCGGCGTAAGACAAATATTGTTAACATTCTGCCTTTGAAGTTTTTCGATAAGCTCAAGGCTGTCATCAACAGTTTTTGCTCCGTCGTCAAAGTCAGGCAAAATGTGTGTGTGCATATCGTAATACTGCATTGCTCACCTATCAGAGCATACTGCAAACGAGATCGCCCATCTCATCACAGCCTACTTTAATCATAGATTCCTCATAAATATCGGGTGTGCGGTGAGTTTCAAGCACCTTGGCAACAGCAGCTTCTATTGCATCGGCAGCGTCGCTTCTTCCGAGTGAATAACGAAGCATCATTGCAACTGAGAGAATCGTGGCAAGCGGATTTGCTATATTTTGACCTGCTATATCAGGAGCTGAACCGTGAATAGGCTCATAAAGACCGAGTTTTCCTCCCGAAAGACTTGCAGACGCGAGCATTCCTATCGAACCGGCAATCATAGACGCCTCGTCGGAAAGAATATCGCCGAATATATTTGAGGTAACAATTACATCAAATTGACGCGGGTTTCTTACAAGCTGCATAGCGCAGTTGTCGACATACATATGATTAAGCTCCACTTCTGGATATTCTTTTGACACTCTGATTACTGTTTCACGCCATAAACGAGATGACTCAAGGACGTTTGCTTTGTCAACGCTTGTAATTTTTTTATTTCTCTTCATTGCAAGGTCAAATGCAACTCTCGCAATTCTTTCTACCTCTGAAACTGTATACATTTCAGTATCCCAGGCAGCAGGCTGACCGTGCACTTCTTTTCTTCCTCTTTCACCGAAATATATGCCGCCTGTAAGCTCTCTTACAATCATAATATCAAGTTTATTTCCGATAATTTCATCTTTAATAGGAGATGCACTTTTAAGCGGTCCGAAAATTACTGACGGACGAAGGTTTGCGAACAATCCGAGCGCGCCGCGTATTCCGAGCAGTCCCGCCTCCGGACGCTTATCTCCGGACATTGAATCCCACTTAGGGCCCCCGACTGCTCCGAGCAGTACGCTGTCAGAAGCCTTGCACTTATCAATAGTTTCCTGAGGAAGGGGGACCCCTGTTGCATCAATAGCACAGCCTCCGAGCAGAGCCTCGTCGTATTCAACCGTAAAATCGAATTTTTCACTTACCTTATTAAGCACCTTTACTGCCTGATTTACTATTTCCGGACCTATTCCGTCACCTTTAAGCAATGTTATTTTGTAGTCAGCCATATATTTTGCTCCTTTATAAAATAAATTATTTATGAGTTAATTATTACACATAACAGCGCAAAAGATTGTAAACTTTATTACAATTTAGTATAAATTGTCATTCATTATTATTCGGAACAGGAATTGCCTCAAAAACCTCACACACCTTATCACGCTGCCAAAGCATCGGAGTGACACGGACAGAATATCCGTAACCGTTGTCCATAGTCCACTCAAACGGTTTTGCCTGCGGCAAACCGTAAACCGCCAGAAGCGTCATTATAACGCCGCCGTGGGTAACTATTACGCTTTCCGTAGTGCCTGTTTTAATAAGTCCCTCTACAATGCTCTCAAACATACGGCAGATTCGGCGTGTAAAATCCGCATTGCTTTCCCCGTTTGGAGGTTTGACCGATGAATCTCCCGCTAGCCATTTTTCAAAATCATTATCATCCTTAAGCTCGTCCGCAGTTTTCCCTTCCCAGTCTCCGAAACGGCACTCGGCCAATGCAGGTATTGAAAGAGGATTATGCTCAGGATATAAAATCCTGCAGGTTTCAGTACATCGCTTTAAAGGACTTGTAAAAACAACCTGAGTACCCGGGTACTTGCATTCAGCGTCAAGTTTGATTAGATCTTCTCTCCCCTTTTCAGACAGCGAAACATCGCTCGAACCGATATATTTGCCCAAAAGAGTTTCGTCAATAGCTCCGTGACGAATTAAATGAATAACATAAGATTTCATAAAATTCCCCTAAGTTGTTTACAATTTGTTATAGTTTAGTTATACTGTAAGTAATAATTACAGCGTATATAATTAATTATACTATTAAAGAATTTGAGGTGTCAAGATTGAATAGGGATTTTCCGAGAATATTAACTTATCTTAGAAAAGAAAAAGGTCTCAGTCAAAAACAAGTTGCAGAGGATTTAGGCATTTCTCAGGCTCTGCTTTCACACTACGAAAAAGGAATAAGAGAATGCGGGCTTGAATTTTTGGTAAAGGTATCGGAGTATTTTGATGTTTCTTGTGACTACATACTCGGTCGTACGGTTCAAAGAAAACTTGCGTCAGTTACGCCCGACGACTTCCCTGAAAGTGAAGAAATCCGACATATGCAGGGAAATATGATAAATCAAATTAATAAAAAGCTTTTGATGAACACCGCCACCGTAATTTTTGATTTACTCGCTCAAATAGGCAACAAAACGCTCACTAACAATGTAAGCAATTATCTTATGAATGGAGAATACCAGATATTCAGGACTCTGTATTCGGCTAATGAAAAAAACTCGCAGAATATTTTTTCGATAGATAAAAGCAAGTATAAAAATCTTACATTTGCTTCAATGATGATAGATATTGAAAATATCGATTCAATTATTGAAAAAAATCAACTTTCTTTGTCGTTATCACCAGAATTTATTATGAATTATTTTGAAAAAGGCGCTTCATCTCTTTTTAATCTTATACAGTACGCGGAACGAAATATTAAAAACTATACAAAAAACGGTTAACGAAAAAAATGTTTGATTTCTAAAATACGTCGTTATTAACATCATTATATTTTTGTGAGTTATCACACTAAAGTGAATTTTTAGACAATATCATATTAATATAAAACAATATCAGGCGTATGCAAAAATGCATACACTTGATATTTGTATAATATGTGCAATTTGCACTATTTATACTATACAAATTGGTATGCTTTGCGAATTTCTTTTTACTAACCCGTATTGTATAATTATGACAATAAAAATACTAATACAAAAAATTAGCGTACGCAAAAGACAGATAACAGCGGAACAACCTATTACTATTACGACAGCGATAAAAACCTAATAGGTATGACCAAAGGCAATAATACTCTGCTATTCTATTACGATTCCGACGGCAATGTCACCTCGTTTAAATACGGCGGTACAATGTACTACTATGTCAAGAATTTGCAGGGCGATATTGTAAAAATCATCAACCAAGCAGGCACGGTATATGCAAGCTATGTATATGACGCATGGGGAAATATCAAGAGCGTGTCGGGTGATTCAACACTTCGAGAGCTTAACCCGTTTTGCTACCGTGGATATGTCTATGACAGCGAAAGTGGTCTTTACTATCTCCAAAGCCGCTACTACGATCCCTTTACAGGCAGATTTATAAATGCGGATGTTTATTGTGATACGCAATCCGGCTCTCCGCTAAGCACAAATATGTTTGCTTATTGTGAGAATAATAGTATATTCTCGTTTGATCCCTATGGTACAAGAACATATTTTTTGAATGGTATAAATAATGATGGACTAAATGGTATTCCTAAATATGCTAATGATTTTAAGAAGAAATTATCATCTGTGAAAGATTTTAGATTAATTGCTTTATACAAAGGGAAAGCAGGGTTTAAAGGTACGGTTAAAGGTGTTGCCAAAGTTTTTTTAGAAATGCTAAATTTTGATGTATATACAAGTTATGTTATAAAAATTATTAAAGATGATTTAAAGAAGAAACCACTGTCAAAAGGAGAGCAATTAAATTTAATTGGTTATAGCGGAGGTGGTCAGATAGCAATAAATGTAATGGTTAAAATGGCAAATAAATTTACTAATGTGGTTTTGATTGGTGCACCAGTAGTAAGATCATGGAAATCAAAAACTAAAGTATCTGTTTTGTATGCCGGTTGGGATCCATTATCTTGGACAGTGGGGTGGGGATTTAAATCCTATTTCACAGGCTGGTATGGTCATACGGGGTATTTTACCAGTAAAAATATTAATAATGTTGCAAAAATTGTTAAAAGGATAATTAAATAGGAGGTTTTCATGAAATATAAAATTATAAGTTGTCTTTTGAGCTTAGTAACAATTGCAACTTTATTTACAGCTTGTTATAATTCTAAACATACTGAAGTAGGTTTTCGTTGGGTACGTGAAAAAAGTTATTTTGTAGATTATAAAATTAATGGTAATAAAATTAAATTTGAATATGCTATATATTTTATCAACCAGGAAGATGAACCTGTAGAAATTGCAATCAGTGCAAAATTCAAAAAAGCAGAATTAGATGGTTGGTTAAAATATGAAAATTTTTTTGATGGACTGGATGAAAATGGAGAAAGAAAATATGGCAAAGTTTTACCAAATGAGGAAAAATACATAAATTTCTATTTTGAAGGAGAGTATCTTGGAGGAGAAGTTAATACAAAACCTTCATTTCCTGACGATTTAATGGTTGTTATGATATAAGACCGTGGTCGGTTAAAAACAACTGAAAATAGCGATTTTTACGGCTGATTTCGCATCAAAAATCTCAAACGCTGCTGCCTTTAATATTAACCTTTTAATTAAAAGATATTTTTAAACAACCATAATTGGTGAGATTTTCACGCCCATTATGGTGTTGCTTCAATTACAATTAACTTAGGTTGAAAAATATAATACCAACTCATACAATTACATATCTTACGATTCCAACGGCAATGTCATCTCGTTTAAATACGGTGGCACAATTTACTACTATGTCAAGAATTTGCAGGGCGATATTGTAAAAATAATCAACCAGGACGGAAAACCTAACTGGCACTATTCTCCGAAAAATGCAAAACAGGTGATTATTATAATGTGGATCCCACAGGAAAGGTTTTATAAAAATGCATAAAATTAAAATTAAACACGAGCTAATAAATAAAACTTTGTATGATACAAATGATTTTTATTATATCTCTTGCAAAGATTTTTGGGATGGAGGATTTGAAACTACCGCTAGTTTAGAAGAAAAATATTCTTTTTATAAACTGGCAAATAAGTTCAGTAATATAATTAAGGAAATCCTAATTGAATTAAACGATGATGTCATTATAGGTAAAACAGTTTCTGAAAAATCATACATTTTTGAAAAATGGTCTGACATAAATCGATATGACGCATTTATGAATTTAACTGAAAATATAAGCAAACATAACCACTATTTAATTAATATAAAAAATGATGGCATTATTATTGATTACATTGTGGAAAATAATTTTAGATACTTAACCTGTATAGACTTATATCTACTCAATAACAAAATCATTATACAGCCCACATGTCATTCAGAGGTTATAATTTATGCAGAAGATTATACAAAAATAATCCCAATCATTCAGAATATATTAAAAAACTATAATGATGTTTATTGCGATAAAATGTCATTTGATTTCTGAACAAGTATGTTATCCAATTTGCTTTATGATTTAATATGAATTTGGTTTTCCGAAAGCGAGGAAAATTATATGAAAGTTAAAAAAATTATTTTAATTGTTATTGTTTGTTGTATAATCATTATACCTATGATTTTCTTTTTCTTTGATTTTAAAAATATTGAGTTGATGCCCGACAACGATAACGAATTTCATGACTCGTACGGGGGCTATCTGACATATGTGGATAACACTCTTGCTGTCAATGTAAAGAACCAAAATAAGGTCGACTTGTATTGTAAAAATAACAAGCATACTGTTGATGCTGACAAAGCGGTAAAATATAAAGAGAACCTGATTTTTAACAATCAGGACGGGTTACATATTACAAACGAAAATACGCACATAACAAGTCAGCTCACTTCAAAAGCCGTTACAAATTTTGTTGTTGATAATGATAAGATATACTATTGTGTATCGCTCGATACTAACATATACTTATATAACTTAAATTCTCAAAAAATTGAAGTGCTAAAATCAGAGCATTCTGGCTGCGAGTTGATTTGGTTTGATGTTAATTCCGACTTTATCTATTCGATTTACCTTAACCGAGAGCCCGTTGCAAATAAACCTACGACAAAACAATATATTTTGAATTCGTTTGACAAGGAGACTTTAAATCTTGCAGGAACCTTTGATTTTACTGCTGACAACAGGGTTAAATTTTATTTATGCAACAATACAGTATTCTTAGGAGAAACATTGGTTGATGAATTGGACTTATACCTCTTGAATATACAGGAACAGAAAAAACAGTCCGTGTTTGAAATGGCAAATGTCGAAAGCGTTTCATGCAACGACAGATACATTGTGTTCAATGTGCATGAATATGTTAATACTTTTTTTGAGGAAACCACGGACAGTAAATATAACGGCCTTTGGCAATACGATTCAAGAACCGATAAGTTAGAAAAGCTCTCTGATATGTGTGTTTTTGATGATATTATGCTTACAGAAAATTATGTTTACACATATGAAAATAAGTATTTTTTGCCGAGAGGCTGGGCGGACTCGTGGATAAAAGGATATAATATAACTCAAATTCCGCTTAGTTATGATTAGACTTTATATTCAAAATCAAATAACGGATCATAATACTATGTTATAACAAACCAGTCTATAACTAAGTTATGATAAAAATTTTTTATATTATTCATATATACCAGGAGGAAAATTTATGGAGAAGTTCAGTATAGTTTTATTTTGCATTGCTTTATTAGCAATATGCGTCATCAGAATTTCCATTACAAATACGATATTATACTCTGTTTGGATACGAAAATTTACCGATGAAAAGAAATTGATATTGCGTGCAAGCTTGTTTTCCGGCATAGCCATATTAGTTACATATTTAATATTTTCAATTATATTTGCAGTGAACCTGTTTCCCTCCATATATGTCGAAAATATTTTTGAAAAGTTAGTAAACAGCTTTTTTGGCGGATTGATTACTAATGTTTCGATCGGAAGCTATATCTTATTTGCCGTTATTGAGCTTGTTACGGCGTTGATAATAATATTCTGTTTTCATAGATTTATTGTTTATAAAAATTTAAAAATGCCCAAAAATCAAAAAAGAATATTTTTGTTAATTTCTTCAATCCTCAACGCACCGTATTTCATTATTGTGCCTATTCTTGATATAAGCTTCATAAGTGATATTTTAAATAACATTGTTTAAACCGGTCATAATATAATTTTTCTGTAAAACTATTATAGAGCATATTGGAACCTCCGTTTTCGGTTTTTGCCGACTCCTTTTAACGGATTTTTCAATATGCTCTGCCTTTTAAATTATATTTTATTTACACAGACTCTATTTGTTGCCACTGCATTTATCAGAGGACAGAAAAACAGATAAGAAAAAGTCCGATTAACAAGCCGTTCACTGACATCGGCTTATTTATCGGACTTTTGTGTTTGGAGCGGATGATGGGAATCGAACCCACACGATCAGCTTGGAAGGCTGAAGTTCTACCACTAAACTACATCCGCTTATCTGCAACGGTAGTAATTATATCACTAATCCGTTGCAATGTCAATAGGTAAATTAAATAGAATTAAGAATAATTTTTTCTCCGTCAGAAGTAACATTAATTGCGCTTAAAGTATTTGCACCAGACTCAATCATCGCAGTTGCAATCTTTTCTTCCACTTCTCTTCTGATCGTATTTCTCAGATCACGCGCCCCGCTCTTTCCGTTGCAAGACTTTTCAGCCAGGTATTCACAAGCCTTATCATCAAAAGAAAATTTTATATGCTTCTCCTCAAGTGTAGCTACATATTCCGAGAGCATAAGTTCAGCAATTTTTACAAAGTTATCTTTTGTAAGTGTATTAAACACTATTACTTCATCTACTCTTGCGATAAACTCCGGACGCAAAAACTCAGAAAGCGCCTTCATAACCTTTTCTTTAGCCGCATCCTCCTGAGTTTTGCCGAATCCCAGTGCGCTGTCACTTTTTGCAGAACCTGCATTAGAGGTCATAACGATTACTGTATTTTCAAAATTAACCGCCCTACCGTGAGCATCGGTAACCTTGCCCTCATCGAGTATCTGAAGCAAAATATTGAGTACATCGGGATGGGCTTTTTCGATTTCATCAAACAGCAGTACCGAATACGGGCGTCTGCGAACCTTCTCAGTTACCTGACCTGCCTCATCATATCCTACATATCCGGGCGGTGATCCTATAATTTTAGATACAGAATGTTTCTCCATAAACTCTGACATATCGAGTCTTATGAGTGTTTCCGGAGTGTCGAAAAGCTGCTGACTGAGCACCTTTACAAGTTCTGTTTTTCCAACGCCTGTGGGACCGACGAATATAAAAGACGCGGGTCTTCTGCGGGGAGAAATCTGGCAACGGCTGCGTTTTATTGCCGATGCAAGAACTTCGACAGCCTCATCCTGCCCTATTATCTTCTTTTTAAGCTCGGTTTCTAAATCAACAAGCTTTGAAAGCTCATTCTCTCTTATTCTTGAAGCCGGTATTCCCGTCCAGAGCTCAATTACTTTGGCTATATCGTCTTCGGTAACTTTGGATGTAACGCTGTCGGGATCAATTTTTGAAAGCTCGGAATCTATCCGTGCAAGCCCTGTATTTACCTCAGCCAACGCTTCGTAGTCGATTTCTTCAGAAGAAGTAAGCTCTTCTTTTTTCTGAACAAGCTTTGATTTGTCATCGTTTAACTTATCAAATCGCTCCATAGTCTTATTGCGGAGCGCTGCGCACGCACAGCTTTCATCAAGCAGGTCAATCGCTTTGTCCGGCAAAAATCTGTCGGTTATGTATCTCTCCGACAGTACTACCGTTTTTCTCACTATATCATCGTCAACCACTACACGATGATGATTTTCATAGTAATCCTTTACTCCTGCTATTATTTCAATAGTCTGCGCTACCGTGGGTTCTCCGACCTTTACCGGCTGAAATCTTCTTTCAAGAGCTGAATCTTTTTCGATATACTTTCTATACTCATTAAAGGTAGTCGCTCCGATGACCTGAACCTCTCCCCTTGAAAGAGCAGGCTTTAAGATATTTGCGGCGTTCATCGTACCTTCGTTATCTCCCGTACCCACAAGGCTGTGCACCTCGTCTATAAATAATATGATATTTCCGCTTTCCTTTATTTCAGTTACAAGGCCCTTAATTCTGCTTTCAAACTGTCCTCTGAACTGAGTGCCCGCTACGAGAGATGTCAAATCAAGAAGCTGTATTTCCTTATTTTTTAGTCTTTGCGGTACGTTGCCCTGTGCAATGCGAAGCGCCAAACCTTCTGCAATGGCGGTTTTTCCGACACCGGGCTCGCCGATAAGACAAGGATTATTTTTACTTCTGCGTGATAAAATTTGGATAACTCTTTCTATTTCCGCATCACGACCGATTATTCTGTCGATTTTGCCCTCTCTTGCCTTACGGGTCAAATCCTCGCAGTATAAGCTGATATGCTTTCTTTTTTTATCCTTTTTATCAGCCTTTTTAGATTTTGCTCCACCCTGCTCTGACGCCGACCCGTTTTGTCCTGCGCCGAAGATATTATTAAAAAATGCAGGAAATGCCGGAGCGCCGTGAGAAAAATCATCGTCACCGTCATTTGGTGCAAACTGATCCATCTGTTCGGCAAGATTATCTGCGCCGAGTTGTTCCATAAGCTGAGAAAGGTCTCCGTTCTCACCCATATTTTGCATAAGGCTGTTCATTTGATCCTGTACATTTTCGAGATCTTCATCAGAAATGCCCATTTTACTTATTAGATCCTCCACCGGCTTTATGCCGAGTTCTTTTGCGCAGGTTAGACAATATCCCAATGTGGGAGCGTCTGCTGAATTATTATTAGAAACAAAAACGACTGCCTGCCGTTTTTTACATCTGCTACAAAGCATAATTTACTCCTTGTGATAAATAAAAATTAGTTATTAAACATTATATATTCTCATTCTCTAAAATTCAATGGTATTTTGTCATATTTTTCAAATAATTTATTTCGAACCGTGTTCCTTTATCAGGCGAAAATATATCTTACCGTATTGGTACAAGGCAAAAAGCATTGTTGCCGCCGTTACTGACAAAAGCGTGACGTCAAGTGCAAAGTTCTCGATTTTTAACACGGCCTTTAAAAATATAATTACCGAAACACACACATAAAACACAACAGTTCCTACCTTACCGTACCACTTTGCCGCAGGCGGGGTTATTCCCTTATTTATTAAATCCATTCCGCCCAAAAGCATCAAAACATCCTTTAAAAGCAATGTAACAAGTGCAGGTAAAACAACAGGCACATAAATCACCATACACACAACTACTGCGATTAAAGTAAATTTATCCGCTATCGGGTCAAGAATTTTACCGAGCGGAGTCACCTGATTGAGTTTACGTGCAAGAAAACCGTCAAAGCAGTCGGTCAGACCTGAAATTATTATGCAGATTACCGCGGGAATATAATTCTCACTCAAAAAATAAAAAGCAAAAGGAAATATAAGAATTATTCTTAAATAAGTAAGTAAATTCGGAATTGTTATTAGATCGCTCTTTTTAAATGACCACTTTTCATCATTTCCCATAAAAACACCACCGTTTGCAGACAAAAGTTAATTAACAAAAAAGAAAAAATGAAATAATTTACTTGTAAGAAAAATGCTGTGGTAATCGGATTGTCCCGAAAAAACTGCAACAGCTCCTAATATATTAACAGCTAACCACACTATGACTAATCCCTCCGCTATACCAAGGACACAGCCGAACAGCTTGTTAATCTGTTTAATGCCCGGTATTTTGAAAATCTTTTCGACGAGTTTTGCAAGTTTCTTTACAAATATAAAAATTATTATAAACAGCAAAATAATTAGTAAAAATCCTATTACTGTTTTGACAAGAGGAGCAACGGCAGATTCCACGGCATTGCTTGCCGCTGTTGATACTTGTTCCGATATTACAAGGGAATTCTGAAAACTCTCCGGCTCTGCTCCAAACAGAGAAGATATAAAAGAAATTATGCTTTTGATCCATTCAGGCAGCGCCTGAAGTGAATTTGCCGCCGCATATTGTATTCCGTTTTCTTCAATAAGCTGTGAAACATTCGATATTACAGTCTGCTTTATAAAAGTATCATAAATGACCTGCGATAAAAATCCGGAAAGATAGTAAGCACAGACAGCTGTAACAGCCACACTTGCTATACCGAGAAGTGTCTTTGCTATTCCCCGTTTGATACCTGAAATTGCAAAAACGACTATTACGGCAATTATTAAAAAATCTATTATCATAAAATCACCGTCAAATCAAAAACGATTAATTAATAGAATCTTTAGTTGCGGTTTTGCTGAAATCAAGAAATTTTATTTGATTCACGCTCAAAACATATCCTGTGTTATTTGAAGTCAAAACAATTTTTTTGGATCCTGTGCCTGCATCACAAGCATACAGCTCATTCCCGTTTTTGTCAAATCCATACACAGTATTTCCGTCAAGCACGGCAACTATTCCCTTGTACAATGAGAGAGATTCCGCACCGTATGAGGTGTTTATATCGCTCATTTTTTCTCCCCTGTCGTTATACACCTCAAGGTCGCAGCTTCTGCCGTCGCCGCTTTTTGAAAGTGCAAGCGCAAAAGAATTTGTGCTCGGATTAAAGCAGTAATTCGCAAGCGACTTCCCGCTGTAATCAACGGTTTTGTAGTCTTCTTCCCCGATTTTAATTATATAAGCAGCCGCATTTCCGATGACGGCAATCCTGTCTGAGCCGATGTACATGCTGTCTACCACAGTATCGCCTTTGACGGAATATTTTGAAACAGGCTCTTCCTCTGTAAAATCAAGCACATACACGCCTATCTCAGCCGCACCCTCGGAAGTTGAAATTCCCGATGCTACGCAACCGCTGCCATCACTGTTAATTGTAAGAGACGTTATGTAGTGCTCTGAAAACATATATTTATAAATTCTGTTATTGATTTTGTTATATACATTAAGCACCGTTAGATAACCATTTCCCTCGGTAACGATTCCGTATACTCCGCTCGAAGAAATATCGGCGGTATAGATAGCTTCATCTGTTTCACCCGAATACAGTACGCCGTCAAAATCGTGTATTTGATAACCGTCCGAACCGATACCGTATGTTAAGAACCTGTCGCCGGATGATTTCATCGCCGGTTTTGAATATCTCAGCTGTACATTAGCTATCTCATTTCCCTTTGAATTCAGCGTGACAAAAGATGTATCTGAAGCATAGGCAACTCTTCCCTGGTTAACGGTAAAGTTTCCTGACTTCACATCGGTTCCCACAACATTTACAGGATAACCGTTGCCCGCATTGCCCAAAACCTCGTAAGTCCACCAATTTGATATGTTTTCCGCTGTAAGATTCTCACGGTTTGCAAAGGCAAATACAATAAGTCCAGCAACAACCGCAACACACACTCCCAAGACTATTTTTTTTACCGCCTCAGGTGATATTTCGGTTTTTTCCTGCTCGTAATCGTCAAGCGGCATATCTTCATAGCTGATTACTTCACGGTCACTCTTTCTGTTGTCTGCATAATGACCATTCAATTTTCTAAACACCATTACACCCCTTATAATCACTTTATAAGTAATTAAAGCAAATCCGGACAAAATATAACGCATAAAAATCATTTTGCCGGAAATTTAATAATTCACCCTGTATTTAATAAATCACCCTGTTTAGATAAAGTCCGCAGGCCTGAGCCGTGGGTCCCGAAAAGCTTCTGTCCTTTTTCTCTATAATATCTAAAATTCCGTCGGGAGATATTTTTCCTTGCTGAACTCTTAAAAGCGTTCCCACCATTATCCTTACCATATTGTATAAAAAACCATCGGCTTCTACCTTCATTGTAACAAGATCGCCGTTGCGTATGACGGAAAAGCTCTTTACATTTCTTCTCATATCGCCCTTTTCGCGTCTGTCAAGAGTACAAAACGAGCTGAAATCATGGTATCCCACATACGCCTGAGAGGCTCTGTGCAATAAATTCTCGTCAATTTTATACCTGTAATGCAATGCATAACCATCAAGAAACGGATTTCTAACCTCACTATTCCATATCTTGTAAATATATTCCTTGCTTACACAACTGTACCTTGCATGAAAATCAAGCGGCACTTCTCTGCAGTCGAGTACGACGACAGACTTCGGAAGCCAGCGATTTAGAGCCGCCTTGAGTCTATTAGGCTCAATAGGATGAGCAGTTTTTATGCTGATACAATACATATTTGCGTGCACTCCGCTGTCGGTTCGACTGCACCCTTTTAAATCAGGCTTATCGCCTATTATTTTTTCGAGCGCATTTTGAAAAACCTCCTGAACGGTAATTGCATTATGCTGTATCTGCCAGCCGTGAAAATTTTTTCCGTCATATGAAATTGTGATCAGCAGATTTCTCAAATTACTGCCGTAAATATCAGATTGCATACAATTACTCCAATAATCATCAATGTCGTCAAAATACAAGCTGCTCCGTCGCGCATGGACATATGAACGGTCTTCATCTTTGTACGTCCGCTTCCGCCTCGGTAACATCTGCACTCCATTGCTGTTGCTATGTCATATGCCCGTCTGAAAGCGGAAACAAACAGCGGTATTAAAATCGGTATAAGTGCTTTTGCTCTTTTGACAAGATTCCCTGAATCCATATCTGCCCCTCTTGCCTTTTGAGCCGCCATAATTTTGTCGGTCTCTTCAAGCAGTGTAGGTACAAATCTTAGCGCAAGTGACATCATCATAGCTATTTCGTGAACAGGGAAGTGTATCTTGTTAAGCGGCTTCATGAGGCGTTCAATAGCGTCGGTAAGCTCTGTGGGAGAGGTTGTGAATGTAAGGCATGAACTTGCGATAATAAGGCATATTATCCTTACCGTTACAAACAGCGCTCGGTTAATTCCGTTTGCTGTAATCTTAAATATACTCCACTGCCACAAAGGCTCACCTGTACCGTAAAAAAGGTTCAGCACAGATGTTATTATTACAATAAAAACTATAACTTTAAGGCTTTTAAAATAAAATTTCGGCGATACCCCGCTGAAAGCAACACAAAGCACCGTAAAAATTGTAACAATCAAAAGTGAAAAGTAGTTGAACGCACAAAAAATTATTACAAGAAAAGCTATGAGCAAAAGTATTTTTGCCCTCGGATCAAGTCTGTGAATAAAGCTTTTGCCCGAAAAATACTGTCCGAAAGCAACATCCCTTACCATATCTTTCCCTCCTTTTTCAGAAGGTCGGACAAAGCGGAAAATGCCTCGTCAACCGTCAGCACGCTATCCGGTAGCTCAAAACCTTGTTCTTTAAGCTCAAGCATTATTTTTGTCACCTGAGGAACCCTGAGCCCTATTTTTTCGAGATCCCTTCCCCTTGAAAACACCTCACGGGTCTTATCAAACATCACAAGGTGCGATTTATTCATAACAATTATTTTATCTGCCACTCTGGCAATATCCTCCATACTGTGGGAAACAAGAATCACGGTATTGCTTCGGTTTTTGTGATACTGAACAATCTGTGACAAAAGAACATCTCTGCCCACCGGATCAAGTCCGGCGGTAGGTTCGTCAAGCACAAGCACCTCGGGATCCATAGCAATTACACCGGCAATGGCAGCACGGCGCTTTTCGCCTCCCGAAAGCTCAAAAGGAGATTTTTGCAAAAGATTTAATCCAAGTCCCGTAAACTCAGCAGCACGTCTCACGGCGTTGTCAATTTCATCTGCGTTTTTACCCATATTTAAGGGGCCGAAAGCTATATCCTTGTAAACGGTCTCCTCAAAAAGCTGATATTCCGGATACTGAAACACCATTCCGACTTTAAACCGTATTTTTCTTATGTCTTTTGGATTTTTCCAAATATCCTCACCGTCAAAAAGAACCTGTCCATCGGTTGGTTTTATAAGTCCGTTAAGCATTTGCACAAGTGTAGATTTACCTGAACCGGTATGTCCGATAACACCAATAAATTCGCCCCTATTTATTGTAAGACTTACATTATCGACCGCTTTTTTTTCAAAGGGAGTCTTTAAGCCGTATACAAAGCTAAGATTTTTAAGCTCAAGGATACTGCTCATTTAAGCACCTCCCTAAGCATTTTTACACACTCTTGAGCATTAAGGGGCAATCTGTCAAATTTAACTCCGCATCCCCTTAGCTTATAGGCAAGCTCAGTTGCCTGAGGCACATCAAGTCTGTGCTTTTTTAACAGCTCAATCTGTGAGAATACATCGTAAGGCGTTCCCTGAGTCAAAATTTTACCGCTGTCCATTACAACAACTCTGTCCGCAAGAACAGCCTCGTCCATAAAATGTGTTATTAAAACGATTGTTATATTTTTTTCCCTGTTTAACTTAACAAGGGTTGACATAACCTCTTCCCGACCGTTTGGGTCAAGCATTGCAGTCGGTTCATCAAGCACTATGCACTCGGGAAACATAGCAAGTATCCCTGCAATGGCAACGCGCTGTTTTTGACCGCCCGAAAGTTTATAGGGTGCGTTCTCTCTGAAATCATACATTCCGACAGCCTTTAGAGCATAATCAACACGCTTACGGATTTCTTTGGGATCTATTCCGAGATTTTCCGGTCCGAAAGCAACGTCTTCCTCAACAATACTTGCAACAAGCTGATTGTCGGGATTTTGCAAAACAAGTCCTACTTTTTTTCTTATTTCATAAGTTTTTTCCTCGTCACAGGTATCATCGCCGTCAACAAACACCTTGCCGCTGTCGGGCAAAAGCATTGCATTAAGATGTTTTGCAACGGTTGACTTGCCGCAGCCGTTATGTCCGAGCAAAGCGACGAACTCACCTTTTTTTATATCAAGAGAAACCGAATCCAAAGCCTTTGGCGCATCAGGTTCCTCATTGTAAGAAAACACAACGTTCTCAAGCGAGATAAAATCCATTAATTACTTCTCCCAGATCGCAGTCGAGCCGCACGGCAAAACAAGTCCCGTGTCGGTTACTTTAAGGCCGATTTCATCGCTCGATATTTTCCCGCCCAATTCGGTTTTGAGCAAGACACCGAGCAAATACTCCATTACCGCAGGAGAAAGTCCCGTGGTATAGGAATTAAGAATAAAAAATAAAGGGTCGTCAGACATCACCTGTCTGCACAAAGACACAAGCGGATAAAGCTGTTCTTCAAGCTTCCAAACCTCTCCTCCGGGGCCTCTACCGTAAGAGGGAGGATCCATTATGATTCCGTCGTACTTGTTCCCGCGTCTTATTTCACGCTGAACAAATTTTACACAATCGTCAACAAGCCACCTTACCGGTCTTTCGGCAAGAGAGCTCGACTGAGAATTTTCTTTTGCCCACTGAACCATACCTTTTGAAGCGTCCACATGACAAACGAACGCACCTGCATTAAGGCAGGAAAGCGTTGCGCAGCCGGTATATCCGAAAAGATTTAATATTCTAAGCGGTCTTTTTTCGGATTTTATTTTTTCCGCCGCAAAGTCCCAATTTACCGCCTGTTCGGGAAATACGCCGGTATGCTTAAATCCCATGGGCTTTATGTTAAACACAAGATTTTCGTAATTTATCGTCCAGCGGTCGGGTACTCTTTTATACTGCTCCCAGTGACCGCCGCCCTTGCTGCTTCTGTGGTATCTCGCGTGAGCACTGCGCCAAAGAGGATTTTTTTTACCGCTGGACCAAATTATCTGAGGGTCGGGACGAATAAGTATTATGTCGCCCCATCTCTCAAGGCGCTCACCGTCAGATGTATCTATAAGCTCATAATCTTTCCAGTTTTCAGATAAACGCATTATGATAATCTTTCCCTTACAACCTGCGCAGCTTCCTGCGCAAGATACTGAATTTCCTCAAGGTTCTCACCCTCAAGCATTACTCTTACAAGAGGTTCTGTTCCCGAAACTCGAACCAGAATTCTGCCTCGGTCGCCGAGAATATCACCTACTCGCTTTATTTCAGATTTTACCTCCTTGTCGGTATAGAAAGCAAATTTTCCCTCGGCACTCACATTTACATTTATGAGAACCTGCGGCATACGCTGCATTACCTTTGCAAGATTGCTAAGCTTTTCTCCCGTGCGCTTCATAATGCTGAGAACCATCGCGCCCGAAAGTTCGCCGTCACCTGTTGTAGCAAAATCAAGGAAAATAATGTGGCCGCTTTGCTCTCCGCCGATATTATATCCCTCTCTGAGCATTGCTTCCAAAACATAGCGGTCACCGACCTTTGTTGAAATGAAATTCATGCCGTTTTCTTCACAGAATTTATTAAATCCCATATTTGTCATAACTGTACCGACAACTGCGTTCTTTTTAAGCACGCCTCTATCTTTCATATCCTTTGCACAAATTGCGATAAGATAGTCTCCGTCAACGAGATTTCCGTTTTCATCGACCGCAAGGCATCTGTCTGCGTCACCGTCAAACGCAAGTCCGCAGCAAAGATTATGTTCACGGACATAATTTTGAAGTCTGTTGATGTGCGTTGAACCGCAGTCTTTATTTATGTTAACGCCGTCGGGCTCATCAAACAGCATATGAACCTTTGCGCCGAGCTTAGTGAAAAGTTTTTCTGCCGTGCGGGAGGAAGAGCCGTTTGAACAGTCAAGCGCAACCTCCATACCCTCAAAATCACAATCGATTGAGTTTGCTACATGCTCTATATAGTCATCTGCCGCATTTTCAAGTATTGTAACCTTGCCGATATTCCCATTTTGTGCAAGCGCATAGGGCACAACATGGTCCAGAACAATTTCTTCAATTCGGTTTTCAAGATCGTCGGGCAACTTACAGCCCTCGGAGCTGAAAATTTTAATACCGTTGAATTCAAAAGGATTATGTGAGGCAGAAATCATTATACCCGCGTCGGCGTTATATTTACCAACAAGGTACGCAACCGCCGGAGTAGGCACCACACCCAAAAGCTCAACATTTGCTCCCACAGAGCAAAGTCCCGCAATTAAAGCTCCCTCAAGCATATCACCCGACAGTCTTGTGTCCTTTCCGATAAGAATTGTGGGATGCTCAACCTCTTCGCTTATAAGTACCATTGCTGCGGCTCTGCCTATGTTCATAGCGAGCTCAGCGGTAAGCTCAGAGTTAGCAACGCCCCTTGCTCCGTCCGTACCGAATAGTCTTCCCATAAATATTCCTCCGATCATAGTAATTTTGTTTAAAGTTTTGTTTATATTTTTACCGTTAATAGTTTTAGTTGCCGTCAAACAGGTTTGGCTGAACGGGAGAAGCGTTGACCGTACCTTTGGGGAAATCATAGCCAAGGTGTCTGCACGCTTCGGCTGTTATGCATCTTCCCCTCGGTGTTCTGCTTAAAAATCCTATCTGCAAAAGATACGGCTCGTAAACATCTTCGATTGTCACGGCTTCTTCCCCTATTGCCGCTGCAAGAGTTTCAAGTCCAACGGGACCTCCGTTGTAAAAGCGAATAATGGCTTCTAACATTCTTCTGTCGTTTTGGTCAAGTCCGAGCTCGTCTATCTCCAGTCTATCCAGCGCCGTGCGGGCAGACTCAAGCGTTATTATTCCGTCGGACATAACCTGAGCAAAGTCGCGAACTCGCTTTAACATTCTGTTTGCGATTCTCGGAGTTCCTCTTGAGCGAGATGCAATCTCGAGCGCGCCGTCACGCTCGATTTTTACCCCAAGTATACCTGCGCTTCGTGTTACTATTTCTGCAAGCTCCTCGGGAGTATATAATTCCAGTCTAAGCACTACTCCGAATCTGTCACGGAGAGGAGCGGTAAGCTGACCCGCTCTTGTGGTTGCGCCTACAAGCGTGAATTTAGGCAAAGGCAAATGATATGACGCCGCCATCTGACCCTTGCCAGTTATAATATCAATTGCAAAATCCTCCATTGACGGGTAGAGAATTTCCTCAACCGAACGGCTGAGTCTGTGTATTTCGTCAATAAACAGCACGTCGCCTTCGTTGAGATTCGTAAGCAAAGCCGCCAAATCACCGGGCTTTTCAATTGCGGGGCCTGATGTAATCCTTACGGAAACACCAAGCTCATTTGCGATTATTCCCGCCAAAGTTGTCTTACCAAGTCCGGGGGGACCGTAAAGCAGCACGTGGTCGAGAGATTCGCCCCTTAGCTTTGCAGCCTCTATAAAGACCTTAAGATTTTCCTTAACTTTTTCCTGTCCGATATATTCATCAAGAGTTTTTGGCCTTAAGGGATTATCTCCGTCGGAACAGTCTTCGGGCAGCTCGGAAGCATCCATTATTCTGTTTTCAAAATCAAATTCATCAGAAAATTCCATTTTACTCATTTTAATTTCTTCCCATCTGCTTTAATGTCTGCGCAATAAGCTGTTCAACGGGCAAAGAACCGTCGAGGGAGCTGAGAACAGGTGATACCTCAGCAGGAGTGTATCCCAGTACACCGAGCGCTTCTATCGCCTTTGGGATATTTCCGCTCATTGCAGTTACAACACTTGTCTGAGAATAGGATGACGGATTATCGTTATACGCTTTCATAAGCTTGTCCTTTAGTTCAAGCACAATACGCTGAGCTATTTTTTTGCCTATTCCCTGCGCTCTTGTTATCGTCTTAATATCATCGGAAGCTATTGCCATTGCCACCTGTTCGGGAGTAAGCTCAGAAAGTACTGAAAGCCCCGCTTTGGGACCTACGCCGCTTACTGAAATAAGCGTCTTAAAGGTGTCAAGCTCAGTTTTGGTCGCAAATCCGAACAGATCAACAGCATCCTCCCTGACGTTTAGATAAGTGTACAGCATAACTTCTGTATTAAGCTTCAGCGTCTTGAGAGTATTCAGGGTTGTCTGACAGTTGTATCCAACGCCACCGCACTCAACTACGGCAGTCGATGATGTCATAAAAATTAATTTTCCTCTTACGGAATAAATCATTTTATATTCCCTTTCTAAACATAGCTTTTCTTAAATCCGAGCCTGCAGCCTGCGTATGACAAATAGCAATGGCAAGCGCATCGGCGGTATCGTCGGGTTTCGGCACCTCACCAAGTTTTAACAGCCGTCTTGTCATTTCCATAACTTGAGGTTTTTTTGCCTTTCCATACCCTGTTACGGCTGTCTTTACCTGAAGCGGAGTGTATTCAAAAATCGGTATGTTTTGTTTTTGAGCCGCAAGCAATATCACTCCTCTTGCCTGTGCAACCATAATCGCAGTTTTTTGATTGTTCTGAAAATAAAGCTTTTCGATTGCAATGGCATCGGGGCGGCACCGTTCTAAAATTTCATAAAGCTCGTCGTAAATAACCTCAAGTCTTTTGTTAAAATCAGTATTCGACTGCGTTTGAACAGACCCGTATCCAAGCGTTTTGTAGGTATTTAACTTAAAGCTTATGGCCCCCCAGCCTACGATTGCGTAACCGGGGTCAATTCCGAACACTACCAATATATTACCTCCGCATATATTTACAAAATGGTATAATAACGCAATTTTAATAATTATATCACAATATGATAAATTTATCAATATTTACTACCCGGTTATCAAAAGCTGCAAGAAATAAATTTTTCAAATCTAAATTCTTTTTTCAATTAATATTTATTATAAGCAAACAGCATATTTTTTGAAATTTTTTTGGTTTCTAATGAACTTTTAATGTAAATGTGTTAAAATTGTAAGTGAATATAATTTTTGATAAATAACGGAGGCGGTAAACTATGCGGATTTTAATTGCTGAAGATGAACAAGACTTAAATTATATAATAACACAAAAGCTGACTGCCGACGGATACAGCGTTGACAGCTGTTATGACGGTAAAGAAGCCATTGATATTCTATCATACACCGACTATGACGCCGTAATATTGGATATTAATATGCCGAAAGCAGACGGATTTGAGGTGTTAAAATCTTTGAGGGATTCAAATAAAAATACTCCTGTACTTTTTCTTACGGCAAGGGACTCCGTATCTGACAGAGTAAAAGGTCTTGACAGCGGAGCAAATGATTACCTGATAAAGCCGTTTTCATTTGATGAGCTTTCGGCACGACTGCGTGCGATAACAAGAGTATCTTTCGGGAAAACAACAAATATTCTGTCAATAGACGACCTGGTTATGGACTGCTCGGCGCACACGGTAAAAAGAGGAAACAGTGAGATAAATCTTTCTTCAAAGGAATATGCTCTCCTTGAGTATCTGCTTCACAATCAAGGAATTGTGCTTTCAAGAGAAAAAATTGAAAATCATATTTGGAATTTTGATTATGAGGGCGGAACAAATGTTGTTGATGTGTATATAAGCTATCTGAGAAAAAAAATAGACGGCGGTCACAGCACAAAACTTATACACACAATCAGAGGTAAAGGTTATGTTATAAAGAAAGGCATATAACTATGAAATCTGTATCAATTCGCTTTAAAATTACCGTGTGGTATACGGTAGCTCTTATATTGGTGGCGCTTTTCACCTTGTTTGCCGTGCTTTTTGTGAGCCGACAGATTCTTTTGAAAACTATTCGAGACAGCGTTATTGTTACGGTGGAAAACAATATAGATGAAGTCGAATTTTTTGAAAGCTACGAAGCTCTTGAAAAAACAGCTGATGTAGATCATTTCATAGAATACGGAAAAGGTTATCTTGAAATCGACGACGACTTTTTAGACCATGTAAATGAGGTTTACACTTCTCTCTATTACAAGGATTCCACCCTGCTTTACGGAGAAAATCCGATTTCTAAGGAAACATCTCATCTTGAGCTCAGAAACTCGCAGGTTCAGACAGTCAAAGTTAACGGAACACTGTATTACGTTTTTGACAGAGCGCTTACAAACGAAAACCTTGACGGCTTGTGGCTCAGAGGTGTTGTATCCGAAAAACAGGGCACAGCACAAATGACGGACATAACAAAGCTGACGTTGGTATTTCTGCCTGTTGTTATTTTTTTAGGTGCGGTCGGTGGATATTTGATCGCTCGAAGAACCCTTCGCCCTATTCAGAAAATATCTGATACCGCAAAGGAAATTGAACAATGCGGTGATTTAAAGAGAAGAATTGAGCTTGGCAGCGGGAACGATGAAATACACCGCCTTGCTGATAATTTTAACGATATGTTTACCCGTCTTGACGACACGTTTGAGGCTGAAAAACAGTTTACATCAGATGTATCACACGAACTGCGCACACCTGTTTCGGTAATCATGGCACAGTGTGAATTTTCTTTAAACAATAAGAGGAGTGCAGATGAATACCAAAAGGATTTGCAGGTCATTTTGAGGCAGACGACAAAGATGTCAAAGCTCATAAACGATATGCTTGAGTGTGTAAGAATAGAGCGAAAGCCCGAAAATTACTCAAAAGAAAAAATTAATTTATCACAGCTTGTCTCGTCGGTCTGCGAAGATATGGCTTTGATTAAGGAAAACGGTATTTCACTTGAATATAAAATTCAGGAAAATATTTATTGTCTGGCGAACGAAAAGCTTATTGAAAGGCTTATACAAAACCTTATAAGCAATGCATACCGCTACGGCAACGAAAACGGGCACATTTGGGTCGAGCTGAGCAATATAAAAAATACAATAGAGTTTAAAATATCTGACGACGGAATCGGGATTTCAAAGGAAGATCAAAAAAATGTATTCAGAAGGTTTTACCAATCAGATAATTCAAGAAGCGGAAAAGGCACGGGACTCGGTCTTTCTATGGCTTATGAAATCGCAAAATTTCACGGCGGTGAGCTGACAGTGAAAAGCAAACCCGGTGAAGGAAGCACATTTACATTTATTTTTGAAAAAAATATATAAAATTTTTAAAAATATATTTTTTCTAATGTTATTTTAATGTTTCGGGGATAAAATTAAGACAACAAATTAAGAAGGGAGCAAAAATCATGAAAAAAATAAAAAATTTATTCTCAACCCCCAAAAAAGCAGTTATCACAATTTTAGCAGCCGTTTTAGCCCTTACAGTAATCGGTTTCGGAACAGCTTTTACTGTAAGTGCAGTTGCCGAAAGCTCCTCAATAGGTGCTGAAAACGCTCAGAATTTTGCATTTGCGGACGCAAATGTCGATCCTGTCGACGCAAAGGTTACCGAAACAAAATTTAAGTTCGAGCAAGGTCAGTTTGTGTATGATGTTGAATTCACCTCAGATGATATTGAGTATGAATACTGGGTTAGGGCATCCGACGGTGCAATTGTTAAAAAGTCATCGGAGAACATTTTAACAGGTGAAGAAGGACCTGTTTCATCAGACAGAATAACAGTAGAGCAAGCAAAAGAAACTGCTTTGTCTGATGCAGGTTTAAAAAGTGGAGATGTTACCTACACCAAGGCAAAACTTGATTATGACGACGGCACCGCAATGTATGATATTGAGTTCTATACTTCAACTCACAAGTATGAATATGAAATTAACGCAGCTGAAAACACAGTATTCAGTAAGAGTAAAGAAACCCTAAAATCCGCTTCAAACAACTCGCAAAGTTCCGACAAATCTAATCAAGCAACAGACAATAATAAAAAAGACACAAATCAGTCATCTGACAACACATCGCAAAACAGCGGTCAAAGTACAGCATACAGCCAGCAGAGCAACAATCAGGCAGTCAATAATCAGCAAAACAACAATCAGACAAACAACTCTCAGAACAACAGCCAATCAAATTCTGCTTCGTCTTATGTAAGTATTGATTCAGCAAAAAATACTGCACTTAAGAATGCGGGTTTAAGCTCATCACAAGTTAAATTTACAAAAACAAAGCTTGACTATGACGACGGCGTTGCTGTATACGACATTGAATTTTACACATCCTCACACGAATATGAATATGAAATTAACGCAAAAACTGGTAAAATCATAAGTAAGGATGTTGATCCGGTTAAAAACAGCTCGGCAAACAACGCAGGTTCAAACAACAGCTCAAGTTCAAGCAGCAGCTCA